>CAZNOK010000037.1:0-30862 GCA_964574605.1 uncultured Verrucomicrobiota bacterium
ATCGGTTGGTTGGGAATGGCAGCGGCGGCAAACAGAGCAATGATGATTGTTTTCATGGTGAATTGCGCCGCATGGTGGCGTTTTGTGAATGCAACGTCAAGTGCGAGGTTTCTGTGATATGATTTGTGCCCATGAAAGCTTTCATGGCGTTGATGTTGGCTGCGTCTGCGTGCGCGGTGGAACAGAGTTTCCTGTTGACCGACAACAAGCCATCGCAGGATCTGAAGCTGCGCAATGCGGCCCGGATTGAAACAAAAGGCGCGTATCAACCCACGCCCACGTTTTCCGCCGTCGAGACCAATAAGACTCGCATCGCCTTTGCCGGCGGTGCGCTCACCGACGGCAACACCACCTACAACTACAAACACAGACCCATGCCATACGTTTATTGGCAAAACGTTTCGCAGCCCGAATTGCTCGTGGACCTTGGCAAAGTCTTCTTCGTCGAGCGTGTGGCGGTTCATCTGCTCAACCCGGAAACCGGTCCGCACGGCACCAGCGATGTGGACGTCTTCGTCACCGGCGATCCGTTGGAGCGGTCTGACATCCTCAAAGTGGGTCGCATCGCGCCGGCGCGAAACGGATGGAACGAACTGTCGGTGAATCGCGCTGCTGATGGACTGCGGCTCGTGTTCCATCGCGCCGCAGGCAAGAGCTACGTCACGCTTTCCGAGATCGCTGTCTGGGGCCGTGAAGCAACGAAAGAACAAGCGGCGCAGGTGATTTCCATCCGCGCGACATCGCCGCGCCGCGAGCAAGACGGCATCACGTGGTGGGCGTTCGACTTCGGCCCGGCCAACTCGCCATCGTTCGCGCAGTTCCACGTCGCCGATGCGCGCTGCGTTTACTCGAAGGCGCAAGGCTTCGGCTGGATCAAGGGCGGGGCCAAACTGGAAGAGCGCGAGCGCGTCGAGAAGACAAGACGCAAAGGATCAAGTTCCGTCAGCAATACGCTCTATCGCGACTTCGTGTCGTCGCAAGCGCGCCAGACATTCGCGCTTGACGTGCCTAATGGCGCATACCGCGTGATGACGTTTCACGGCGACACCGCTTACGGTCGTGCCGGCAAACAGCAGTTTCAGATCGAAGCGGAAAGCCGTGTCGCGGTTCCCGTAATTGTTTTCCCGCCGCCACTCATGACCAACATCGTTTTCGACGTGACGGTGGCAGACGGACAGTTGAACCTGACGTTCACGTCGGGGCCGTTCGTGCTCAACGGCCTCGTTGTCCTGCCGGCGGGAGTGTTTGCCGACAAACGCATCGCGATGATCCGCGCCGCCATCGAGCAGGAGAAGCAGTCACTGTTCGCCACACAGTTCAAGGAGATGCCTTACATCGAGACCAACACGATGGTCACTGCCGCTGACCGCACACGCGGTTTCGTCGCGTGGACCCCGAACTGGATGGAACTCATCTTCACCAACAGCGTGCCGACCGCCGCTGCCGTGGCGCGACCGTGCGCGACGTTCGCGACGCCCGGCGAATACGAGCCGGTGGCCGTGGCGTTGCGCGCGCTACTACCGTTGAAAGGCGTGCGAGTCGAGCCTGGCAACCTCACCGGTCCCGGCGGCGAAACGATTCCCGCCTCAGCGGTTGACGTCCGCACGGTCAAATGTTGGCCGCAACGTGTCGGTTCGTCGTGGAGTCACGATTGGCGCATTGTGCCGGAACTTCTCGAACAAGTTCCGGCCGTGGACGTGAACAGCGATTGCACACAGGAATTCTGGATCACCATCCACGTGCCGGACCGCGCGAAGCCGGGCGAGTATCGCGGCCCGTTGCGGGTCGTGACGGCTGACGGCCAGCGCTGGGAGACGACGCTGTGTCTGGAGGTGTTGCCGTTCGCGCTCGCGACGGCGGAGCGGGTTGTCGGAATGTATTGGCGCGACCAAAAAGGCGAGGCCGAATTGCTCGACCGGCAAGTGCGCGACATGGTCGAACACGGAATGCGCGCCGTCACCATCAGCCGTTCGCCGACAGTCAGCAACGTGGACGGCAAGCTCGTCGTGGATGCGAGCGAGTTGCTGGCGTCCTTGCAACGACTTCGCCGGCTCGGTCTCACCGGTCCGATTCCGTACAACAACAGTTTTGAGGGACTGCTCAAGCGCGCATTCCCGAAAGGCGATTTTGACAGTCTCTACGTCGGGTTGATCCGCGAGTTGGAAAAAGTTTCCAGCGATCCCACGGCGCTCAAGCTGCTCTACTATCCGGTGGACGAGATCGGCAACGCCGACGAGCGTGGCCGCAAGGCGCACGACCTCTGCGCGCTCATCGCGAAAGTGGCCGGCGCGACGAGCTACATCACGGTGAATAATTACAAGGCCGGCGAGAAATGGGGCGACACGTTCGACATTTGGTGTGGCAACATTGAGTACACTCTCGAACAGGAGCAGCGGTTGTTGGCGCGCGGCAAACGCTACATGCGTTACGGCTCGGCTTACCTGAACGACTGCCGAAAAGCGCGCAGCTCATGCGGCTTCGGTTTCTATCGCCGCCCCGCCGAGGCGATGTATTACTGGCATTACCAGGCTTTGACCGGCGATCCGTTCAACGACTTCGACGGCGACGCGCGCGACTGGTGCGCCGTCTATCCCGGCCCAAACGGCACGCTGATTCCGACCATGGATTGGGAGTCACTGCGCGAAGGCGTGGATGATCTGCGTTACATCGCGACGTTGAAACAACTGGCGGCGCGTGCCGAGAAGGGCAACGAAGCGCAAAAACGCGCGGCAGCGAAAGCGCGCGCCGAGCTTGTCGCCGTGCTCGCCAGCGACGTGGAAACCAACACCAAGCAATCCACTTTCGCAGAGAACCTCAGCCACGACCACTACAACAATCTGCGCCGCCGTCTGGCGGATCGGATCGTGGAGTTGATAGAGATTTGCCGGTAGGGGCGACCCGCCGGGTCGCCCGCAAAACCCAAAGGACGAGCCGGCGGCTCGTCCCTACCATCAGAACGGGAAGAGCTTTCGCAATTCGTTCTTCGTTGGTTGCCGGCCATACTCGCACAACTCGAAAGCCTCGGCGTGCTGAATCTTCGGACCGCGCTCGGAGCCGCACCATTCAATCAGCTCTTTGCGGAACCGGTCAGCGACCGCGCGAAACCGTTTGTCCTGACTGGAGCGAACCTGCTTGATTCGCTGTTCGCGTTGCGCCGCGTTGGCGGGCAGAAGCGATTCGTTGGCGAGGCAGCCGCCTTCGAGGAATTGCGATTCCATGAACGCCAACGCATCGAGTTTCTTTTCGATCACAGGGTCAATGTCCACCACGATGTCGGCCTTCGATGGGTTCGGTTTCTGAAACCGGTCGGTGTAGTAGAGGAAGACCGGATTCTTTCTCAGCGCCGGAACGTCAGGACAAAAAAACGGCACCGCGACCATGAACGCAGCGTCCTGCACGAGAATCGCCGTGTACCGGTGGTCAGGATGATAATCCCACGGACGCGGCCCCATCACGATGTCGGCGTTCCACTCGCGGATGAGACGGGTGATGGTGCGCCGGTTTTCCAGCGTCGGCATCAACTCGCCATCGTGGATGTCGAGCACCTCGGTGGCGACGCCAAGCACCTTGTGGGCCTTCTCCACTTCCGCCTTGCGCCGGCGCGCCAGTGGTCCGCCGGCCTCGCGCCAATGACCAATGTCGCCGTTGGTGGTTGCGACGAGTTTGACATGGTGGCCTTTGGCCGCCCAGAGTGCGGCGGAGCCGCCAGCTTGTAGTTCGCAGTCGTCGGGATGCGCGCCAAAACAAATGATGCGGAGTTTGCCGTCCTCGGCGGCGAAACAGGAGAATCCGAGTGTGAGAATCACGCAACACAATTTGATATTCATGGTTTTCCTCCTTTGATGAATTCTTCCCGGCTCAGGAAGCCGTCTTTGTTCTTGTCGAACGACGGAAACCGTTTCGGGGCTTCGTCGGGGTCGGGTTGACCAGCGAGAAACTCTTCGAGGGTCAATTTACCGTCTTTGTTCTTGTCGCGCTTGTCGAACATCGCGCCGCGATCTTGTTTTGATTTGCTCGTCTTGGATTTCTTCGCCGGCTGGCCATCGGCGCGAACTTGTGGTTTCGCTTCGGGTTGCTTGGCGAGAATGGCGCGAAGTTCGGCGACGATGGCGGGCTTGTCGGCGGCGAGATTTTTCGTCTCGGCGGGGTCGGCTTCGTAGTCGTAAAGCTCGAATACAGCAGTGTCAGACGGAGCGCCGATTTCCTTCCACTCGACCAACCGGTAACGGGCAGTGCGGACAGCACGGCCCAGCAGTTTGCCACGCGGATAAACGTGGAACACAGCTTCCTTCGTCGTGGCCGACGGACTTTTCAACGCCTTCACGAAACTCGCTCCGTCGAGACCTTGCGGCGCGGGCAGCCCGGCGAGTTCGCACAGCGATGGATAAATGTCCACGGTCTCGGCAAGCGCGCCGGTTTTCGCGCCGGGCTTGGCGACGCCGGGCGCGACGACGATAAACGGGATGCGGGCGGCTTGTTCGTAGTTGGTGTGTTTGCACCACATCCCGTGGTCGCCGAGATGCCAGCCGTGGTCGCCCCAAAGAACGATGATGGTGTTCTTGGCAAAACCAAGTTGGTCGAGCGCATCGAGGACGCGGCCCACCTGCGCGTCCATGTAGCTGGTGGCGGCATGATAACCGTGGATGAGGAGGCGAATCTTCGCGTCATCGAGCGGGCCGACCTCAGGAATGTCGGTATACTGGCGAAGTTCGCCCCAAGTGGTCGGCGCGAATTCCGGCGCACCGATGGGTGGCACCTTGAGCGTGGGGAGCGGAAACACGTCGCGCTTGTAGAGGTCCCAGTATTTTTTCGGCGCGACAAACGGCAGGTGTGGCTTGAGGAATCCGACGCCGATGAACCACGGCTCGCCGGGTTTTGCTTTCGCGGCACGCAGGCGGGCGATGGCTTCGTCAGCGATCAGTCCGTCAGGGTAAGTGTTATCCGGCACGTCAGCACATTCGGTGGCGGCGCCGCGCGGACCGCCGACTTTTGAAGGACGGGTGCTTGCGGTGCTTTCCTTGAGTTGGTATTGCGCTCCTCTGGGTTTCCAGTGCGGGACAGTCCACGAATCGGCATCTTCGTAGTTGCCGTGGCCGACGTGCATGATCTTGCCCATCGCCTCGGTACGGTAACCGTATTTCCGAAAATACTGCGCGACCGTGACGGCATCGGACACGGCCTTGCGGAAGTTCGTCGGCAAATCGTAAATGCCGATGGACGATGAGCGCAGTCCGGTCATCAACGCGTTGCGGGACGGCGCGCAGACGGCCTGGTTGCAGAACGCGCGCTCGAAGAGTACGCCGCGCGTGGCGAGCCGGTCAATGTTCGGCGACTGGATGATGGGCGTGCCGTAGCAGCCGAGCAACGGTTTGAGGTCGTCCACGCAGATCAGGAGAACATTTGGTTTGTCCGCAGCGCAAGCCGCCGCACACCAGAAGCTGACAGCCGCCCACAATAGCGCAGGTAGGGACGAGCCGCCGGCTCGTCCGCGTCGTTGGCATTTCAACCCGCGGGCGACCCGGCGGGTCGCCCCTACCACAGCATTTTCAAGCAGAATTCCGGTCAGCATTGTTTTCATAATCATTTCCGCCCCATTGTAACAAACTCCGCTTCGCTCAGCACGCCGTCCTTGTTCGCGTCGAACGTCGGATATCGCCGGCGGCCCTCGGTTTTGTCGGGGAACTTGGCGAGATATTCTTCGAGCGACATCTTGCCATCGTGGTTGGTGTCCCACGCCCTGAAGATGGCGGCGCGGTCAAGAGTGGGTTTGCCTTTCGCCTTGCCCTTGGCTGGCTGACGTTGCGATTCGAGCGGCTTGCCGGGGGCGACCAGCTCGCGCGCCTTGCTTGGCGGCAACGATTTCGCCCACGCCAGCGCCTTCGCGGTGAGCGTCTTTACAACGTCCGGGTGTTCGGCGGCAATGTTGTGTTCCTCGGAGATGTCCTTCACGATGTCGTACAACTCGGCACCGGTCCCGTTGTGGTTGACGAACAGTCTCCAGTTGCCGTCGCGGATGGCCAGCATCGGCGGCGTGTATTCGTCGCCCCAGACGCGGAAGAGCCATTCCCAGTACAACGGTTTGCTGCGCGGACGCGATTTGCCAAGCCAGATGTCGCTCACATCTTCGCCGTCAGGCTGCACCGCTGCCGGCACGTTGACGCCAGTGAGTTTGCAGACAGTCGGCAACCAGTCCACGCCGCCAATCACACTCGTGTCGTCCACGCGACCTGCCGCAACGCGCCCCGGCCAGCGCAACAGGCCGAAGGTGCGGATGCCGCCTTCATACATGCTGCGTTTGCGGGCGCGCAACACCCCGGTCGAACCGACGCCGGCGTTGGCGGCGTTGCCGATCCGGTAATCTTCGGGGCCATTGTCGCTGGAGAAAAAGACAATAGTGTTATCGGCGAGCTTCAGTTCGTCGAGTGCGTCGAGCAACCGGCCAATCTGCGTGTCGAGATCAGTCAACGATGCGCAGAAGATTTTCATCTGGATCTTCAAGTCTTTGGCTTGCGCGGCGTAGTTGCGCATCCATTTCGGAAACGCATCCGGCGATGGTTCCAGCTTTTCATAGACGGCGAGTTGTTCCGGTGTCGGGTTCAGCGGCGCGTGCGGCAAGAGCGTCCAGACGTTGGCGTAGAATGGCCGGTCCTTGTTGGCTTTGATGAACCGAATCGCCTCGTCCACGAACAGGCGCGTGGACTTCGCCCAGAACGTCGTGGCCGGCTCTGTCCATGCGGGGTCGCGGCAAACCGTGGCACGCACGTCGTCAATGCCGTAGGCTTCGGGCATCGGTGCGTTATCGCCGCCGCCGAGGTGCCACTTGCCGAAATGACCGGTGGCGTAGCCGGCTTGTTTCAGGAGCGACGTGATGGTCGGCGTCTTCGGGTCAAGCCAGTCGGGCATGTAACGCGCGACGTTCTGTTCGTGCGACGAGAAATGGCCGTGGATGTGATGCCGCGCCGGAAAATGCGAGGTCATGAACGCGCACCGGCTCGGCGAACAAACCGTCGCCGCGACGTAAAACTGTTTGAACCACGTGCCCTGCTTGGCGAGCCGGTCGAGGTTCGGCGTCTTCACATACGGATGCCCGGCGAATTTCGCGTCGCCCCACCCTTGGTCATCAGTGAGGATGAAAATCACATTCGGCATCTTGGCCGTGGCGGAATAGCCGCAAAAAGACGCAAAGAGCGCAAGGAGGACGGCAAATAATCTTCTCATGGCCGGCATACTTACCACAGTCAAACACCGTGGTGAAGCTCTGGTTGCAGGACGCGACCACCAGAGTCGTCATCACGCTCCGCGTGATGATTTTGAGGGCGATCCTCACGCGGAGCGTGAGGACTACTTCTCCGTTTATTCCTCGGCGGCAGTCTTCTTCTTACGGCCTTTCCCTTTGCCTTTCGCCTTGGCCGGGACGATCTCGCTGGGTGTGTTGGGGGTCGGCATTGGCGCGCCGATTTGTTTGCGCCAGGCAAGAAGTTTGTCGTGAAGTTCCTTGAGCTTGTCGGGCTGCGAGCCGGCGAGGTCGTGTTTCTCGCCGATGTCGTCTTTGAGGTTATAGAGTTCGCGTTTGCCGGTCTCGAAGAACTCCAAGAGTTTCCAGTCGCCGTCGCGGATGGTGCCGACCGGCGTGGTGCGCCAAGTATTTCCGCCGGAGCCGAGATAGCCGGGGAAATGCCAATAGAGCGCTTTGCGTTTCGCCTTGCTGCCGCCGGTCAGGAGATTGAGGTAACTGGTGCCGTCGAGCGTGTAAGCGGGGTCTGGTTTGCCTCCGGCGAGTTCGACCAGTGTCGGGTAGAGATCAACACTGTTGATCGGTTCGTTGCAGACAGTGCCGGATTTGATCTTGCCCGGCCAGCGGAAGATATACGGGATGCGGACGCCGCCTTCGTAGAGCATTCCTTTGCCGCCGCGCAACGGCGCGTTGTCGGTGACGTCGCCGCCTTGGATGCCTTCGCGTTCGTAACCGCCGACGCCGCCGTTGTCGCTGGAGAAAACCAGCAGCGTGTTGTCGCTGAGTTTCAGTTCGTCGAGCAACGCCATGATGCGTCCGACGCTTTCATCCACACTGGCGATCATGCCGGCGTAGGTCGGGTTTTGATGGCCGCCGACAGGCGATTTCGGTTTGAAGTGGTCAATCCAGTTCTGCTTGGCCTGAAGTGGCGTGTGGACGGCAAAGTGCGCCAGCACGAGGAAGAACGGTTTTTCTTTGTGTCGTCGAATGAAATCAACTGATTTGTCGGCCAGCCAGTCGGCGAGATAAGTTCCTTTCGGGTAATCAACTTTCGGCTGCGTCTTAAAATCAAAGTGGACTCCCATTGAAGTAATCGCTTCGTCAAAACCGCGTTTGCCGGGATGATAATCGCCGTCTTGTCCGAGGTGCCATTTGCCGAAGTAGCCGGTGCTGTAGCCGGCTTTCTTGATGGCTTGGCCGATGGTGATTTTTTCGAGCGGCAGGTTCTGCACGTTGTCCACGGGCCGAAGTGTGCGGGTTTGCCAAGCGAACCGGTCAATGCCGCCGACGGTATAGACGCCGGTGCGCGGATTGTACTGGCCGCTCATCAATGCGGCGCGCGTCGGTTGGCAATTCGGACCGCAGGTGTAACCGCTGGCGAACTTCATTCCCTGCGCCGCCACGCGGTCAAGGTGCGGCGTCTCGTAGTACTTGCTTCCGTAGCAAGCGAGATCGGTGTAGCCAAGATCATCAGCGAGAATGAAGACGATATTGGGTTTGGCGAGCGCTAACGGGGAAATTCCGGCGACGATTGCGATCAAGATGCATTGTAGGAGCGGCCTTCTGGCCGCGATTCGCCAACACAGTCGCGCCCAAAAGGGCGCTCCCACAGGACCTGCTATTCTTGATAGTTTCATAGTTTGTTCATCCATACAGTAGTTTCACGGTTGGCGGCAACAATATCCTGCAACACTTCTTCGTCGGGCCGCTCGGCGGCATCGAGCAACCCGCGTTTGCGACATTCATTTCGCAGATACGCCCCACACAAGTGGGCGCCGACGCAGCCCGGCACTTTGCGGAGTCGTCGCGACATCTCCGCGTAACCCGCGCCGCTGTGACGCGGGGGACTATTCGTCCCTTTCACCGTCACAGCGTAATCGGCAAGCAACACCGGCTTGCCGGTTTTCTGGTGCCAGTGCGCCAGATTCTGCGCGACTGCTTCCGGTTTCGAGAAATGTTGGAAAGAGAACACGTCCACGAACGGTTTGGCGGCTTCCATGACTTCGTCGGCGATGGGACGGTTGGCCTCGTAGCGATCGCCAAGGATGAGATGGTGCTTGTCGTATCGGCGAATCGCGTCGTGTGTGACCCGATAATATTGCGTCGCAAGCTCGAAAAGTTCCTTGCGTCCAGACTCGGTCTTGAGTTTCTCAGGGTTGAACAGCGGGCCTTTCCACTCGCATTCCGGGCGCGTGTGAATCCACGTCGGACAATCAATGTAGAAGTAACCAATCAGCTTCGGATCGTCCTTCATGCGCGCACAATGTTCGCGCGCGACGTAATCGCACCACTCGGCAAACTCCGGGCTGGCAAAGTTGGGATGCCGTGTCTCAGCCTCCCATTGGTGAAAATCGGCGAACGGCAATTGATGACAATACGGCAAACCGAGCCATTGATATTCTTCAAACGTAAACGCGCGCGAGTGCCGGTGATTCGTTGGTCCGCGCGTGACGACTTCCTGTGTCCAACCAACGGTGTTGAATCCCCACGCGCGTAGGTCCGGCGCAACCGACTCTTTCAGCCATCGTTCCATCGAGTTGCCGTATTTGCGTTCCCAGAGGTCGCCGTTCGAGGTGAATCGCAACGGCGACGGGTCAATGTGGTTCAGGCCAATCGAGAAGAACGGTTTCCCTTCCGGCGTGATGAACCACCACCGACCGTTTCGCTGGGCAACGGAGAAAAATCGTCGCGGTGTCGTAGCCCCCGCGTTGAAAAACGTCCCCGCCAACGTCGCTATTCCGCCAGCAACAAGAAATTGCCGGCGGGACAAAACGGAATGGGCGGTCGGCTTCATCAACGGCGGCAAGTATAAGCAAGACAGGCTGCGTTTGACAAACATTTGGATTTTGCGCTCGAAACCAGAACTTACAACCTGTGTCTCCAGTAGCCGGGACGGCGACGCAGGTGGGCAACGGCAACGACCCAAATCTTGTCGGGCAAATCGAGATAGACTACCGCAAACGGAAACCGGTGTACCAGATACGTGCGTGTCTCGTGGGTGCGGATTGACCAGCGTTGTGGGGCTACTTGGATAATGGCCAATGCGTCTTGCACCTCGGCGCGGTAGTCAAAGCCGAGTCCTTCCACGCATTGTTCGTAGTAATCCTGAGCCGCGAAGAACTCCGCTTGCGCTTCCGGATGGAAATCCACCGGCTTCACGCGGAGCGGCGCGGACGGCGCGCGAAAACCTTGCTGGCGGGAATGCCTTGGACGCGTCCCTTGCGAATATCCTCCACACGACGGGCAATCTCAGCGTCCCAGTGCCTCTCCACATCGGCATCGCTCTCGGTGTCCAGACTCTGAATCAACGCGTGCGCCAGCCGTGCCCGTCGTTCCACCGGCATCCGCAACGCCTGTTCGGTCAAAGCTGCTGCTGTCTTCATCGCCGCCAACATACCCGTTCCCACCAGCGTGCTCAAGCTTGTTTTCTCCACCACGCCGTTGCCAATGATTACGAAGCACGTTGATCGGCGTGTTGGCGTTCACCTCCTCTCGAACTTTGCAGTTGAATCCTGAACATTCACAATCAATACTTGCTGGCATGAACTGGTACTCAATCACAATCACAAAGAAGATGCTCTTGCAAGGCGCCCTTCACACCTTCCAAGAAAAGTATATGCGGCTCCGCGATGCAGCCGATTTTCCCTCGGACATGGCACTCTTTGCTGGTAGGCAACCTGAATTACAGGACACCTACTACTTCCCACGGTCATCGTCACAGGCAGAACTTCCGTTGGTTTCAGAATACAAAGCAGTGGCCTGCGAAAGACCGCGGAAGGGCGAAATGATACTGTTAGTCGGCAACGACAAATCGGATCTTCTTTTGGGCTAGTTCAATCGGCAACTACAAACCTTGTTGGTCAGCACGTTTGGCTTCTCACATAGGCTTTGCATTCCATTTGAGCCGCCTACAGGCGTTTCGCCGGTAATCCTTGATCAACCGATTGAATATTTTGGCCACCCACGCGGAATTCTCGGATGCTTCTTTGCCAACATATCCTTTCCCCGCTGGCCAAGACCGATAATGAAATTGAACATGCGACCAAAAGCCTAAGTCATAAGATCTCTCGCCAACAGGATACTGGCTCCTAAAGGAATTCACGCAGCGCCACACCCATTCGACCATGTCGCCTAAGAAGTCAATCCTCACTGCACCGCCATACGCCACCCACAAAACGTGAGGCCCATTCAGATCATCGCAAGCCGCCAGCAAATCGCGAAGTTCCACCATTCTCGGCTTATCTTCGAGACTAAGCGAAAACTGTCGTTCAGCCCAAGCTTCTTCGGTGAATATCAAGTCGCAACACCCCAACGTCTTGGGGCGAATCACCATCTGATCCAGAAACTGACGAGCATTTTGGAACATGCCTTTTTCGGGCGAGAAGAGATCCTTCCCATCACCATTCTTTGCAGTTAGTTTCAGACTGTTTTGCGTGAAGCGACCAGAGTGATCTATCTCTGTAATCTCCACCCACAGTGCGCTCTCCCGGCGTGACAGACGGATGGAAGCGATGCTCTGCTTCACTTCCGTCTTGTAGTACTCACGGATTTCGGGAAGAAGGTCATAGATGTTCCTTCTTGCGACTTCATCCCTGAGACCTTTGATGGTGTCTTTCAAGGGCATCCAGAAACATTCCCGGTCTTGATGATAACGGTGCTTTGCGAAGCGTTCGTGCAACCGTTTCTCCACTTCGAAGCAGTCATCTACAAATTCTTCGTAGGCCACTCGCCAAGCTGTTGGGACTCCTGATCCGCGCGAGATCTCCGCTGCTCGTTCTTCGGACTTGTTGATTGTTCGTCCAATCTTCACGATGTCCTTCATCGCTGGGTTAATCAGCACATACACATAGCCAGCGCGTTTCTCTTCAGCTATGGCTGGTTTTTGCCGCTTCCGTTTCATTCTCCTTTTCATCAGCTAGGGAAGGAGGAGGGTGGTTTTCATCCCGGTGAGCAGTGTGCCCAACGCTTTCATGGCGGCAGGATAGGCACCGGCACAACGAAGGTCAAGACGTTGGTTGAGGGTGCGATTCCGGTCTGCTCCTATCCGCGTGTATCGGCGGTTCCATTTCGCTGCACACGCGATTTCTCATTGGTTGAAATCCAAAACGAGTTTCTGGGTTCCTTTCTGAACGGTCACGACGCCTTTGCCAAAGTCAGCTTGGATGAAGGGGCTGTCATAGACGCGCGGCGGGGCGTAGTTCAGAGGTTGGCCGTCCACCAACGGCGGACGCGAGTAGTCGGCGAACAATGTGAGCGTGGTCTTGTTCAGGCGACTGGTGTAGTCGAGACGATTCTTCTCCCAACGCAGCGGGTTTGCGAGCGTTGCGCGCTGAAACTCGGCGAAGCTCGCACAGTCAGCCTTGCGCACGACTTCGATGATGACCGGCGAGAATTCGTTGACGCATTTGAGCCACTCGCCGGTGTCGGTCGCGCCTTTCTTCTTTCGGTGTTGCTCGATGGTGTCCGGTTCCCATTCAGTGCCGCCGTGAACAACGCGCACGGCAGCGAACGCCTGCGGCGCTTCGGCGAACACCCAGCCGTTCGTCTCGGCCCGGCGCAACGCGGCGTCGAACCAGAGTCGCTGTCCTTTGGCGGACTTGTGCGTTTTCAGGCGTTGGATGATGAGGACGCCGCGTTTCTGAACCGACCAATGGGCGTTATAGACGCTGCCGCGTTTGGGTGTCAGCGGTTGAGTGAAGATGCGCGCGGTCGGATGCCCGGCGAAGATCACGCCTTCCCAACGGTTCTGGCTGCTGATCGCGGTCCAATCGTCCAATGGACGGGCTTCGACCATGCTCGTGCCGATCACGAAGTCCGGCGTGCAATACGTGTAGCGGAGCAATCCTCCGCCGTCAGGACGCAACGGGTAAATGCCTTGTGGGACATGAAACGGATGCTTGGGGTCACTCACGTAGTTTACCGGCGGCACATTGGCCTTGAGTCCGGGCCGGCGCGAGACGTACTCATAAATGCCACGCCCGGCGACATCAAGTGCAAGCTCCGAAACAACCGGCGATGGCCGCCAAAAGGTCGTTGCGGCGCACATTGCTGATGGATGCTGGCTCTTTTCACGACCGAGGCCAAAATGAAACCACGCCACGCCGTCCATGCCGGAGCCGTCGGTCGAGTCCCTGCCGGGGTAGCAACGGTGACGGCTGCCGCCGCGAACGCCGTTGATCTGTTCGATGGCCCAATCGGCCCAAAACAGGTCGAGCAGCATCGCGTACCGCCGGCGCAACACGGGGTCGTCGGCGAAATCGGCGAGGTTATACCAGCCGCCGAGTGTGTATTTGTTGTAGCCGGAGTTGCACTCGACAAGCAGTCCTTTCGCGGCGCGTTCGCGGGCGTGACGCTTGAAGTATTCGTTGAACGCGGTCGCCATTTGTGCCGGTGTTGTGCCGTCGGCGTAGCGGCGATTCTTGTAGTCGGGATGTTTCGCAAAAATTTGTGCCGCGCCCCAGAAGCTCGACCACGCCTGTGCGTGATGGTTCTCGCTGCCCCATTTCCACCAATCGCGTTCCGGCAACGTCATCTCCAATCGGCACCGCGGCCCAGCCCATTGCCAGAGCATGTCGAGCAACGCCGCCTCGGCCTCGGCGCTCATGCGGCCGGGGAAATGTTTGCTCGCGCGGCTGAAAAGAAAATAGATGCGTTCCAGAATGTAGGCGTGCCAATGGAAGTTGCCGATCTTGAGAGACTCGGGAAACGCCTTTTGTCGCTCGGTGAGGATCGCCTGATCGCCCTTTGCTCGATCATCCAGCCAGTAAGCCGCCAACGCGAGATCCTCGTAATGCCAGCAGCCTTCCTCCGGATACGGGCGTTCCAATTGCGCGTGCATCACGGCGTCGCGTCGCACATCCTGTTCGTCGCGCGCCTCCGAGTTGTAGCCGCGAGCCTGCTCGCGGTGGGTGTTGGCGGTATTCGTTTCCCGAAGGCCGCAAGCAGGCTCGCGGCTACAGTCACTGGCGAGAGCGGCGACGAATGTTATCGCTGCAAGAATCGCGTTCATTTTTGCGGCGCGGTGATGCCGAGTCCGAGCAACGGCAGCAGGTCGCGGCTCTCGGTGACGCCATAGTTGAAGATGGTGAAGCCGCGCGTCTTGTATTGGCGCGTGATCATGATCTGCTCGATCAAACGGTCCACGCCGAACTTCGAGTGCGACGCGCTGACGCCGATGCCGGGATAACATCGCGCGTGCCCGGCCCACTGGACCTGCTGGGCAATCCAGTTCTCGAAGTTACGGTTGATCGGCGTGTAGTCCATCGGACAAACGAAATCAAGCCAGCCGTTGTCGCACCAGAGTTTCCAGTCCTGGCCGACGCCGTCGCGGTCGGTGTTCCACTGGCGGAACACCGCGGCGGAGATTCTGATCTTCGGTTTGATGGCGCGCGCCTGTTCGCTGACGGCCTGCACGACCGTCGAGATGTTGGTGCGGCGCCAATCGAGCCACTTCTGGCGTAACGGCCCCTCATCGAGAACCTCTTTCGGCCAGTTCGGCAACGGCACGCCCACCGACCGTTGGAACCGTTGCCGGCAACCGTCGCAGAAACAGTAGTTGCCACCCGGATAGCGGATGTAATCGAAATGAATCCCCGCCACGTCGTACTTGCGCGCGACCTCCAACATCGCATCCACCTCCAACCTCTGATTGTCGGGATGCGACGGGCACAACCATTTCTCCTCTTTGCCGCGCGCGCTCATCTGGAGCCGTCCCGCCCTCCGCATTTTCTCCACGAACTCCGCCGGCGCGTGGTGTCCGAGGTTCCAGTTCACCTTCCAGACGTGGACTTGGATGCCGGACTTCTTGGCGGCGGCGACGCACTTCGCGATCTGGTCGCCCTTGTCCGCCGCGACGACCGGCAGCACCTTGCTGTCATAAAACGCCGCGCCGCCCCAAAGCATGTTCGGCAGAATCGCCGTGAAACCGTTGTCCGCCAGCCGGCGAACCGCTTCGTCCCATTCCATCCCCTCGACGCCAAACGCGCTGTGACACCAGAACGCACGGAACTCGTTCGGCTCCGGGCGTTGCGCCCGACAGAACGCTTTCTGGGCCTCTTGTTGAGCGGCGGCGGCTTTGTCCATCGCCTCGGCGAACCGCCCGGCCGCCGCCAGCTTTAATGCCGCGTCACGCAACGCCCGCGCCGTATCGTCAGTCGGCATCCCGACCCGCGCGATGCTCGCGTCCACCGCCTTGCGCCAGACATCCGGCACAAGATAGCCGACCATCGCCAGCAACATCCGCCGCTTGTTCGCCGCGTCGTCGGACAACAACACGTGCGTCATCACCAGCCCGTTGGTCGAGCCGAGCACCGCGGCGTAACCCGTCGGTTGCCCGTTCGCGTCGAGCCACTCCGCAAACACCCGACTCTCGCCGGCAACCGGTGCCATCGCATGGATGTTCCACGAGCGTTGCCCCACCATCGCCGGCGCGCCCGGCAAAGCGTTCGGCGCGAATCGCATCGTGGAGAAATTGCCTGTGTACTTCGGTCGCACATGTTCGCCGCCTTGAACATGCAACACGCCGCGCAGTTTGCTTGGCACCGAGTAGAACACCAGCAGTTTCCCGCCGGCGTTGGCGTACTTTGCCAGTTCATCCGCCACGTTTTCCGGCATCCATGGATTGTGCGGCAACACGACCAGCTTCGCCGACTTCAACCGTTCCGCCGTCACATCGAGGTCACTGACCACCGCGCAACCGATGTCCAGCGCCCGCAACTGCTCCGTGACCGCCTCGGTGAACTGCGCCACGCTCTGCGCTTCGTCGGGACTCCGTTGCGCCACCGACTCGCCGCGGATGACGGCCACGGTCGCGTCGCCGCCAAGCGCGTCGGCCAACGTCATCTCGCCGAGCAACAGTTCCGTGTTCACGTCCTTCCCGCGCCACGCCGACAACCGGATCGTCTTGATCTGTCCCCAGCCGGCGGGCTTGCCTTCCGTCTTTGTCGCCGCCTTGTCAATGGTGATGACGTTCCAGGCGTTGGTCTGCTCCGGGAAAAACGACGCGCTATACCAGCCCGAGCCGCTCTCAAAATACAAACTGAAATGCCCCACCGGCGAAACGTCCCGGCACCAGAGCTTGAACTTGATTCCCCGGCACGCCGTCAAATCGAGCTTTACTTTCCGGTCCCACGACGCCCGTTCGATGGCCGTCCCCGCAAAGTTACACGGCAACCGCAGCACGGTCTGCCCCGCCAGATTTGTTTTTGTCACCGGTGCCGTCCCCTTCATCGGGGACCAGTTCGCCTGCGCCGCCGCGTCATTCGCGTACCGACAATCCTCAATCATCGCGACGTTCGACATCAACGCCGCTGCTGCCAAGATGGAAAAAAGATTCATTGCAAGCCCGACTCTAGCGACGCCATCAAGCGAGTCAAGCTGCATCCTCCCCCGGTTGTGCGCCGGTCTCCAGACCGCGCGCTTTGCTCGACCGAAGGTCTTCCGTCGCGGATGGCGATGAGGAGACCTTGCGGTCAAAGAAACGGCGCGGTCAGAGACCTGCGTCGAACAAGTGGTTGATATTGCAACCATTGTGGTTGAGATATCAACCACCACGTTCCGGTATTGTGACGGAGCCGTGCCTGCTGGTCGTCCTTATCCCACAACATGGACGCCGCGCTCGCGCAGGTGGTCGTTCCACGACTTCATCGTCTCGCGCGAGGGCGGTTTCACGGTGTCGGGCAGCGCGGTGGTCAAGCCGAAACGCTTGAGCTTGGCGCGCCAGAGATCGAAATACGGTAGCAGTTCGACGCCGACAAGCTTCGGCAGCTTGCGCGACAACGCCACGATGCCGTCGAGATGTTCGCGCCGGGCGTTGCACTGCGGAATCATCGGGCAGCGCAACAGAATCTTTGCGCCTGCGTCGTGCAACTGGCGGAGACGTTCGACGATGGTTTCGAGTTCGCGGCCGGTGAACTTCGCGTGGAGGTTCGGATCGGTCTCCTTGTAGTCGAACAACCACAAGTCCACGACCTTCTTCAATCGTTCAAACACGTCCCACGCGGCGTAGCCCGATGTCTCAATGCAACAGTGGATGCCGCGGTTCTTCGCGGCGTGTAACAGATCCTCGGCAAACTCCGGCTGCAACAGCGGTTCGCCGCCGGAGAGCGTCATGCCGCCACCCGATTGAGTGTAGTAGTCGTTGTCGCGCAACACGACTTCGAGCGCTGCGTCCACGGTGACATCGCGTCCGACCATCTCCAGCGCCTTCGGGTCGCAGACGGACGCGCAAGCGCCGCTGTTCGTGCAGCGGGCGCGGTTGACAACCGCTTTGCCATCGGTGTCTTTCGTGAGCGCGTTTGGTTTGCAGACCTTGAAACACTCGCCGCAGGCGATGCACTTGTCAGGCAGGTAGGAAAGCTGCGGTTTCGGGTCAATGCTTTCCGGGTTGCTGCACCAGATGCAACGGAGTGGACAGCCTTTGAAAAACACTGTCGTGCGAATCCCCGGTCCGTCGTGGATCGAGAACCGCTGGATGTCGAAGATGCGCCCGACGCTCATGGGATTGAAGTCTCCGCGCTGGCCGCCCAGTCGAAACGGACAACCACCACTCGCCGATTGGCCATGTCCGACACGTAGAGTTTGCCGTCGGCCTCGGCAAAGTCGCAGGCCACGGGACCTGCAAACGCGATTTCGGGGCCGATGCTGTCGCCGTTGCCGTAGGAGCCGATTCGCGCGATGCGGTTGCCGGCAGAATCGAGCATTTCCACGGAGAACAACGTGGCGCTTGGCGCGAATACGCGCCCCCACAGGTCGGCGTCCAAATGCGACGGCATGCACCGGCAACCGGGGTCGGGGCTGGGACCGTCAAGGCTCGTGGGGATGTTACCAACACCGCCATAGCGCCACTGGGCGCCGGTGACTTTGACGGTCCTTTCGAGGTAAGCCGATTTGTAGGTCGTCACGTTAGCGGGAGACTTTTCCAACTCCGTGCCCGGCGATGTCATCGGCGCGCCTTGCCTGCTGACTTTTTGTTGTCCGTACACGACACCGCCTTCCGGGCCAAACTTGAACACCGATCCCATGTGAAAGAGATATGGGTTCATGTAGATGTAACCCCACGGCGCTTTCTCCACCTTCTTCCGCCACCATGTCCAGTTGGAAACCGGCACTTGCCCGGCGAACTCGACCGGAAATGGCCTCTCGACGGGACGGATGTTCATGCCAACATACAGATTGCCGTCGGCATCCACGCCGAGACCGGAATCCCCACCGCCGACTCCGGCCACCAGCCCGGCTTTTTTCAGTTTGCCGTCCGGCCCGTATTGATCGAGCGAGGCACCGACGGCGTGGTTGACCGAGCGGATCACATAGATATCACCATTCGGAGCGACCCGGTGGCCGCGCAATCCCATGTCGGGACCGTAAGACCGGAACTTCACCGGGATCTTGTTCGAGCCGGTGGCGGCAAAGGGCAACGGTTTGCCGTCCGGACTGTAACGCGCCAAGTGCGTATTCTCGTAGCCGTCGGTGCAATAAATGTTGCCAAGACTGTCCAAGGTGATGTCGCTTCCGGATAGGTTCAGGTGCGTCATCTTTCCGCTGGAGAGAGAGATCGCGCGGAAAGGCCGCTGATTTCGGATGACCAGATGTTCCTTGACGATAACCCGGTCTCGCGCGGGATCCGCAGCCAAGAAACTCGGTCCGACCAAGCCGCCGGTGTTGATGATTGGCTGGCCGAGTGCAAACCTGCTGCCGTCAAACGCGACCGGCACCAGACGTTGTGATGGGGTTCTGATTGTCACCCAAAGTCGAGTAGGCGAATCGAGCGCCATCAGTTTCAATCCCGGCACTTCCAACTCAGCGAGCTTGTGGCACTTGCCTTCTTTCCACGGCGAAAATGCCGACAGTTTACCGGTCGGCGCTCTCTTCTCTGCGATTCGGGAAAGCACGAATATCCGCGAAGTCGCTGCGTCCACGCTGATTTGTTCAGGAGTCTCGACGCCGAATTTGCCCAACAGTTTTCCGTCTGCCGCGTAGATCTTGATGCGATGATTTCCACGGTCACACACGTAGAGGCGACCTTCTCTATCCACGGCAATGCCCTGCGGATCGTTGAACTCGTTTTCGCCGGCGCCGGGTTTGTCTTTGCCGAGCCACAGTTCGCCAAGTTTTTCGTCCGACCACTTCAGCCGATAGATGCCGTGCTTCCATATCTTCGTCTCGAAACGACGCGTGGCGAAATGATGACTGAAGTAGATGTAATGGCCATCGGGACTGACCGCGAGGCGGTCCAGACCAACCGCCTCGCGTTCGCCGCCGCCGCCCATGAACCCGCGCGCCTCAAGAATCTTCGGGCCGACAAACGGCACGCCCTCCGGCGCGCCACCGTGCGGATGAAACGCAATGAGATGACGCGGCGGACCATGTTCGCGCGCAGTGCCGGTGGAACTGGCAGCAATCAGGTATCCCTTCGGATGCACCGCCATCGTTTGACCGCGAATGCCGCAGACCAACGGATACACAGAAAAACTATGACCGCTGAAAAGAATCGGTGTTCGCCTGCCGTCCACCGTCAAGTGACCGACCGACTCGGTGCGTTCCTTGGGCGTGTTGGCCGGGTACGGCATGATGGTGCGTAGATACTTGCCGTTCTTGTCGAGCACGAGCAATTCAGCCCGGCCAAACTTGGCTCCTTCCCCGTTCAACACGTAAAGCTCGCCATCCCGACCAACCGTAATGGCCTCGATGCTGCCGACAAACGTGAGCGGCTCACGGCCCAGATATTTTTCCAGTTTCGCCTGCGATCCTGATCGCACCCGGACTTTGCAACCCCCAACAGCCACGGAACGACCAGCGTCGTCGCAACCGTTCCAGAAGAGTGTTTGCCTGAGCGTTCCTTTTTCCAGCGGCTTCGGCGCGTTTGGCCCCAGCAAACCGGCGGCCAGATGGCGGACAACGTTTCCGCGCGCATCAACTATCGCCACCTCAACATCCGTCGGCGCGGAGAGAGCAAATGTGATTTTCACCTGCCGCCCATCTTGAATTGCTCTCGGCGGCTCGGTAAAACGCGCTTCCAGTGTCTTGCGAACATCGAGCGGCGCCTCGATAGTTGGCTCGGCCAGCACGCGGCTCACCGCGAGCAATCCGGCAAACAGGATCGGTACGCATCTCATGGCAATTTCGTCAGCAACGATTTCAAGGCGGCTGTCATGGCGGCTTGATACCGCTCGACATCGGTCACGCGCAGGATGAACCGGTTCTTCGACTTAGGGTCTTTCATCCACTCCGTCACGCCGGCGGCAGAGCATTTCACGCGGACGGGTTCAAAGACAAACACCGGCTCGCGCTTGGATTCGAGCAGCGCGATCTCGCCGCTCTTCGTGACAGTTAACCCGGTAGCATGGAAAAATCCCGCCGTGCACCACATGTTCCGGTCGCGATTGCCTTGTGCAGCGAGGCCGGCGACATCGTCCGGGGCAGTCAGTTGCCGGAGCCAAAGGCCATCAGGGATTTTTCCCCTAGCATACATGAACATGAAGAAGTTCTGCACGCGGTCCGACAGAAACGGAAGGATCTCGCTCTGGCGGAAACGATAGAACGAGCCGTATTCCGCGACGCGGGATGAGGTGCTGACAGTCTCGAAACACGGCAACCAATAGACAGGACACGGCGCGTTGAACATGGCGGCGTAGCTGGCGGGATCGAGTTTCACGTTCCACTCCAACTGGCGCGCCTTTACCGGGTCGGGCGTGCCGGAACCGGCATCGAGATAGATGGCGGCACATTGCCGCGCAAAAAGAGATGGCTCAAGACGCATTGCCAACGCCACGTCGCGGCACGAACCAATCACGTGGATGGTCACAGGCCGCGGCGAGCGGCGCATCATTTCCAGAAACGCCCGCACTCCGGCCAAGTCGGCCGCAGCCGCGTCTGTTCGCAGTTCGTTTTCCGCCGGCACGCGCGGTGAGCCGACAACCAGGGGCACTGCCTTGCCGGTGATGTGGTTCATCTGTGCCACGGCACAGATGTCGGGCGCATTAGAGCGGCCGGGCTGCGGGTAGTCAATCATCACACCGCGCAAATCCACCTTGTCCTGCCACGCCAGCGCATATTGCGTCGCCAAATCCCAGTGATCGTCCGGATCATTGTGTGGCCGGAACAAATCGGTCACGTGAAGCGTGGGCACCGGTGTCGCCCCTTCAGCAACCAAACAGGCGAACAAGAGAATCAGAAATCGAAGAAGCATTTACTTCCTCCGTATTTGAAGCGTTTCCAGATCAACGTCCACCCACGCCGCCGAATCGTGGTTGCCCTTCGGGATTTCGTGATACACGAAATTCTTCTTCCCCTTCATTGCCACCGCGATTTTCCGCGTCTCTGCCACGGGAATCAGTGGATCGTCTTCGCCCATCGTCAAAATGACCGGCATCGTCAACTTGTCGGCGTGCGCCAACACAGAGCGCGCCCGGTAAAGTTCCGGTTTCTCCTCCAGCGAGCCGCCATACGCGGCGAACACCGTCTGGACAAGTTTCTGAAGCACCGGTTGCTCACTTTTCCGCGCGAACTCCAGTCGCGCGACGATGTCGCACATCCCCATCGCAACAACTCCGTGAATCTTCTCCGGATGCAACACCGCGTATGCCATCGCGCTGGATGCGCCGCCTGAGCCTCCCAGCAACACAAACCGTTTGCATCCGAGTTTGTCCCGGCAATGATCGAGCAAGCCCGTCAGATCCGCCGTCGCTGCCGGGCTCATATACGTGGTGCCGCGCGTATTGACCGACAGCAACGAATGACCGCCTTCTTGAATCCTGCTCAGCCAGAACTTACGGACGTCTTTGCGAGTGAAAATCTGGTCAGCGTAGGAGAACGATCCGTGAAGATAGACGACTGTGTTCTTGCTCGGGTCGCCGGGTAGGAACAGCGCCCAGTCCTCCGCGCCGTCGAACGCGTTGGTGAACGTGATCCGCATCGTTCCTTCCGGATACTCGGCCCCGCGCATCGCTGTCACCGACGTGACGGTTATCGGTTTGGGCTTCATCGGTTCGGCAGACGCGCAAACGGAAACACAAAGGGCCAATGCGAGGTGTTCCTTCATGTCTCAGTTAGGGTTTCTTAGTGCGAAGTTCGGCGAGGGAAACCTCGGCACCGCCCCGTTCCTTGCTGAGTTGGGCGGCGGTCATGAATTCGACGATCTCAAGGGTCTCCAACGGGTCCACCGGCACACGTCCCGTGTGGAAGAACTCGGCCATCACCCGCACCAAGCCTTCGTAGCTGCTGCGACCTTTCGTTTGGGCCGAACCTCCTTCGCCCCAAATGCTGATCATCGGAACTGACTTCCCTTTGACCGCGCTGCGATAAATCCCGATTCGCCCGTCTTTCCATTTGCCGGTCGTCACATCGGCGTCGCCATCCATCTTCCGCGTGACGCTGACACAACCGCGCCCCAACACCGCATAGACGACCTCGACGCCGTGAATGCCGTAAAAAAACAAGTCGGGGTGATCCTTGAGGACGTTCAGCGGCGAACTGCCTTGGACCTTCGTGATTTTGCCCAAGCCGGGCGTCGTCAGCAGTTGCGGCAATTCAGGATGAAAACGGGATGACGAACAACTAAAGAACAGCGTGCCGGTCTCCTTCGAGAGTTGCACGATCTTTCGGGCGTCCTCCAAGCTGGCCGTCACCGGCTTGTCAATGAACAGACGTTTGCCGGCCTTGAGCACGGGCGTGGCCTGCGCCAGATGCGGCCGGCCATCCACGCTTTGCAGCAACACCACGTCCACTCGCTTCAGCAACTCCTCGATGCTCGGCACAATCTCGACGTTGTATTTTTCCTGTAGCGTGGCGGCGAATTTTTCGAGGCGATCGGCGCTGGCAGGAATATCGGGGCTGCCGCCCTTGAATGCCGCAACCACCTTGATCTTCCATTCCGGGTGCGACTGAAACAATCCGGCAAACGCCGGCACGTGCGAGGTGTCGGTGCCGATGACGCCCGCGCGAAGATCGCGTTTCGCCCAGTCGGGCGCCGGTTCTGCCGCGAGCACTGAGGTCGCGGCCAACATGAGTATCCAGAATTTCACGAGGTTTTCCTTTCGTTATCAGAGTGGCCAGCCGGAGCGGTAGGTTTCCTTGATGAACCGGTCCGCCGCCGGACAATCCGCAGCCTTCATTTTCACGTGGTTCCACCGCAGCTTCTTCCCAGCGCGATACGCCACGTTGCCTAACAACACCATTTCCGTCAACGCCGCGCCGTACTCGAAATTGCACGTCGTCGGGCCGCCACTCTTGCAGGCGTCCACCCATTCCCGGTGATGACCGACCGATGCGGGAATCGTCGGCGTCGGCTGGAAATCGCGGAACTTTGATTCGGGCAGCAATTTCCAGTTGGACAGATCGGCCGCCAACATCCCTTTATCGCCGACGAACAACACCGTCGGTTTCCATTTGGCCATCTTCCATTCCGGCAGATTCTTCTCGTCGAGCGCCGCCGGCGGTGTTGCGCTGTGGTAAAAGTGCAACGTCACCGGCGGCATCTTGCCGCGCGCGGCAAACTCGTAACGAACCGTCATGCTTGTTGGCGAGGTCTCGGCGTGAACCGGCGGGCCTTTCGCCTCGATGCTGATCGGATGGTTCAGGTTGAGCGCCCAGAATGGAATGTCCAGCGTGTGAACGCCGTTGTTGCCGGTCTCGCCGGTGCCGAAGTCCCACCAAAACCGCCATTTGTAGGGAACGTAATCCGGATGATACGGACGATAGGGCGCTGGCCCGAGCCAGAGGTCCCATTGCAAATGCGCCGGCACGGGAGGCGTGTCCGTCGGACGCTCGCCGCCGCCGCGACTGCCGCCGATCATCGCGTGCGCATCGCGCACCGGGCCGATGACGCCCGATTGAATGATCTCGACAATGCGGCGATGCGATTCCTTGGCGTGATGGTGCGTGCCCAACTGCGTCACCAGTTTTTTCTCCGCCGCAACCTTCGCCATCAGGCGGCATTCGTGGACATTGTGAGCCAGCGGTTTCTCGCAGAAACAATGTTTGCCCATCCGCATCGCCATCACGCTCGGCGAAGCGTGCGTGTGGTCGGGCGTGCTGACCACCACCGCGTCAATCTGACGGTCCATCTCCTCCAGCATCCGGCGAAAATCATAATACTTCTTTGCCTTGGGGTAGTTGACGTAGGCTTTGCCGGCGCGCTCGTCATCCACGTCGCAGAGCGCGACGACGTTGTCACCATAGCTGGCAATGGTCTTGAGATTCGCCGCGCCGCGTCCACCGAGGCCGATGAAAGCGATATTCAGCTTCTCATTGGGCGACTTTGTTTGCGCACCAACAGCATGGCGCGCCGCCCACATTCCCGCGACCGTCGCGGCCGACCGCCGCAACATTTCACGACGACTGATGATGATGTTCATGATTTGCCCCACTTGAATGTAGGGGCGCACTGCGTGCGCCCCGCTGCGACGAAGGAAACAACGGCGGGCGCACGCAGTGCGCCCCTACCAAGCTCGCTAGCACCTAGCAAATCCGCGGGTAGGGACGAGCCGCCGGCTCGTCCGCTTCGTTGACACGGCGACCGGCGGGCGACCCGGCGGGTCGCCCCTACCTGAACGGTGTGGGCGGTGTCAGTGTTGTTAAGCAACGCACTCACATGTGCTCTGTCCGGGCGATGATTTCTTCCTGCATGTCGGGCGTCAGGTTCACGAAGAACTCGCTGAAACCGGCGACGCGCACCACCAAGTCACGATATTGTTCGGGATTCTTCTGCGCGGCGCGCAACGTCGCGCTGTCCACGACGTTGATCTGCAATTCCTGCCCACCGTTCTGGAAATAGACGTTCAACATCGCGCGCAGTTTCTCGCGCTGACCGGCGTCGGCGATCATGCCGGCGTGGAAACGGATGTTGACCTGATAGGCGCACTGCCAACTCTTCGCGGGGTTGAGCTTGCAGACGGAGTTCAACACCGCGGTCGGGCCGGTGCGCTCGCAACCGACCGAGGCCGCGACGGAACTCGCCAGCGGCGTGCCCGCGAGCCGTCCATCGGGTGTCGCCGACGTCACGCGGCCTTGTTTGACCGCGCCACTGCGGACGACGTGGCTGTTGCCGAACTTGCTTCCATCGCGCGGGTCGCGACAGATCGCCTTCACCGGCTCGTCGCGCAACTGCTCGACCAGCGTGATGATGTCATCCAATTGCGGATCGTCGTTGCCGTGCTTGCCCGCGGCGCGCAGCTTGGCGCGGAGACGCTCGTGTCCCTCGAAATTGACGGCGCAGGCTGTCGCCACTTCGTCGAGCGTGGCCAGTTTCTTTTGATAGACGATCTCGCGCACCGCGGCGATGGAATCCACCGCGTTGGCGAACCCGATGCCGCCGCAGGAAAGGATGTTGTATTTCGTACCCTGCGCCATGTCGCGTCCGCGCTCGATGCAGCCGTGGAAGAAACACGAAGTCAACGGCGTCACGCCCCACTCCATCTGCGCCTTCAACACCTGCATCTCTCTGGCGTACGACTGTTCGATTTGACGCCACATGTAAGCGCCGATGGCGGAAGCAAAATGGTTGAACGTCTTCAACTCGTTCACCAGCGGCGCGACCTTGTTCCACTTCCATTGTTTCTTGTAGCCTTTGCCGTTGGTGAGCGTGGCCTCGATGGCGGCGAGGTAGGCGATGTTCGCGCCGGGGTTGTAATAGCACTGGCCGGGCACGGCGAGTTCGTTGCAACCGACGGGCACGTAGTTGAACGCGTCCTCGCGCGACACGCCGAGCGCCATCAACCCTTCCGGCACGACCTTGTCGTTCCACATCATCGGGAAACAAGTCGTCCGCGCCAGCCGCGTCAGGCAGAAATCGAAAAACTTCTGGTCAATCTTCGGATGCCAACGAATCCAGACCAACGGCTCCGGCAACGCCATGTTCGTCGCGCCTTCGATCATCAACCAACTCAGCTTGTTCGTCAGGTCGCGGCCATCCGGCGTCGAGCCGCCCACGACGAAGCCCTGCGTCAAGTGATGCTCCGGTCCCCAGTATGTGTTGTCGAACATCTTCAACACGAAATTCTCGACAAGCCGCACGACCTCGGCGTCGTCGAGCTTGTCGGCCTTGTAGAACGGCAACAACAACTGATCGAGCCGGTCCGGCGTGCACGAGTAACCGTGCCCCTCGATGTGAATCGCTTGATGCGCGAGCCAGACCAGTTGCAACGCCTCGCGGAATGTTTCCGGCGGTTCCGATGCGATCTTCGCGCAAATCCGCGCCATCTCGGGGTCCTTCACGAACTTGCTGTAACGTTTCGCCCACGCGGACAGCCCCGCGAGCGTGTGTTCCGCCGCCGTGAGGAACGCGAGCTTCTCGGCGTCGGTCTCGCCCTGGCGCCGCGCCGCCACTTTGCGCCGCAAGCCGCCAATGCCAACGCGCAGCAACTCGCTGTAGCTCGGACAGAGATGTCCTTGATTCGAGATGAACTTGTAGCCGGGGTTCTGCTTCAACTCATCGTGACTCTTGACCTGCTTTTGCCCGGCGATCTTTGTCCGGAACAAGCCCCACATGTTCCGGTTCGCCCAATACTCGCGGATGTCTTCCGGCACTTTGCCCTTGAGGTAATCAGCGCGGTCGGGGCGTTCGCCGGTGTAGATGTTGTTGTCCGCGATACCCAGCTCGACCAGCAACGGCATCGCGCCCGGCTTCTCGCTGATTGAACCGGCGATGCGGTCGTGCGGACGCAGGTAGAGCGGCACTGTCTCGAAGTATTCGCGCAATGCCATCGCCTTGCGGACAATCCACGGCTCGCTTTCGTGTTGCTGGAAAACTTTCGTGAAGACCCTCGCCCGGTGCAACGCCACGTCAACCGGCGAATCCATCATCGCCTTTCGCAATGCCGCCATGTCCGCATGAGGCGTCTGCATTGCCGCATCCGCCGAGCGGACCTTACCGAAAACAATCAGACCGCCAGCCGTCATCCCGGCGGCTGCCAGAAACTCACGCCGTGAAATGTTCATGTCTATTCTTATAGCACAATTCCTTCTGCTAGAGTAGTCGTCTCGCTCTGCGAGACGATGCTTGGCAAGCTCAGTTCCTGTAGCCGCACCCTATCCCGGTGCGCGGAAAACGCAGGCATGAAGCCCTGGTCGCCTACGACGCCGCCAAAGGCGGGTAAACCTGCGGCTACGAGCAGCGTCTTCACCAGCAATTCTGCGCTTGTCACGTCCATCCCGCCGGGCGTATTCTCCGCGCTGAAGGAGGCTAAGCATGGCGATTATAGACCGCATCAAGTTCGACGCGCCCTCGGATGAATGGTTGGTGTGGAAATACCAAACCAATGAAGCAAACCGGGAAGAGGAAATTCGCATAGGCGCGCAACTCGTCGTGAATCAGACGCAAGAAGCACTGCTGGTCAAGGGCGGCCAAGCTCTTGATCTCTTTGGGCCGGGAACTCACACTCTCGCCACCGGCAACATTCCGCTACTTCGGAAGCTCATCAATCTGCCATTCGGCGGGCAAACGCCTTTCACCGCCGAAGTTTGGTACATCAACAAACACGCGAAGCGCAATCTACGCTGGGGCACAAGGACACCGATCCCCCTGATTGACCCGGTCTACAATTACCCGGTCAGCGTTCGCGCCTATGGGCAATGGGGAATTCGCGTTGAAGATTCGCAACGGCTGATCACGCAACTTGTCGGCACGCTCCGCGAGCTTCGCAGCGATAAGATTAACGACTACTTCACTGGCGAGATTTTGCAGCGGTTGTCCGACGCGCTATCGAAGTACTTTGTCGAAAAAGGCGTATCCGTCTTTCAGGCCAACGCAAGACTGAACGAGTTTTCACAGTTCGCTGCGGATGCGATCCGCGCCGAGTTCAAACGGTTTGGCTTGGAGATCGTTAACTTCAACGTTGAGAGCATCAACATCCCAGACGAGGAAAAGAAGAAGTTCCAAGAAGTTCTCGGCAAGCGGATGGAGATCGAGCAGGTCAGCAAAGTGCAAGTCGGTCAGGCTTACACTACGGCGCGCACATTTGACGTGCTCGAAAAAGCTGCGAGCACGGAAGGTGGTGCCGCAGGAAATTTGTTGGCGGGCGGATTGGGATTGGGCATCGGCCTTGGCGCTGGCGTGCCGGTTGGCCAGCAGGTCGGGCAAGCCATGAACCCGCAACCAGCAAAATCCGACGGAGAAGACGCGATGACTAAACTGCAAAAGCTCAAACAAATGCTCGATGCCGGTCTGATTACAGAAGATGAGTTCAAGACTAAAAAGAAGCAAATCCTCGACGCCATGTAGAAACTTGGAACCTAGATTAAGAGTCGAAGGAGAATTATGCCCAAAGAGACGATAAGTTGCCCCAATTGCGGGTCGCCAAAAGTTCAGGAGTTTAAGACGGACACATTCGTTTGCCAAAACTGCGATGGAACATTCAAATGGACTGACCCGACCAAGCAAGTGGTCGAACACAAGGGGGAAGTGAGTCTCAAGTTGGAGTTACAGGATTGTGCTTTCTGCGCTGAGCAGGGAAGATTTCGACCAGCGACTCAAAAGTGTCCTGTCTGTGATCAAGCTTTTTGCTCGTCCCATAGAGCAAAGGAGCTATCCAAGGATTTGGTGGGAGATCATCTCAAGATTATGCGTGGCAGCCGGCTAGACGCACTCTTTGAACAAGTTGAAGATGACAGAGAGCTTCTGAGTATTCGTGGGCTAGAGGAAGAGGACTTTGACCAGTACATTGGGCCGATTTATGAAGATGTTCAGAATAAACTCGGTGGTGCTGTCACTTGTGCACAATGTCTTGGCGAGGCCATTCGTCAATCAGCAGGTATGTATGGAAAGAAATGCCCGATATGCGGTCACGGTTTCGATTACGAAGACGAAGCTAATTACGGAGACTCCAGCTTGCAGCGATGCACGGGTTGCCGAGCATGGCCGGTTCACAACGATTGTCTTGTTCCCGTCCATGATCTGAAAGGCAAAAACAAAGAATCTCACTCCCTTTGTCTGAAATGCCTTTCACCTGGAGAAGAAATTAAGACTTTGTTCGGTCGCAGTTACGATCCACCAAAATGGAAAACAGTGAACCGTACGTATGAGATAAGTGGGTCTGTGATAGGAACGGTGCGCATGTATTCCTACCTAGTAAGCCAAGGCCAGTCATCTCAGAGGTTCCAGATTCAACCAAAAGTATCGTGACCATTTCGCCTTGGAAAAATATTGCGTGGAATGAACACTGAACTAATGTCGTTGTGCCGATCAGTCGCCTCCCGCCTCTGTCAACTGCCTTCTGAGAAGTTGTCGCCTTTTCCGGACGGCACAACGCTTTTGTTTCCTACACGCAGGACTTCCAAGAAAGCATCCGATTACCGGGCAAGCGAAGCCGAGGCCAGAATCCTCTTCTGCCTCGAACTTGCGAGCCGTGGCTTTCCTTTTGCCGTCGAAGTTCCTACTCGTAAGACGTACAAGTTCAGAGGTGCGACGGAGATGAGTGCGCGAACGGATGTTGTTGTATTCTCTCGAAGTGGAGGCCGAGAATTAGCAGTTGAATTCAAAGCTCGCCCTGCCGAGGACCGATCCATTACGAAAGACATTGAGAAGTTGGTCAGGGAGGGATACGACGGTCTCTGGTTTCATCTGTTACAGAATGTGAACTCTCGCACCTTGCGATCCTTGTTTTCCAAGTTCACCAGTGCATTCACCGAAACAAGCGAAAAACACCCCAGCCGTCGCCATAATCTCACGTTCGTATTCGTTGTCAGGAAGAAGAGGTTCTGGCTTCGTAAGACGATTTCCCCGAACGATAATCCTTCTTTGGCGTTCGACTTCGAATACAAACTTCGCCCCGGCAAGATTGAGGTAACGAACGCTCATGGCTGGGAATACGAGCCTCTCTGAAGTTGTCAACTCCTGACTCTGGACAAATCTCTCAGAGCGTGTTTGGAAACTCGCTGCTGGTGTAGCGGCGTTTGTGTCAAACGCCGAATTCCGTGGCCAATTAACAAATCGGCGCTTCGCAGAAGCGCCGCTACACCACTTTTCAAACACGCCTCGGTTAACCTTGCGGCGCGTTTTTGCTGATGCTAGCAGTGCTAGGCATCGGCGTTGTGTTTGCTGCCATTACCCCTCAGCGTCTCGTCGGACTCGGCTTCTCCTCCGCTAAAGCTACGGCGGACAAGTCCGGCTGGAAGACGTTGAGCCACTTGGCAGGATCGGCTGTGTCCGTATTTATGGTGGCATTCGGTCGGGCAAGGTGGTAATTTTCCACGAGAAAGGAGGAGAACAGATGAGTGTCGCCGAGAAAATTGTCGAGCATGTGAAAGTGCTGCCGGAGTCGGTCCAGACGCAGGTGCTGGAGTTCGTCGAGTTTCTGGAGGCGAAGAACCTCAAGGACGATGCCGACTGGTCTCGCTCATCCCTCGACAGCGCGATGCGCGGTCTCGAAGGTGAATCGTCGCCGTACTCCGAAGCCGACCTCAAGGAAGTATTCTCGTGATTCGGGCAGGACAGGTTGTCCTGTTCCGTTTTCCCCAAGCTGACCAAGCCGCTGGCAAACTGCGGCCAGCTCTCGTGCTGCGCCAAGCACCGGGCCGGCACAACGACTGGCTAGTCTGCATGATCTCGCTGCAACTCGACGCCGAAATCTTCGTCGGCGTATAAGATGCTGGCGTGGGCGATAAGCACTTGGGCGAAGTCGGCGTAGATTTGCCACG
>CAZNOK010000038.1:0-30457 GCA_964574605.1 uncultured Verrucomicrobiota bacterium
ACGAAGGGCGCGGTCACGCTGCCAGGGCTGGATGGCGGCGATCCCGCGCCGTTGCGCGAGTATTTGGAGAGCCGATACAAGACCAATCCATTCCCCGAATGGCACAAGACGCATCGCGGCGACGGCAAACGCTTCAACTCTCTGGCCGACGTGAACCCGCGAACGTTGCAGGCGGTGACGCGCACCATCGGCTACTTGAGGGACGCCTCAGCGATCCCGTTGCTCGCCGCTGCGATCAGCACCAATCACAATCCCGCCACTGGCAATCTGTTCGTGGCCGAGGCGGCGGTCGAGGCGCTGGGTCGGATCGGGACACCGTCGGCAGAGGCGGCGTTGCTCAAGGCGTTTGGCGAACTCGGCGATTACCAAAACTATTCGCAGTGGTACGGTGACCATCCCGCGTTGATCGCGTGCCACTCGTCGCCGGTTCACTATCTCAGCATGGAGGCGCTCGACGCCCTCGGCTCGACCAAGTGCCGCGCGATTCTGCCGAAACTCATCGAGTCGGTGCCGACCGATTTCGACCGCGCGTTGTTCCCGGAGAACGACGATTACGAGATGTTGACCGGCCGTCTCATTCGTCGGGCTGGCACGGAGGCAACGGTTGTCGAGACCTGCTTGTCCATTCTTGGCGATCCCTCGGCAAAGCGTGCGCCAGAGATTGAGGCGGCGCTCGGAAAGGTTCACCAAGCGTGGGGCGGCAAACCGACTCCGGAGATTCGCGCCGCGCAAATCATCTCGCTCGTCTGCCGCGACGTGAAATACGAGCCGCAGGTTCGCGCCGCGTGCGAGCGTTACCGACAGAAGCCGAACGAGATCAAGCGCGTGTTCGACACTGGTATTCCGGTGGTGAACGAATTGCCACCGCGACACTGGGTCTGTTTCTATCTCGCACGACTGCTTGGCTACCTCGGACAACCCGCCTCGGTGGACACGCTCATCGCGTCGCTGGAGAAACCCCCGCCGGAATTTGCCGACGGCTCGCCCGATCCGCTCGGTCCCGGCGTGTTGTTCCTGCACAACGACCTGACGCCCTGCTGGCGTGGCTGCGTGGCGTGGGCGCTCGGCCGAATCGGAGACAAGCGTTGTGTTCCGGTTTTGTTCCGGATGGTTGGCGATTTCAAGAACGCGCCTGAAGTACGGAACGCGTCAGCGCGTGCGTTGGCGCTGTTGGGCGAGCAGGAGAAGATGCGCGCGTTGGCGGCGAATTATCCGGATATTTCAACGCGAAGGGTATTACTACGATGAGAACGCTGCTGCTGTTTCTCTGTGTTATTGCGGTTCGTGCAGATGAACTGGAGAAGAGTTTCTTGTCGCCACCGTTCTCGGCGAAGCCGCGGACGTACTGGTTCCACATGAGCGGCAACATCACCAAGCCGGGCATCACGGCGGACTTGGAGGCGATGAAGGCCATCGGACTCGGCGGCACGTTGTTCATGAACGTCAGCGTCGCGTTGCCGACGGACTTGGTTGAGAAAAAGGATTTCATGTCGCCGGCATGGCAGGATTGTTTCCAGCACATGCTCAACGAAAGCGCCCGGCTCGGTCTCGATTTCGGCACCGCGCTCTGCGACGGCTGGGGCAACGCCGGCGGGCCGACCATTCCGCCGGAACTGGCGATGCAGGAGTTGACGTGGAACGAGACGCGCGTGCGGGGCGGCGAGACGGTCGAGATCGCCAAGCTGCCGCAGCCGGCGACGTTGCTGGATTATTATCGCGAGGTGGCCGTGCTCGCGTTTCCGGCGCCACGTGGTGACCGCACACCGCCGGTCGCGTCGAAGAAGAGAATCGTCTTGAAACGTCAGGCTGGCGCTGCGCTGGAAATCCGATTCGATCTCGCGGCGCCTGCGATGGTGCGCGAGTTGACGTTGTTGAAGGTGGACGGTCTGGCGGTGTTCGGCAATCCCATGGCGTTCGTGGAAGCCAGCGACGATGCCAAAACGTGGCGCGCGGTGAAGAAGCTGCCGATCTCGTGGCGCGGGAAACCGTTGGAATTGACCATCGCGTTCGAGCCAGTCACGGCGAAACATTTCCGTTTCGTGCTTCCCCCGGACAGTTTCTTCCGAACGGAGCAGATACGCGTCGGCGAAGCGTCGTTGTCGAACCGCGACCGCGTTCATATCTGGCAAGCGAAGAGCGCGAGCGCCGCGCATCCCGAACACGGCGGCGGCGCGGACCGTTATCTCGACACCGGCGCCGGCGATGTGACGGGTATCGCGCGATCTGGCATTGTCGCGCTTACTGGCAAATTGAAATGGGTTGCGCCGGAGGGCGATTGGATTGTGTTGCGGATTGGCCACACGCCGACGGGCGCGCACAACGCGCCGGCGACGAAAGCCGGCGTCGGTTTGGAGTGCGACAAGTTCAATCCGCGCGGCGTCGAGGCGCAACACGTGGCGTTCGTGGACAAGATACTCGCCACGGCCACGCCGGTGGGGAAGAAAGCGTTCAAGCACACGTGGATTGATAGCTGGGAAGTCGGCACGCAGAACTGGACAGCGAAGTTTCCGCAAGAGTTCAGGAAGCGCCGGGGCTACGACATCGCGCCGTGGCTGCCCGTGCTGGCCGGCGGATACATTGTTGAATCGCGCGACAAGTCGGAACGCTTTCTGTGGGATTTCCGCCGCACCATCGCTGACTTGCTCGTGGACCATTACTGGAAACATTCGATGGAGTTGGCGCACCAACGCGGCATCGAGTTCCGCGCGGAGTCGTTTGGCCGGCAGCAGTTCATGTATGACCCGATGAACTTTGCGCGCGCCAACGACATGCCGTGCGGCGAGTTCTGGGTCGGCGGCGGCCCGCGCGTGGACTGCAAGGTCGCGGCGTGCGCGGCGCACTTGAGCGGACGCCAGATTACCGGCGCGGAAGCGTTCACGGCGGGGCGCGGCCAGTGGCTTGATGATCCGTGGAGCCTCAAGGCGCTTGGCGATCGCGCATTCTGTCTTGGCATCAACCAGTACTACTTCCACCGGTACGCCCACCAACCGTGGATGAACCTCGTGCCCGGCATGACGTTTGGTCCATACGGCATCAACTTTGAGCGCACGAGCACGTGGTGGCAGCAAGGTAAGGCGTGGATCGAATACCTCACGCGCTGCCAGTCGTTGTTGCAGCGAGGTCGGTTCGTGGCCGACGTGCTGGTCATGCTCGATGAAGGCGCGCCGAGTTACGGCGGCTGGAAACAGGAATTGGCGATTCCGTTGCCCGCTGGTTATGACTACGATTTTGCTAATCTCGATGCGTTGCGCGAGTCGCGCGTCGAGCACGGCGTCATTGTGCACAAGAACGGAATGCGTTACCGCGTGCTGATGTTGCCCGCCTACGGTCGCGCGACGCCTGCGCTGATGCGCGAAGTGTTGCGACTGGCCGAAGCGGGAGCGGCAGTCGCCGCGCCATGCGAGTTCACACGCGCCCAAGGCATGGCGTCGGATGATGAAGTCACAGCGATGTGGAAGAAGGTCAACGCCATCGTCAGCGGAAGCTTCGACGCGGTGGAGAGGAAACTCACTCTGAAACCGGATTTCGAGCACAACACGGCGGCGGAGATGCTCTGGATTCACCGCACCGACGATGCGGGCGCGGATTGGTATTTTGTTTCCAATCAATCGGACAGTGCATTCGATGCTCTCTGTACGTTCCGCGTCACGAGTCGCCAGCCGGAGCTTTGGGACGCGGCCACGGGACGGATGCGGGAGGTGGCGCGATTCGAGGAACGCGAGGGTCGCACCACCGTGCAGATTCCGTTCGATCCGCGCGGTTCGTGGTTCGTGGTGTTTCGCAAAGCAGCGTCACAGTTGGCCGTGAAGCCCGATGCGCGCCCCGGCAAATTGTTGCTGCAACCGGAGAACCCCGGCACGACCAACAGCTTCACTGTCCTCGTTCGCGTCAAGCCGTCTGCGGAGATCGAATTGGTGAGGGCAGCCGACAAAGGCATCGTGATGGCTCGCGGCCAGAACTTCGCGGTAATTACGCGACAGGGTGAATTGATGTTCGGCGTTGGCCACGTGAACGCCGGCGTGAGCGTGGGGCGGAACGGCGTCGCGGTCTGGGAACACGGCGCACGTTATCTTGTGCCGCGCATCGTTGTAGCGCAACCTATTGGTGAAACCGCCGACATCGCAGTTGTCTATCGCGACTGCGCGCCGTCGCTGTTCATCAATGGCAAGCTCGCCGGTAGCGCGGGTGCATCCAAGTTCATCGTGCATCCCGGCTGTCCGGGGCCATTCAATGGAGACGTGAAGAGTATCGAATTGATCGGCTCGCCGCTGGACGTGAAGCAAATCGCCGAACGCGCTCCAGCCACCACGCCACGTCGGGAGTTGTGGATCGAGAATGGCAAGTTGGTGGAGGAGACGGAACAGCCGGTTGCTTTGACGCTCGGTGGCAGTTGGGATGTGAGTTTCCAACCGAAACGCGGCGCTCCTGCGTCAGTGCGGCTTGATCGCTTGATGTATCTTTCGCAGCACAAAGACGGGGGTATCCGTCACTTTTCCGGAACAGCGACGTATCGAACAGTTTTCAGTTATCAGTCTTCAGTTCTAAGTAATCGGACTTATCTTGATCTTGGTGAAGTGCGAAACTTGGCCGAAGTCATCCTCAACGGGAAAAAACTTGGCATTCTCTGGAAGCAGCCGTTCCGTGTGGATGTGACCGACGCGATCAAGGAAGGCTCCAACGAATTGGAAGTCCGCGTGACGAATCTCTGGGTCAACCGGCTCATCGGCGACGCGAAGAAGATGGACGCGCTCGGTGTGTCATATGTGGGGCGTGGCGTCATCAAGCAATGGCCGTCGTGGGTGCCGCAGGATGCGCCGCCTGCCGATGCGCCGGTGAGTTTTGCCACATGGCGACAGTGGGACGGAACCGAGCCGCTTCAGCCTTCTGGTCTCGTTGGACCAGTGACAATTCGTCCGGTGAAGACGGTCACGGTGAAGTGAACAGAGGAACGCCGCCGTCCCGGCGGTTTCGGGCTAGACTTCGACCGCCGGGACGGCGGCGTTCCTCTCGATGACCGAAACATCGAAGTGCACCATTTCCGGCCGGCTGTCTTGACTGTGAACCCGGTTTCCGACAAGATGCGCGTCCGAAAGGAACGGAAATGCGCTCAGAGGAGAATCACGCAAGTGTCGGGAACGCTTCGGTCCGTCAGCCGAGGTTGGGGCTTCCCCATTTGCCCTCCCTGCTGTCGCCGCTGTGGAGTCCCTCTGAAAAGCACTTTCTTGCTGTCAGTTTCGCGCCGCGCGCGACTTGGACGCTGCTTTCCTTGCTCGTGCTCGTCGCACCAAGTGCGGCCCGAGGTGCAGATGACGCGGTCGCATTCCCCTTCGGAACTGCGTCCGGGCGCTTAGGACTCGGCAGTGCACGCGGCCATCTGAACGGCCACGCCGAGTTGGCGAAGCTCCGAATCACCAGCCTTCCTACGCCGCCGGCCATCGCTGTGATCGAGCCGCAGAAAAGCGGAGGAATACTTGCGCCCGGCAAGGCATTCCGTTTTCGCGTCACCGCCGATCGGCCTGTTGAGGCCGGCGCAATCCGCATGTGGCTCAACGGCAAGGAAGTCACCGAGCAACTTTCAGTCGGGGGGGCACCGGCAGCCCGGGAGGTGACATTTGAGGGGCTGGCGCCAAACACGTCTTACCGTGCGAAGATTACCGCCCAGAACTCGCGGGGGTCCACAGAACGTGTGGAACGCTTCTTCACGTTCCGCGATAAGGTTGACGGCTACCGGGGTATCTGGTGGACGATCGGGGAAATAGTCGGCCCGTACGGGGACAAGAACTCCGGCGGCACGGCCTTCGTTGCCAGCCACACGGTCAGTCCCATGGCCGTCTATGCTCCGGAGGTCGAGAAGACCTTCTTCGTTTACGGGGGAACCACCGGCACGGAAGACCGCTACCTCCTGGCCATGGCCTCGTACTACGACCACAAACGGCACCGTGTTCCCCGTCCGACGATCGTTCGCGATCAGCGGGGAATCGATGACCCGCACGACAACCCCAGCTTGACCATTGACGAGGCCGGGTATGTGTGGGTCTTCGTCGCCGGCCGCGGGCGTCGCCGGCCAGGGCAGATCTTCCGCAGCAAGCAGCCCTACTCCGTCGACTCCTTCCATGAAGTCATCTCCCGCGAGCAAACCTACTCACAGATCTGGTACGTTCCCGGAAAGGGGTTCTTCCATCTATTGACGCTCTACACAGGCGGCCGCGAATTGTATTGGGAGACGAGCCGCGACGGAAAGGATTGGGCCGCCCAGCCAGCGAAGGACCTCAAGAAGCTCGCCGGCTTCGCTGGGCACTATCAGGTGAGCCGCTGCGACGGGCATAAAATTGGGACCGCCTTCAACTACCATCCCGGCGGCAAACCCGACCGCCGCACGAACATCTACTACGCCGAGACGGCCGACTTCGGCCGCACGTGGACCACCGTCAACGGCCGCCCACTGACCATCCCTCTGAATAATCCCAAGAATCCCGCGCTCGTAGTTGACTATGAGGCGCAGCGGCGACTCTTCTACATCAACAAGCTCCTCTTCGATGCCGACGGCCACCCGGTGATCCTCGGCGTCTCCAGCGGCGGCCACGCGCCAGGACCGGCTAACGACCCGCGCCTTTGGGAGATTACGCGATGGACTGGCGTGCGTTGGCTCACGACTACAGTCACCCAATCTGATCACAACTACGATGCGGGCAGCCTCTACATCAACGGCGAGCACTGGACAGTGATCGGTCCCACGCTCACGGGACCGCAGGCCTATTTCACAGGCGGTGAAGTCGGCCTCTGGGTCTCCACGGATCGTGGCGCGAACTGGAGTCTGGAGCGGCGTGTCACGCAGAATAGCCGCATGAATCACAGCTACGTGCGCCGGGCTCACAACCCGACTGATCCCTTCTTCGCCGTCTGGGCCGATGGCGATTCGAGCCGCCTTTCTCCCTCGCGGATCTTTTTCTGCAACTCCACGGGAGACCGACTCTACATGCTTCCCTACCGGATGGATGCCGACTACGCGGAACCGGTGCTGCTGGCCACCCCGATCCCTCCGCCCACAGACGTTTCGGACTTTTAACCCCACTGCTGGCGCCTATTCGGAGTCCCTCTGACAGGCAATTTTCTGTCTGTTCAGTGGACAGCGGCGTTCCTACAGCTTGATTCGGAAGCGGATGGTGTCGGACCAATAGTCGTCCCACGTGACGCGCGGTTCTTCAGCGACGAGCAGGACAATCTCGCCGGTGTGACGGTCAACGTAGTGGCCGAAATTGCTGTAGCGACGACCTAGCTCTCCTTTTTTTGGGTCGCCAGCTTTCGGCGCGCCGGGGGGCAAGTCTTGGATGATCGTCACACTGTCCTTGAGGATGCAAAGCCGCTTGGTATCGAACTCAGCCATCGTCAGGGGATAGCGTGGAATCTGGCCATAGACTGGGCCGTGTTGGATGTTGGCAAACCAGAAGACGCGACCCGTGGCGGGATGACGCTCGAACACGGCGATGGCAGCAGGAACCCAGACGGTTGTGCCGTCATCGTATTTGAGCGGCTCCGGCCTGCTCCACGTGCGACCGCCGTCGTCTGACACGGCGCACTGGCGGGTGGTGGGGACTTGTTTGGCGGGGATGCCTTGCGTGCGCATCGTGGTGAAGGCGCGCTGGCCGCCGAGCGACAACAAGTCCGGCTCGCATGGCCCGGCGGAGGAGACGCTGCCCGGCACCGAGATGGGCGCGCTTGCTTCCCAGAGCATACGTTCCTCGTGCTCGTTCCAGCGGCCACGGAAGAAACGCGTCAGGTAGCGCGGTGTTCTGACCGTGAAGCCGAACAGCAACGTGCCGTCATCGAGCGTGATCGGGTGCGGCTGGTCGAAGCCAGCGGCGTGCTTCTCGATGTCGAAGCCCGGCATCCACTGCCGTTCGTTGCAGCCGTCGCCGTCGTGAATGATCTGGCGCACTGTATCGTACCGTAATAATGCTACATATGTAGCGTTATTACGGTCATCGTGCTTGTGAACAACTGCGCGTGGAGTGTCGGAAACCTCGCAGTAGAACTTGGACCACGTTTTAGAGAAGTCGTCGGAGAAGGTCGGCGTTGAACGGAAGGAGATGAGCCGACCAGACTGCGGCTCCAGGCAGTACGCCCACATGCCGCCGTAGCCGATGTGGGTCTTCTTGCGTTGGGCGGTGATCCAGTTGAAGAGCGGACTGCGGGTTGGTTTCCATGTTGCGCCGTTGTCATCGGAGAGGAAACACTGCGAAGTCTGTTCCCATTCCATGTAACGGCTCGCGCCCAAGCCGAGCCCGTCTGTTTCGAGCACCGTCATGATCATCCCGTTGCCTCGTGCCGAGGTATAGGTCGGATTCAACGCCCAGCGGGTGACGTGTTTCGTCGGCGCAAACAAGACATCGCGTTTCACTTCGATGTTGAGTGGCATGACGTGACAAGCTAACGGTGCGCATGGTAGAAGTAAACGCGAAAACCGTGAAAGCACTTCCTGTCATCCTTCTTTCGTCATTGGTCATTGGTTATTGGTCATTCGCTGTGGAGCGGTGTCCCAATGTTCTTCTCATCTACACCGACGACCACGGCTGGGCGGACTTCGGTGCGCAGGGTGCAGACAAGGATGTTCGCACGCCGAACCTCGACCAGCTTGCCCGTGACGGTGTGATTTGCAGGCGCGGTTACGTCACGGCGCCGCAATGCACTCCTTCGCGCGCGGGCGTGATGACGGGGATGTATCAGAACCGGTTCGGCGTCGAACACAACGGACTTCCGATGCGGTCGGAGGTCGTCACGCTGTCGGAACGATTGAAGGCGGCAGGCTACATCAGCGGCATCAGTGGTAAATGGCATCTTGATGTTGTGGAGCGGCGCAGGCTCGACCCCGAACTGCTTCCGCACAAACAGGGTTTCGACGAGTATTTCACCGGCCCGATGCACGACTACGTGGCGTCGCATGCGCTCGACGGAACGCCGTTCCCCGATGCGCCGCACAAGGTGCATGACGAACGATGTCGAGTCGTCATCCAGACCGAGGGGGCGCTATCGTTTCTGAAGCGCCGCGCGGCGAAGCCGGAGCAGCCGTGGTTTCTTTACCTCGCCTACATGGCGCCGCACGTGCCGCTGGAATCGCCGGAACCGTGGTTCTCGAGGACGCGCGCGGACTTGCCCAAGGAACGACGCCAAGCCCTCGCGCTCATCGCCGCCATTGACGACGGCATTGGACGGATTCGGGCGAAGTTGAAGGAGATGGGGCAGGAGCAGAACACGCTCATCTTCTTCATCGGCGACAACGGCGCGCCGCTCGGCGAGATGTGGGACGGCTCGATCAACCTGCCGATGCGCGGAGAAAAAGGGATGCTGAGCGAAGGCGGCATCCGCACCCCGTTCGTCGCCGCGTGGCCGGGGAAGATCCCTGCCGGGCAGATTCACGACAAGCCCGTCATCAGCCTTGATGTGGGCGCGACGGCCGTGGCGCTGGCGGGATTGCCGCACGACGACAAACTCGATGGCGTAAACCTGATCCCGTTCCTCACCGGCGAGAACAAAAGCGCGCCGCACCAAACGCTTTACTGGCGTTGGATGTCGCAAGCCGCCATTCAGGAGTTTCCGTACAAACTCATCGCGCTCGGCGGGCAGGGGAACCTGCTTTTCGACATCACCACGCCGGAGGGCGAGTCCATGGCGCGGAACCTCATCAAACAGCAACCGGAGATCGCCGCGCGCCTCGAAGCGAAACTCAAAGCATGGACCGCCACGCTGGAACCGCCCGGCATGCCTCCGCCGCTGGCGGACCGGCACGTCATGCTGTTCTCCGAGCACGGAATGATTCCCGCGCTGCCCGTGAAACCCGCGCCCGACGGCACGATCCAAGGCTGGCTCTGTCGCGGCGGCACACTCGCCATCAAGGATGGCGCACTCGTCATCACGCCGGGTGCGGACATACGCGGATTCATCACCAACAGCCATCTTGATCTCGCCGGGCCGGTCACGGCCACGCTGCGGGTGCGCGCGAAGCAAGGCGGCAAGAGTCGTTTGACATGGCGCACCAAACAAGACCCTGATTTCCTTCCTGCGAACTCGGTTCCCTTCAACTGGCCGGCGTCGTCGGAATGGAAGGAAGTAAAGATGGAGATACCCGTGAAGGGTCGGCTGATACATTTGCGGATCACGCCTGCCAGCCGGAGCAGCGGCCTCGAAGTCCAATCCATCGAACTGCGCGGCAACGATGACAAGACGCAGTCGTGGCGGTTCGACAGCGCGAAGTAACTGGAGCAATTCGGCCTGAATCCGCCGGCGGCGGGTGCCGATTTCCATCTGCGGGCGACGTAACCCGGACAGAATCCGTCGGAAGCCGGCTGCGACTGGTGCAACCCGGACGGATTCCGGCAGAAGCCAACTGCGGACGGTTCAACCCGGACGGGATCCGGCGGAAGCCGCCTGCGGCTGGCGCAACCCGGACGGAATCTGGCGATTACCGACAAGGAAACTGCGGATTTTGGCCGGAAATCGCATGATTCAGTCTATTGCCTCTGTTTCCCGCCCCGAAAGAAGCATTGCCGAGACGAATGCCATCCGTTATACTTCGCTTGCCATGAGACTGATGAACTCCATCAGAATCAGTCTGCTCGTGGGGATATTCCTGGCCCTTGTCGGCGTGCTCGCGCTTCGGACGGGTTACATTTGGGTTCCATCCCGAGCACCGAAGGCTTATCCGACCAGATTGTCTTCCGTGCTCATAGACGATGGTTTCCGAAACGATTTTCTGAAAGTAACCAAGGATGTTCCACCCGCCTTCGGTGATTTGCGCTCGATTCTGGAGCATCCATTTGAGACCGCTCACCGGGAGCGGGCACGCATTCGGTATGCGCGTTATAGTTTTTCCGAGACACCGGTCACCGTTGCCGATTTTCTCGGCGATAAGATCGTTGAAATTCGATTAACCGATGTTCCGCGTAATCTTCATCAGTACAATGTGATGAATTGGGTTCAAGAGTCGTTGCGCTCGGTTATTCCCAAGCCTAACAGATTCAATGAAGGCGGTCCATCCTTGGAAGCTCCTCTATTACCAATTGCAATCCGGGCCGCGTTCGAAGCCGCTTTGAAGTATCAGAATGGCCGTGTCGGTCTGTTGCGGAGCGATGGAAGAAATGGACTGGTTGTTCAAGACCCGGATGGCACTTGGTGGTGTCTGTGGGTGTCGAAATCCACACGCACCGAAACGAACCCAACGACATCGGCGGCGGTCTCTCCTCGCTAAGCGTATACGTCGCCTCAGTTGTGCGACGGTCTCCGACCGCGCACATGGCTTGACCGAAGGTCTCCCGTGCTGCCGGTCATGGAGACCTTGCGGTCGGCGGACGCGGCGCGGTCAGGAGACCGTCGCCGAACGTGACGTGAATTGGAGGGACGCACTCCGTTGCGTCCGTAGGGAAGGTGGCCACGACGGAGCGTGGCCCTACAGCAGCCGGAACATTTCCGGAACACGACGCCGGGGATTTTGCGCTTGCTCGGCGGGGGCGACGGCCTACAATGCGCCGCAATTAGGAGATCACTCATGAACAACGCGTCCTCCATCACCCGCCGCCGTTTCCTTCAAAACTCCGCCGCACTCGGCGCTCTCGGTTTCGTCCTGCCGAACATCATCCCGGCCTCCGTGCTGGGCAAGGACGGTAAGCCGCCACCGAGCGAGCGAATCCAAGTTGGCCTCATCGGTTGCAACGGGATGGGCCAGGGCAATCTCCGCAATTGCGCGAAGGAAGCCGACGTGGTCGTGACTGCGGCGTGCGATGTGTGGAAGATGCGAGCGGAGGCAGTCGCGGTGAAGCACAAGGACACGTGCAAGGTGTACACCGATTTCCGCGAGGTGATGCAACAGAAAGACGTTGACGCGGTGATCAACGCCACGCCGCCGCACTGGCATACGTTGGTCGCCGTTGCCGCGTGCGAGGCGGGCAAGGACCTCTATTCGCAGAAGCCGATGACGTTGTATCTCGGCGAGGACATTGTGATTCGCAATGCCGTCAAGCGTCACAACCGGATTTGCCAGATCGGGACGCAGATTCACGCGAGCGAGAATTATCGGCGCGTGGTCGAACTGATCCGGGGCGGTTATCTCGGCAAGGTCGGTTGCGTGCGGACATTCAATGTCATGAACCAAGGCGAGGAAGGCGTCGGTCATGTGAAAGACCACGTCGTGCCCGAGGGAATGAACTGGGACTTCTGGTGCGGTCCCGCGCCGTTGATTCCCTACAACTCGATCCTCGCCACCGGTTCATATCATCACGGGTCGTGGATGGCGTACAGCGGCGGTTGGACGCCCGGCATGGCGCCGCACATCATTGATCTGCCGATCTGGGCGCTCGACCTCGGTTATCCCATCGAGACCACCAGTTCGGGAGGACGGTTCATCATCAAGGACGACGGCGACGCCTACGACAACCACGAGGTGATCTGGCGTTATCCGAACTGCACCGTGACGTGGATGTCATCGCTCACGAACAGCTACGGCTTCGACTTGCACGGGACACCTGTGCCGCGCCGCCGTCTGGGTATCTATTTCCACGGCGTCAAGGGAACGATGTACACCGACTACGTCGAGCATCGGATCATCCCCGAAGGCAAGGCGATGAACGAGTTCATGCTGCCGGAAGCCATTGCGAAGAAACAGTCGAAGACCTTTACCGGGCGCGCGCTCTACTATTACAAGGACCTCAAGCCGGTGGATCCGCCCATTCCGTCGTCGCCCGGCCACGAGCGCGAGTGGCTTGATTGCATCAAGTCGCGTCAGCAACCGAGTTGCAACCCACAGTATCACAGCCGCGTGAACGTGCCGATTGTGTTGAGCCTGCTCTCGCTGAAACTCGGCCGCACGGTTAAGTGTGATGCTACTACCGGAACGATTGTTGACGACTTCCAAGCATGGCGACTGTCCGTGCCGCAGTATCGCGCGCCGTGGCGATTCCCCAAGCAGTATCTAAACGCGTGAGACGAACGATTGTCCTATTGCTGCTTTGTGCGCTGACGGGGATCGCGTCGGCCGCGGATGATCTGGCGAAGAGCTTCGCCGCTCCGCCGTCGTCAGCGCGACCGTGGGTCTATTGGTTCTGGATCAACGGCAACATCAGCAAGGCGGGAATCACCGCCGACCTCGAAGCAATGAAGCGCGTCGGGATCAGCGGCGTGCTCTGGATGGAAGTCAGCGGCATGGCGTGGGCGCCCGATGGGCCGGTGGTTCCGGCAAGCCCGCAGTGGCACGACTGTATGCAATGGGCGCTGCGGGAATGCAAACGGCTCGGCATCGAATTCGATCTCACCCTCGATTTCGGCTACGGTAGCGGCGGCCCGCACATCACGCCGGAACTTTCGATGCAGAAACTGTATTGGAGCGAAACAGTGCTTGAAGGCGGGAAGACCGTCAGCCTGACGCTGGAAAAGCCGGTCGTCGAGAAGAAGCTCTCGGCATGGCTGCGGCCCGGTGCTGAGTTTCCTGCCAAGGTTCGAGAGCAAATCGAGAAGACCGACTCCTACCGAGACGTGGCCGTCTTGGCGATTCCCGCGACGACGCCGCGAGCGATTCGCGACATTGACAAGCGGAATGGTTTGCACTGGGATGCTCCACGAAGCGCGCTGCCGGCTGTTCCGGCGCCGCCATTGAAACGGGTCATTGATCTGACGGGCAAGGAAACGTGGGACGCGCCGCCGGGCAAGTGGCTGGTCATCCGTTTCGGTCACGCGTCGAATTTCAAGATGACCCGGCCCTGTCCGTACGCTGCTGTCGGACTTGAGTGCGACCGTCTTTCCAAGGCTGGCATTGAAGCGCATTTCGATGCGTTCCTGAAGAAGATTATCGCGGGCGGAAAACTGGCCTACACGCACATTGACAGTTGGGAGGCCGGCGGACAGAACTGGACAGCGACGTTTCCCGAAGGGTTTCACACGCGGCGGGGCTACGATTTGCGTCCGTGGCTGCCGGTGCTGACGGGGCGCGTGATCGGCAGCACAGAGTTGAGCGAACGATTCCTCTGGGATATGCGGACGACCGTGAGCGAATTGATCCGCGACAACTATGCCGGCCGGTTGCGCGAGCTGGCGCGGACCCACGGCGTGAAGCTGTCCATCGAGGCTTACGGGCATTTGTGTATTGACAATCTTGCCTATGCCGGCGTCAGCGACATGCCGATCAGCGAGTTCTGGGCTCGAGGCGACGGCCGGTTTCCAACACCGGGCGGGTATGAAGCATCCACCAAGGCAATGGCCAGTGCGGCACACACCTACGGCAGACCTGTGATTGCTGCCGAAGCGTTTACCTCCGACCGCGGTTGGCGCGATCATCCGTATCTGTTGAAAGCGATGGGCGACCAGAAGTTCTGCGAAGGTCTCAATCGGATGGTGTTCCACCTTTTCCCGCATCAGCCCTACGACAATATGATTCCCGGTCTGACGCATCGTCGTTGGGGGGAACACATCCATCGCTACAACACGTGGTGGGACTACAGCCGTCCGTGGATGGATTATCTGGCGCGCTGCCAGTATTTGCTTCAGCAGGGGCAGTTTGTAGCGGATGTCTGTTACTGGTTCGGCGAAGGCGCTCCGTTACCCGTGAACGACATGAAGTTGGAACTGCCGAAAGGCTACGACCATGACTTCTGTTCGTCCGCGAGCGTGCTCCAAATGAAGGTGAAGAACGGACGATTGATTCTGCCGTCTGGGATGAGTTACCGCTATCTCTTGTTGCCTGACACTGACCAGATGACAGTGCCGCTTGCGCGGAGGGTTCGTGAGTTGATCGAAGACGGTGCCCGTGTTATCGGCGGCAAACAACTCAAGGGTGCGCACGGCCTCACGGACTACCCGCAGTGTGATGCCGAGATTGTGAAACTCAATCCGTTGATCTCTGGCAAAACGGTGGCTGAAGCGTTCGCAGAGGACGGGTTGAAGCCGGATTTCGAGGGGGAAGGTTTGCGTTACATTCATCGTCGGGTCGGCGACGTGGATATTTATTTCATATCGCACTCACAGGAGGAAGCGCGTGACGTTCGATGCACGTTCCGTGTTGCCGGGAAAACGCCGGAACTGTGGGATCCGGAGACCGGTGCGACGTACGGACTGCCAGACTTCACGGTCAAGGACGGGCGCACAAGCGTCACGCTTCATTTTGACCCGATACAGAGTTGGTTTGTGGTATTCCGGACAAGTACTCATCTCGCTCCGCGAGATGTCCTCACGCGGAGCGTGAGGAGTACCTTGGACGGGCCGTGGCAAGTGACATTTGATCCGAGGTGGGGCGGTCCAGTAAAGCCTGTGACCTTCGACAAGCTGGAGGATTGGAGCAAACACCCCAACCCCGGAATCAAGTATTACTCCGGCACGGCGACCTACCGGACACGCTTTACGTTTCACACATCACGCTGCTTCCTCGATCTCGGCAAGGTTGAGGTGATGGCGCGAGTGAAGGTCAACGGCAAGGATTGCGGCATCGCTTGGAAGCCGCCGTATCGCGTGGACATTAGCCATGCGATTCGTGACGGGGAGAACAAACTCGAAATCGAGGTCGTCAACCTCTGGATCAACCGTCTGATTGGCGACGAGCAACTCCCGCTCGACAGCAACTGGAAAGACTTCGAGACGCTCCTCGAATGGCCGGATTGGTTCAAGAATGGGACGCCTCGTCCATCGGGCCGCTACACGTTCACGTCAGCGCGACATTACACGAAGGGTACGCCGCTTATTCCGTCCGGCCTGTTGGGACCGGTGACCTTGTGTGCGGTGGTAAAGGATGGTAAGAACACGCCATGAATTGGAAATACCTGCTTCTCTCGCTTGCTGTGCTAACAAGTGCGCAGGCCGCCAACTACGATCTCATCATTCGCGGCGGAAACGTCGTGGACGGAACTGGTCTTGCGGCGTTTCGCGCGGACGTCGCGGTGAAAGACGGACGCATCGTCGCGATCGGTCAATTCGCCGGTGACGCGGAGCGCGAGGTGAAGGCCGACGGTCTGGTGGTCGCGCCGGGGTTCATTGATGTTCACACGCACGTGGATAGCGCGCACACACAACCGTTGGCGGAAAACTACGTTCGCATGGGCGTGACGTCGCTTGTCACCGGCAACTGCGGCGGGTCAGTGCGGGACGTGGGCGCATATCTTAGCCGGCTCGAAACGAACACTGTTTCGATCAACATCGCGACGTTGATCGGTCACGGCACTGTTCGCAGCAAGGCGATGGGTGGCTCGTTCAACCGTCCGCCCACTGACGCGGAGTTGGCGAAGATGAAGTTGCTTGTCGAGCAGGCGATGCTCGACGGCGCAGTTGGGTTGTCCACGGGCTTGATTTACCTGCCCGGCCTGTTCGCCAAGACCGACGAGATCATCGAACTCGCCAAGGTCGCGTCGGCGCACGGCGGCACCCACTCCACTCACATGCGCAACGAAGGCGACCGGATCATGGAATCGTTGAATGAAACGTTCAGGATTGCCAGCGAAGCGAAGATTCGTACGGAAATCTCGCACATCAAGATCGCCAGCAAACTCAAATGGGGGCAGGCTGCGTCGGTGCTCGCGGCGCTCAACAAAGCGCGGGGTGAGGGCATCGAGGTGACCCAAGACCAATACGCCTACACGGCGTCGAGCACTGGCTTGACGCGACTGATTCCGGAGTCTGCACTCGAAGGCGGCAAGTTCAAGAAACGGATCGCCGACCCGGACGAGAAGGCGAAGATTGTTGCGGCGATGAAGGACAACTTGCGGCGAAACAAGCGCGACGATTACTCCTATGCGGTAATCGCCAGCTACAAACACGATCCGTCCGTGAATGGCCTGAGCGTGCCCGAAGCGACCAGAAAGATTCGCGGTTCGGCATCGCTCGACGAGCAGATCGAGTTCGTCCTCGACATGCAACGCAATGGCGGGGCATCGTGCATTTACCACGGGATGTGCGAGGAAGACGTTCAATGTTTCATGCGGGACCGGAACACGATGGTCGCCAGCGACGGCGGCTTGCGCAAACCGGGCGGCGATTTCCCGCATCCGCGCAGCTACGGCAACAACGCTCGCGTCCTGGCGCATTACGTTCGGGAATTGCGCCTGCTCAGTCTCGAAGACGCGATCCGCAAGATGACTTCGTTACCGGCGACCACATTCCGCCTGACCGACCGGGGCGTGATTCGACCCGGTGCGTGGGCCGACTTGGTGGTCTTCGATCCGTCGAAGGTTCAAACCGAGGCGACATTCAAGGACCCGCACCATTGTGCAACCGGCTTCGCGTGGGTGTTTGTGAACGGCGTCGCCGTGGTAAAAGACGACGCCCATACCGGCGCCCGCCCCGGCCGTCCGTTACGTCATCGCGCAACTGTTGATTGACGAGTTGGCTTCCGGCGCCGCGGCGGAGTTGTAGCCAGGGCGCTCTGTCGCCGTGCTGGGCTCGCGCCCCGGCGGAGCGGGGCGACTACAGCCCGCCGACGAAATGGGGGGTCGTTGTAGTCACGGCGCTCCGTCGCCGTGCGGGCGTACGCGGCGGATAAAAGCGGGGTGGCAACAGCCCTCACCACTCCAACGCCGTCACCTCACCCTGATACGGCCAATCCTCCGCCCTCGCGCAGGATCCTTTTCGCACCGGGTTCTGACGAACGTATTCCCATTTCTCCCCGTAGCTCTCGTCGGATCGCAACAGATGGTCGAAGAACCCCTCCTGCCAATGCGGTTTGGGATGACCCTGCCGCAACAGTTCCTTGCCGAGCACCGTCTTCAACGTGCGCACCCAGCCCGCTAAGTCTGCCTCCAACTCAAGCCAGACAAACAGATGAGCGTGGTCCGGCATCAGCACGTATCGTCCCACGACCGCGCCGTGTTGGGGCGCCTGTCGCGCAAACGTCAGCCAGACTTGATGGAGCGGTTCGTTGGCCAGCAACGGTTGACGTTGGTGGGTGTTGAACGTGATGAAGTAGAACGGGCGTACATTCTGGAAGACCGCAGGCAATCGCGGTGGACGTTGCGGGAACCGGTGCGACATGGCGCGAGTGTAGCGGCAGAAGACGGGGCGACAAGCCGAAAGTGCAGCTCCTATCGGTTGTAGTTACGCCGCTCTGCCGCCGTGCGGGAGAAGCGCCCCGTCGGAGCGGGGCGACTACAGCTACTTGCGGGCATCAATCAACTTCCGCCACTTCTCGATCGGTTCACGCGCAAACACCCAGCAGCGTTCGCCGTTGCCTTCCGGCAAGGTCTCGGTGTGCCGAAGTGTTAGTTGACCGCGGCTCCCCGGATGGCGGTCGAGTGACGCGGCTCTGACTGTTCCGGGAAACGTGCCGATCCAGAGTTGGTGTTCGCCGTCGCTCAGACGCATCCAACCTTGACGAAACGAGCAGGCGAGACCCGTTCCGATTTGCCAGCAGGTGCGCACCTCCGCGTAGCGGCCAATGCCTTGCAGGAAATCGCGCACGATGATGGCCTCCGGTTCGAAACGGACTTCGCGGCGCACAGATGCGCCTGAGGGCAAGCCTTGATAACAAGCCGTCAGGTCAATCACGGCGTGCTGGTCGTTCAACGAGACCAACTTGGGCGAGCGTTGTGATTGCGCTTTGCCGGCGATGATCGGCGCGTTGTGAGCTTCTGTGCCGATGGTGAAGTCGCGTTCATCGCCGGGACGATATTGTTGATAACCGGGATCAGTGATCCAGAAACGATTCTGCCAGCCGATGATGACCTGTCCCGCATCGTGGTGCAGGTGTCCCATGGTGTTCCGAGGCAGCCCGACAACGACAAGCTTGTCCGCGCTGTCCCATCCTGTGCGGAAAGTAATCGCGTGAGAATGCTCCTGCATTCCGGGTTTGGGCGGCGCGCCGTTGGTGGAGGCTTTGAGAGATTCAAGCAGACAGGCCGCTGGCATTTGTGAAACAGGAAGACGACGGACGAGCCACGCGCTCTCCGGGCAGCGATACCAAGTTGCCAGCCGCGCCAACGCGGTTTGCCAGAACGGCATCTCCGGCTCCACGTCGCCCAGCGGCGCGTGCAAGTCCGGTCGTCCCGGCAACGTCAGGTGAATCCATTGGCTCGCAAGGCTGGCGAAAGCATCAGAGCTTTCCGCGAGAAGTTTCTCGCGGTCGGGGTGCGTTTCCAACCAACCTGTCACGCTGTCCATCAGGTAGCCGTCGTAGGCGGTGCCTTCTGTGTGATGCGTTTCGCCGGTGCGGTAACGACACCACGCGCGCAGCACCTCACGCATCCGCGCGTCCAGTGCCGCGGCGCGCGGGCTGTCAACAACGCGCGCAAGTTGCGCCGCGCGAGCGAGCGCGATGACAGGAATGTTGTGTAGGTCAGCGGGCTTCAACTCACGGCCCTTCGTCCACTTTTGCGTGAACCACGGCCAGACGTCGCGTTCCAAGAGCGTGTCGGCGGCGGAGCGAGCCTGTCGGAATTTGTCGTCATCCCACCCGTCTCTGCTCGCCAATGCTTGCGCGAGACGTGCCGCAATGTGTGCGGTGGACAACGAGACGGTGTTGGTGGATCCGCAGAAGTGCTCCCAAGCGGACAACGACGATAGTTCCCGTTGAAGCAACGCCCCGGCTTCGCGGTCGCCGAACTTCTGCCATGCGACATGCAACATCCGCCATCGTTCTTCGAGTGCCCAACTCAGCCACGTGAACCAAGGATAGCGCATCCCGCGAATGCCTTCCGGCAAATCTTCGGCTCGTGGTGAAGCCGTCAAGGGCAGGGGATAGGCGATGGTGTAGCCGATTCGGTAATAGTTCACGCACAGATCGTGTCGCGACTTCTCGATGCTGACGCGCGTCCGGATTTCCTTCTCAACGTCCGGCTCGGTGAGCAACACGAGGGCAGCGAGTATTTGGCAGACGTTCATCTTGAGCGGTGCCCATATACTCGAAATCTGCCTTGCGTTGCGAGGCAATTCGCCCTACGAAATTGGATGGAAAGGAAACCCGCCATGTTGATTGATATTCATGTTCACACCTGCAAAGCGCGTCATCCGAAGGTGACCCGTCCCAATGGCACCTTTTATCCTGACCCCAAAATGTTGGTCGCCATGATGGACGAAGCCGGCATCAACAAAGCCGTGGTGCAGACAACGGTCAGTCCGGAATATCGCTACACAGCCGTTACGTCGGAGGAGACAATCGAGATTTGCGCGATGTATCCGGACCGTCTGATTCCGTTCTGCAACATGGATCCGCGCTGGCTCACCAACAGCCCGAAGTCGAATTTTCGCCCGCTGCTGGCCGCTTACAAGGAGATGGGATGCAAAGGCGTCGGGGAATACATTCCGAACCTCTGGTTCGACGATCCGTTGAACATGAATTTCTTCGCGCAAGTCGAGGAAGTCGGGTTGCCGTTGACATTTCACATCGCGCTGAAATTCGGCGGCTGTTACGGCTGCGTGGACGAGCCGGGACTGCCGCGACTGGAGCGCGTGCTGAAAGCATTCCCGAAACTCATCTTCCTTGGACACTCGCAGCCGTTCTGGGCCGAGATCAGCAAAGATCCGGATAGGAGTTCCTCTTATCCCAAGGGCAAAGTCACGCCGGGACGGGTGGTGGAACTGATGCGCCGGTATCCGAACCTGCGTGGCGACCTCTCGGCGGGCAGCGGGTTCAACGCCATCAGCCGCGACCCGGAATTCGGCTATCGGTTCATGGAAGAGTTTCAAGACCGCCTCTACTTCGGCACCGACATCGCCAACGTGCCGCAAAAACTGCCCATCGTGGACTACTTCCGAAAGCTCAAGGACAACTGCTTGATCTGTTCGGCAGCCTACACAAAGATTACTTGGTATAACGCCAGCCAACTCCTGAAACTGAAATGATGAAGATATTGACGGTGTTGTGTGCGCTCGCGGCAAGTGCTCTGGCTGCGGATGAACTCGCGAAGAACTTCGTCACTCCGCCGGCGTCTGCCCGTCCGTGGTGTTACTGGTGGTGGCTCAACGGCGCGGCGAGCAAGGAAGGGATCACACGCGACTTCGAGGAGATGCGTGACAAAGGCATCGGCGGCGCATTGCTTTTCGATGCGGGACAAGCCGGACCAGAAGCGCCGCGCGGCCCTGAGTTCATGAGCGCGGCGTGGCGCGAGCTTTACAAGCACGCCGTCCGTGAGGCGAATCGTTGCGGCATCGTGCTCAGCGTGAACTTGTGCAGCGGCTGGAACGCCGGCGGACCTTGGGTGACACACGAACATGCCGCGAAGAAACTCGTCGCCTCACAGGGCCTTGTGAAAGGACCGGGGCGCGTCACAGTGGCGTTGCCGAAGCCCACGATGGTGCAGGACTTCTATCGTGACATCGCCGTGCTGGCGAGTCCGATAGACGCAGGCGCTATGCCGGACGTTACGTTGCGGGCCAGTTCGCAATACCAGAATTACGGCCCCGCGTTAGCCGAGGACGGCCAAGACGACACGCGTTGGGTTTCCAACGGCCACAAACCCGGCATGGGACCTACACCGGCGAAACCGGAGTGGCTTCAGTTCGATTTTGGTGCGCCGTGGCCGGCAGCGGGGCTTTTTCTGAAACCATACCAGCACTGCGCACCGAAGGAGGTCGAGATACAGTGCTCTGACGACGGCCAGAAGTTTCGTTCCATCAAACGGCAGACACTGGAGCCGTGCGAGACCAAGTTGTCGTTCGACGAAGTCCGGGCAAAACATTTTCGCGTCCTGTTCCTGTCGTCGTATCCGTTTCGTGGTCAGGAGAACTGGAATGTGCAAGTAGTCGAGATTGCCCTGCTCTCGAAAGAAGATGGAACGACACTGCGGCGCGTCTGGAACCGCAGCCGTTCTGTGGACGTGACGAAGTTCGTGGACGGCGACGGAAAACTGACTTGGGAAGTCCCGCCCGGCGATTGGAACGTGCTGCGCATCGGCTACACGCTGCACGGTAACAAGATCAAATGCGTCGGCGGTGGCCCAACCGGTTTTGAGATCGACACGATGAGCGCGCCGGCGATGGAGGCGCACTTCGCCGCGACCGGCGCGAAACTCATCGACGATGCTGGCCGCTTCGTTGGCAAGACACTTCAATACTTTCACATTGACAGTTGGGAACTCGGCCAGCCGACGTGGACGCTGCGGATGCGCGAGGAATTTCAACGGCGTCGCGGCTACGATCCGCTGCCGTATTTGCCGGCGGTGTTGGGACGGACGGTGGATAATACTGCGGAGACGCGACGGTTTTTGCAGGACTATCGTCGCACAGCCGCCGATCTCGTAGCGGCAAATTACTACGGACGGTTCCGCGAGTTGACGTTGAAAGGCGGCCTGCGCGGCACGCATCCGGAATCGGGCGGCCCGTTCTTCACCCAATGGATTGACGCGCTTCAGTGCGAGGGCATCAACGACGTCCCAATGGGCGAGTTCTGGAAACGCAACTTCGAGCCGGACGGTCCGATCACGCATCATCACAATCCGAGCCTGAAACAGGCCGCTTCCGCTGCGCACATCTACGGCAAACGGGACTGCCAAGCCGAAGCATTCACGTCGTTCGGTGACGACTGGATTGATGACCCGTGGAGTATGAAGGACATCGGCGACGCCGCGTTCTGCGAGGGGCTGACCCGCAACGTCCTTTGCTTCTGGGTTCACCAACCGAAGCTCGACGCAAAGCCCGGCTTCCAATGGGCGCACGTCGGCACACACTTCGACTGCAACCTGACATGGTGGCCGATGAGCAAAGCGTGGCTGACATATCTCGCGCGTTGTCAGTACATGTTACGGCAAGGATTGTTTGTCGCCGACTTCGCGTATTTGCTCGACGAAACGATTCCGAGCTTCGTCGCGCCACGTCCATCGCAACGGATACCCGGTTTCGACTACGACGTGCTCAACGCCGAGGTGCTTCTAAAACGCGCGAGTGCCAAGAACGGCCGTCTCGTCTTGCCCGACGGCATGAGCTACCGTTATCTTGTCTTGCCGCAACAGCCCGATGCGATTCTCTCGCCGGCGGTGCGGCGCAAGATTGCGGAGTTGGCCCAGGCCGGCGTGGCGGTGATCAATTCGATGACACCCACCGACGGCCTTGCGCCGGACATCGAATTTCGCGGGGAAGGGGACTTCGATTGGATTCATGGGCGCGCCGGCACGACCGACATCTACTTCGTCAGCAACCAAGGTAACTGTATCGCGACCGCCGAGATTGTGTTCCGCGTTGCCGGGAAGACACCGGAGCTTTGGGATGCCGTGACAGGCGAGATTCGCGATCTGCCGGAGTTCCGCGAGGAGAGCGGTCGCACAGCGGTGCCGATGCAGTTCGCACCGCGCCAGAGTTGGTTCGTCGTATTCCGGAAAAGTACTCGTCTCGCTTCGCGAGACGGCAGGGCGAAGAATTTCCTCACGCGGAGCGTGAGAAGTACTTTGTCCGGCCCGTGGGAAGTGCAGTTCGATCCGAAGTGGGGTGGCCCGTCGCGCGTAACCTTTGACAAGCTGGAGGACTGGACGAAGCGCGCCGAACCCGGCATCAAGTATTACTCCGGTATAGCGATTTATCGCACGCAATTCACGTTTCACGCATCACGCTGCTTCCTCGACCTCGGCGTCGTGAAGAATCTCGCGCGGGTTCGATTGAACGGTCACGATCTCGGCGTGGTCTGGACAGCGCCGTGGCAGGTGGACATCACCCGTGCGTTGAAAAACGGCGAGAACGATCTGGAGATCGAGGTGGCGAATCTCTGGCCTAACCGTCTGATTGGTGATGCGACGTTGCCGAAGGAGAAGCGTTTCACGGTGACAAACGTCCGCACATACGATGACATGTCGAGCGGCGCGTATCGCTGTCTGAAGTGCGAAGAACGAAAGAAGACCGGCAAGCCTGCTGAGCTTTTGCCTTCCGGCTTGCTCGGTCCGGTCACCTTGAAGGAGAGACAATAAAAAACCTATTCGCGTTTTGTGCGCTGGCGACCGTTTGCACGGCGCTGGATTTGGAAAAAAACTTCGCCACCCCGCCCTCGTCGGCGCGGCCTTGGGTCTATTGGTTTCCGCTCGACGGGAACATCTCCAGCAACGGCATCACTGCCGACCTCGAAGCGATGGCGCGGGTCGGCATCGGCGGCGTGCTCTACATGGAGACCGACCAAGGCGCGCCAAAAGGCCCGGCACGATTCGCTGGGCCGCTCTGGCGCGATCTGTTCAAGTACATTTGCAGCGAGGCGAATCGTCTCGGCTTGCAGGTCAACATGAACAACGACGCCGGCTGGTGCGGCAGCGGCGGGCCGTGGATCACACCGGAACTTTCGATGCAGGTGATTGTGTGGACAGAAATGCAGGTCATCGGTCCGGTCCGTTTCGAGGGTACGCTGCCACAACCGAAGGCCAATAAAGACTTTTACCGCGACATCGCCATCTTTGCCTATCCGACGCCGGCGACGAACTACGTCATTCCGCACATTCGCGGCAAGTCGGCGGCGGTGCGCGAGGAAGTTCCGCTACGCACGACGTTTCCCTCGACAGAGGCCGCCGTCTTGCGTGAGAGCATTCTGAATCTCACCGGCAAGGTCGGCAAGGATGGTCGTCTCATTTGGGACGTGCCCGCCGGTCACTGGACGTTATTGCGGATAGGACACACCACCACCGGCAAGGACAATCATCCCGCGCCGCTCGAAGGACGCGGCTTGGAGTGCGACAAGCTCAGCAAAGCTGCTGCGGAATTCCACTTCAACGCTCTCATGGGCAAGCTCATCGCCGACAACAAACGGCTCGTTGGCGAGAAGAAAACATTCGTCTCGACGCACATTGATAGTTGGGAGGTCGGATCGCAGAACTGGACACCAAAATTCCGCGAGGAGTTCCGGCGGTTGCGCGGCTACGATCCGTTGCCGCTGTTGCCGGTCATGACGGGGCGCATTGTTGAGAGCATCGAAGTCTCGGAGCGTTTCCTGTGGGATATGCGGCAGACGGTCAGTGACTTGCTTTGCGAGAACTACGCCGGGCATTTTCGAACATTGACGCGTCGCAACGGGATTCGACTTTCCATCGAGGCATACGACACGCCGCCGTGCGATGACTTGACCTATGCAGGTCGCGCTGACGAACCGATGTCGGAGTTCTGGTCGTGGACGCGCGACATACCGGGAGCAGGGCATCGTTATAGTTCCGTTGAGATGGCGTCGGCGGCGCATGTTTATGGTCGTCCTATTCTTGGCGCAGAAGCGTTCACCGCCACGAATGATGAGAAATGGCAGGGACATCCAGCGAACATCAAGGCGCTCGGCGATTGGGCATTCTGTCAAGGAGTCAACCGCTTTGTGTTCCACCGTTACGCATTGCAGCCGTGGACAAATCCCGATCGTCCGCCGGGGATGAGCATGGGGCCGTGGGGGTTGCACTATGAGCGGACGCAAACATGGTGGGAGATGTCGCGCGCTTGGCACGAGTATCTCGCGCGTTGCCAGTATCTGCTTCAGCAGGGTTTGTTTGTTGCCGATCTTTGCTTCCTCGCGCCGGAACGCTCGCCGCAGCGGGCAAAATCGCCGGTAAAAGATGGATACGAACGACCCGGTTACAACTTTGATCTCTGCCCGCCGGAAGTTGTGCTCACGCGGATGAAGGTGCGCGATGGCCGGCTCGTTTTGCCGGATGGCATGAGCTACCGAATGCTGGTGTTGCCGCAAGTGGAGACGATGACGCTGCGGCTGTTGCGCAAGATTCGCGATCTCGTCAAGGCTGGTGCGACCGTCGTCGGGATGCCGCCGAAACAATCGCCGAGTTTGCAGAACTATCCCCGTTGCGATGACGAAGTCAGGTCGCTGGCCAAAGAGTTGTGGAGTGATGTCCCCGGTGAGCGCAAGGTGGGCACGGGCCGTGTCATCTGGCCGCCTGAAATGCAAGCAAGACGAGAGTCGCACTACGAAAGCGTGAGCGCCTTCCGCAAGGCAAAATGGATTTGGTTTCCCGAAGGGAAACCCGCCCGTAGCGCGCCACCGGGCACGCGGTACTTCCGCCACACCGTGAACGTGGATGGCGCCGTCGAAAGCGCGCGACTGGTGATGACTGCTGACAACACGTTCGAGTGCTGGATCAACGGCCAGTCCGCTGGCAAAGGCAGTCACTTCAAACGTGGTTACGTGATGAGCGTCGCCAACCTGCTCAAGCCCGGTTCGAATCTCATCACCGTGACTGCCGTGAACACGCTCGACACACCGAATCCCGCGGGGTTGATTGGCGCGCTCAGCATCAAGTATCGCGACGGTCGCGCACAGGATGTCCGTACCGACGCCAGTTGGGAGGCGGCGCAGACAGAGATGGGTGTTTGGAGCGCCGCAATGGAACTTGGTCCGTTGGGTATGGCGCCGTGGAATGATGTGCAAGAAGGCCCGGAAGGCGTGGATGACATCCCCGACATCGCCATCCCCAGCCGTCTGCTGGCGGAGATGGGTGTGTTGCCGGATTTCAAGGCGTCAGCCACCGTGCGCTACATCCACAAACGCATTGGCGAAACCGATGTTTACTTCCTCGCGAATCCGGAACCGCGAGAAGTCGAAGCGCTCTGCACGTTCCGCGTCACCGGGAAACAACCGGAGTTCTGGTGGCCGGATACCGGTCGAACTGAATCGGCCGGCGCTTGTGAGATGAAAGATAGCTGCACGAGTCTGCCGCTGCGGTTGGATCCGAGCGGGTCGGTATTCGTTGTGTTCCGGAAGGCTGGTATACCGACTTCAGTCGGGGGAGTGCCGCCTAAAGGCGGGACACCAACCACAGAGATCACTGGCCGGTGGGAAGTCAGTTTCGATCCCAAGTGGGGTGGCACGGCAAAGCCCGTGATGTTCGAGAAGCTCGAAGACTGGAGCAAACGCCCCGAACCCGGCATCAAGTATTACTCCGGCACGGCAATCTACCGGACACGTTTCACGTTTCACGGGTCACGTTGCTTGCTCGACCTTGGCAAAGTCGAGGTCATGGCGCAAGTGAAGGTGAACGGAAAGGATTGCGGCATCGCTTGGAAACCGCCGTATCGCGTGGAGATTACCGGGGCACTCCAGCCCGGCGAGAACACACTGGAAATCAAAGTCGTCAATCTCTGGATCAACCGAATGATTGGCGACGAGCAGTTGCCCGAAGACAGCGACCGCGAACCGAGAGGGACGCTCAAATCTTGGCCTGCTTGGCTGGCCGAAGGAAAACCGAGTCCAACAGGTCGCTACACATTTACCAGTTGGCGGCTTTGGAAGAAGGATGACCCGCTCGTTGAGTCCGGTCTCCTTGGCCCAGTGACGTTGCAGGCGGAAACTCTTCATGGTAGATAACGGAGGAAATAACTATGTGTCAGTGTCATGATTCAACCTTGTGTTTCGGATGCGGTCACGCAATGGATCGCCGAAGCTTTCTCCGGCGTTGTGCGGCCATCGGTGCGCTCGCGCCGATTGTCGGGCAGGCTGAGGAAGGAAAGGGGAAGAAGCCGCGCGTGGCGCTGGTGTTTCTCTCCAACAGTTCTGGCCGCGAGATGTGGCCATACCCGAATTTTGATTGTCCGCGCCGACACGCGGAGATTATCAAGCTCCTTAAACAGAAATGTCCACAGGTCGAGTTTGTTCCTGTGGTTGTGGCTCAGCCCGCCGAAGTTCAGAAGGCTATCGCACTGAAGGATACTGTTGACGGTTACCTTGTCTATACGACCACGCTCTTCTGGGGCCTCACAAGCACGATCGTGCCGATCGGCAAAACCGGCAAACCAATCGTTGTCGCCGACGAATATCTTGGCGGCTCAGGCGTGTTTCTCATTGGCCACAGCCAACTGTGGCGCCAAGGCATCCCGGCAGGCGCAGTGTCCAGCACGCGGCCCGATGACTTGGTGGCGGTCGCGCGTGTGTTCGCCGATGTGAAGAAGCCTGGTATGACGCCGTCGGCGTTTGCCGAGCGATGCGATGCGGTCTATCGCCGGACGTTCCCCAAGCTTGGCGCGATGAAGTGCATCGAGGACAAGGTGACCTTGACGGAGATCGGTGAATGTCTCAAGCGTTTCAGGCAGGCGCGTTTTGTTGTCGTGGGACCGAAGTTCAAAGGCGAGGAACGCGACTTTCTCGGCGCCAAAGGCATCTTCGTCGGTTTCGAGATGTTGCAGGCGCTCTACGACAAGGTGGATCGCGACGCCGCAGCCGAGGTAGCGCGACGCTGGTACGCGAAGGCCGAGAAGGTTGTCGAGCCGACGATCGAATGGATCAACAAAGCCGCCGCGGTTTATCTCGCATCGGTCGAGTTGATGAAGAAACACAACGCCGACACGGTGACGATGAATTGCCTTGGCGGATTTGCCAGTGGCCAGTTGCCGGCGTATCCCTGTCTCGGTTTTATGCAAATCCTCGACGACGGCAAGCAAGGCGTTTGCGAGGCCATGCCGGACGATTCGCTCAGCATGATCATGGCGCGTCTTCTCACCGGTCGCGCCGGCTACGTCTCCGACCCGGCGGTGGACACGTCGAAGAACCAGATCGTGTATTCGCACTGCATGGCGCACACGAAGGTGTTTGGTCCGCAAGGTTCCGCCAACCGGTTCCACATCCGCACACTGCACAACCGTGACCCACGCGGCTGTTGTGCCGAGTCGTTCCTGCCGGAGGGTTACATGACCACGTCGTTCCGGACCAGCGTCGCGCGCAAGCTGATGGTAATCCACCAAGCGAAGTCTGTTGGTAACTTGGACGCCGACCGCGGATGCCGCACGCAACTGCTCGGCGAAGTGCGCGGTGACATTGGAAAGTTACTACGGGAATGGGACCGTTTCGGCTGGCATCGCGTGACCGTCTATGGCGACGTTCAAGAACCGCTGGTCGAGTTCGGCAAAGCGCTCGGCCTGCAAATCATCCACGAGGCATGACTATGAAACTGAGAGCCACCAACACAACTCGTAGCGGCAGGCTTTATGCCTACGTTTCCCGCGCACCCGTAAAGGGTGCGGCTACAAGAATCGTCGTTTTGACAGGCGTCCTTATAATCGGCGTCACCAGCGCTCTGGGAGCTGACATCAAACTCGCCGGCGTCTTCGATCCGTACGAAGCGCAGGACAAAAGCGTGACCAACGCTGTTGTCATGAAAGCGCAGCCCAAATGTGGCGAGTGCCACGCATGGGGTGTCATCAAGGGGAACACGCTCGAACTCAAGGTTGCTCACGGAAAGAAGACCAATACCTGGTCCGTTGCCGGGGAGCCGAAGGGCGGGCAGATAATTTTCGAGAAGCCGAAGTTCCAGATGACCTACTCCGATGGCCAACTCAAGGGCGAATACAAGGGGAAGATGAACGCACACGTCTCGCTGAAGGCTGAGAAGTAGCCACACTGTTCAGTTGAAAGCAGATACGTTTTCAGGGTATGTTGGCGACCATGAAAACACTTCTTGTTGTTCTCTTTGCAGCTGCCACTTCCTTTGCTGCGCCCACATTCAAGGCCGGTTTTGCCCAGCGGGACATCACTCCCGACATCGGCATGGAAGCGCCGGGCGGCTACGGTAAGAGTTATCACCGGGCGTTTCACGATCCGTGCAAAGTGCGCGTGGCGGTGTTTGACGATGAAAAACAGCGTGTTGCGTTGGTCAGTCTCGACTTGTTGTTTATCAACCGCTATCTGGTGAAGGAGATGCGCGCGGAGATTGAGAAACGCTGCGGGATCAAGCCGGAGTGCATCCTGATTGCGGCCACGCACACGCATTCGGGCGGGCCAATCGGCATGGCTGAGCCGGGCGACTATGACAACGCCTCCGACTTGGTCAAGATGCTTGTCAACGAGAAATCCACCATTGCAAATCCCGTTTACACCGAGCGAGTCAAACGCCAGACCATCGAAGCGGTCGTTGCCGCCAATGAAGCGCGCACCGACGCGAAACTTGCCGCCGGCCTTGGGCACGAGGACAAAGTCGCGTTCAACCGCCGGATGCGAATGAAGAACGGTCTCAGCTTCACGCACCCGGGCGCGGGCAATCCCGACATCATCGGCTACGCGGGGCCGATTGATCCGCAGGTCGGCGTCGTGGGCGCTTGGGACGCGAAAGGCAATCTGCTCGGCGTTATTGTCAATTACGCGTGTCACGGCACCGCTAGTCCCGGCGGGACATCGGCGAACTGGATTTGGGCGATGGAACAGGCGTTGCGCGGAGCGACCGGCGTCGCGTCGTTGCCAGTGCTCTTCTTGGCGGGCGCGAACGGCGACGTGACACAGGTGGACAACATGACGAAGTTCCAGCGGCCTGCCGCCGAGGAAAGCTGCCTGTTTGTCGGAGGCCGCATCGGCGCGGAGGCGTTCAAGACGCTGTTGCTGATTCGGCGCGGCGCGTCCAGCGACGTCCCGCTCGATGCGCGCCAGAAAGTCTGGAACATCAAACGTCGTCCGCCCTCGCCGGAGAAAGTGAAGAAGGCGCTGGAACTGGTGCAAAAGACCCCGAAGGAAGTCGGCGCGGTCGAGTGGACATTTGCCAAGGAGACGGTGTTGCTCGATGCGTTGATGAAGTCGCGCCCGAAAGTAGAGGTTGAAGTACAAGCGGTGCAGGTTCTGTCTCTT
>CAZNOK010000039.1:0-30397 GCA_964574605.1 uncultured Verrucomicrobiota bacterium
CGCCTGTTTTATCGTTACAATCCGCGCCGATGAAACTTTCCGACCGCAGCCGCATCGCCATTGTGCTTGTCGTCTTTGCGGCGGTATTCATCGCCTTGGCCTTTTTCAGCTATACCCGCGAGTCGGCCACGTGGGATGAGCCTCAGCATCTCACCGCCGGTTACACGGCGCTGACGCGCCTAGATTTTCGCATCGACACCGAACACCCGCCGCTGGTCCGGATGTGGGCGGCTCTGCCGCTGGCGCTGTGCAGCGGCATCCGCTTCGACGAAGCCGGCCAATACTGGCAACAAGGGCCGCAATGGTTTTTCTGCCATCAGTTCATGTATCGCGACAACAGCGCCGATTGGATGCTGTACCGGGCAAGGTTCATGATCGTTCTGCTCGGCGTGTTGCTCGGCGTGCTGCTGTTCTGCTGGGCGCGCGAACTGTTCGGCTTTTGGACGGCAACCACGACGCTGGCGTTGTATTGTTGCGAGCCGAACCTGCTGGCGCACTCACGGCTCGTCACCACCGATTTTGGTTTTGTCTGCTTCGCTTTCGGCGCGGTGTATTTTCTCTGGCGGCTGACGCGACGGTTCAGCGTCGCCAACATCATTGGCCTCACGGTCTTTTTCGTGCTAGCTCAAACAACCAAATTCACTGCGATTTTGCTTTGGCCGATTTTCCTGGCGCTGCTCATTTTGTTGGCGTTTCTCACGCGGAAATTCGTCGCAACGCTCGTCGTGGCGGTGTTGCTCGTCGTGGCCACGTACGCCGGCATCTGGGCGGTGTATGGATTCCGCTATCGCGCCACCACGGCCACGGCGACGCGGTTTGCGTTTGAATTCAACAAGGATCCCCGCGTCCAGTCCGCCGCGCCGGTGTTGAGCAAGGCGACGCGTTGGATTGCGGAACACCGTGTGCTGCCGCAAGCGTATGCGGAAGGTTTCCTGCTGGGGCAAGCCAAGGCCAAAGTGCGTTCCGGATACCTGGCCGGGGAATACAGCACGAAAGGCTGGTGGTATTACTTTCCCATCGCGTTTCTGATCAAGACGCCGTTGACAGTCATCGCGCTTTTCCTGGGCGGGGTTGGCGTTTGCATTCGCAAGTGGCGATACGATCGTGTCTTTGCCATCGTGCCGATCGTGGTGTTTCTCGGCGTGGCGATGCTGGCCAACATCAACATCGGCCTGCGTCATATCCTGACGATTTATCCGTTCGTTCTGTTGCTGGCCGGCGTCGCGATTGGTCGGTGGCGGTGGGCGCGACGGATCGCGCCGCTGGTGGCGGCGGCGGAATTCACACTGGTTTATCCGCACTGCATTGCGGCTTTCAATCTCATCGTCGGCGGACCATCGCAGGGTCACAAGTATCTGGTGGACTCGAACCTGGACTGGGGACAGGACTTGAAAGGGTTGAAACGCTGGATGGACAAGAACAACGTGACGACGATCAACCTGAGCTACTTCGGCACCGCCGATCCCGCCTACTACGGCATCCGTTGCACGCACCTGCCCGGCGGGCCGTTCTACGCAGATTCGCTGGTCAGCACACCGCAGTTGCCCGGTTACGTCGCGGTGAGCCTGACGAATCTGCGCGGCGTTTACTTCAACGAGGAAACCCGTCGTTACTACGAGCGGTTGCTGGAACGCAGACCAGCGGCGCGCATCGGTCATTCGATCCACGTGTATTGGATCGAGCGCCCGTGGTGGTGATTACTCGTGCTGGTCCTCAGCCGGCCCCGCGTCTTCCTCACCCTGCTCGTTCATGCGCTTGAGGACTTCGCTCATGTCCTCAACGGCATTGAACACTTTTGCGGCTACGTAAATCGGACTTTTCTGCTGGACAGCCAGCGCGATGCAATCGCTGGGACGCGCGTCAATCTCGACGATCTTCGTGCCCAGTTCGTTCTCGGCGCGCAGGATCAGGCGCGCAAAGTAGGTGCTGTTCTTGAGGTCGTTGATCACCACGCGCTCGACGCGCACGCCGAGGCCTGTAAAGATGTGGCCGATGAGGTCATGCGTGAGCGGGCGTTCCTTCGGCGTGTTGCGCAGGAACATCGTGATGGCGGCGCCGACCGAGTGGTCCACGTAGATGACGAACACCTTCTCGTCGTTGCCAAGAAACACCGCGCAACCGTTGGCAGTCGGCAACACGCCGCGAACCTGGATTTCGACAACACCGTTCTTCATGTCGCCCCTAAAATAGCATAATCGCCGCCGCAATCACGGTCGTGTACAACCCTTGCGGATGGCCGACGGCGGACTGGGTGTTGTTGCTGGTGCGGACAATCTTGCCGCTGAGTTTGTACACCTGTTCTTTCTCGTCCCAACTGGCGTCCTCGTTGAACTCGACGCCGAGCGTGGAGGCCAGCATCGCGGCCGCCATTTCCTCGGCGAAATTGCCCGCCGCCGTGTCGTTCATGCCGTAGCCGTGGAACTCGCTGAGGTAACCGTAGGCGTCTTCTTCCGCCGGCTGGGCGACGCCGATGCTGGCGGCAATCAAACGGTGCGGCTCGTTGGTCGAGCACCGGGCGACGACCGCAAACGTGATCTGGCCCGGCTGCAGCAGCGGCTCGCCCTGTTTGCGCGAGATGATCCGGCAACGCGGCGGCAGGATGCTGGAGACATGAACGAGATTGCACATGTGGATGCCGGCGTCGCGCAACGCCATCTCGAAGCTCCGCAACTCGTGCTTGTGCGTGCCGACGCCCTTGGTCAGAAACATCTTCGATGGAACAAAGTGCATGTCTGATGCGGAGAAAAACAAATTCCGGCCCTCATTGCAAGCCTTTCAACATGTTTGACGCGGCGACGCTGAGTCACTATTATGCGCATGGAGATCTTCACATGGCAAAACTTCACCTGTTACCCGAGATGCCTGACAGTGAACCACTCGATCTGATCGAGACCGTCGTCCTCATCGGACGCAAACCCGACAATACCCTTCAAGTGGAGGACAACAACGTCTCCAAATACCACGCTCTGCTCCTGAAGACCGAGGACGGCTACCGCCTTTACGATCTGCACTCTTCCAACGGCACGTATGTCAACGACCAGCGCATCACCGCCACCATCCTTAAGAACAACGACCAACTCCGCATCGGTCCTGCCGTCTTCCGATTCGAATCCGAACCCGGCCCCGCCGCCGCACCGGTCCCGGTCCTGCAACCCAAGGTTCGTTTCGCCGGACGCCTCAGCGGCGCCCCGCTCGGGCGCAAACCCGGCGCCACGCCCACCCTTTCGAAGCCGGGCACCGAACCCACGACCATATCCCAAGCGCCACCAACACCGGCGCCTATTCCCGTGCCATCACTCGTGCCTGAACCCGCCGCACCTCGTTCCCCTTCCGTGGTGACCACGACCGCAACGCCCGCCCAAGCCGTGCCTGTCGCTGAAACGACACCTGCGCTGAAACCTGTCAAGAAGGAAGAGCCGCGCGTTTCCATCCGCATCCCCGAAAGCAAAAAATCCCTCATCTCCCAGTCGCTCGCGCCGTCCGACGCCAAAGAAACACAGCAAGCTCAACCCATTGCCCCGCCAGCCGAAGCCGAGCGACCAAGACCGCGTCTCGGATTCGCCCCGCAACCTCCCAGCGAACCCGCCCCTGCCCCTGAACCGGTCCCCGAACAACCCGTTTAACCCTTTGCCACAACCCTGGGCGGCCCCAAACCAGCCGGTTCAGCACGTCCACTCCGCCCCAAACTTGGCGGCGCCGGCGGCGGTGGGATAAAACTGAAAAGCTTCAAGAAATAGAAGTTCGCGTCAGGACTTGCTGAAACTCAGCGTGTCGGGCTTCTTGTCCACGTCCACCTTCACCTTGTCGCCTTCCTTGAACTGACCGGCGAGGACTTGCATCGAAAGCGCATCCAGCAGCTTCCGCTGGATAACGCGTTTCAACGGACGCGCGCCGAATACCGGGTCGTAACCTTCCTTCGCCAGCAACGCCTTCACAGGCTCGCTCACGGTTAATGCGATGCGCTGGTCGGCAAGCCGCTTGATGACGTGAGACAGTTGGATTTTCACGATCTGTTTGATCTGTTCAATGCCGAGCTTGTGGAACACGACAATCTCGTCCACCCGGTTCAGAAACTCCGGACGGAACTGCCGACGCAATTCCTCGCGCACCAGCTTATCCACATCGCCAACGTCCTCCTGATAATGCTGGCTGCCGACGTTGCTCGTCATGATGATGACCGTGTTCTTGAAATCCACAATCCTCCCCTGCCCGTCCGTCAGGCGTCCGTCGTCGAGAATCTGAAGCAACACGTTGAACACATCGTGATGCGCCTTCTCGATCTCATCGAACAACACCACCGCGTATGGACGACGCCGCACCGCCTCGGTGAGTTGACCGCCTTCCTCGTACCCGACATATCCCGGCGGCGCGCCGATGAGCCGCGCGACGGTGTGTTTCTCCATGTACTCGCTCATGTCAATCCGCACCATCGCCGCCTCGTCGTCGAACAAAAACTCCGCCAACGCTCGGGCCAATTCCGTCTTGCCGACGCCGGTCGGGCCGAGAAAGATGAACGAACCAATCGGCCGGTTCGGGTCTTGCAATCCGCTGCGCGCCCGACGCACGGCGTTGGAGACGGCAACGACGCCGTCGTTCTGCCCGACGACGCGCTGCTCCAATCGGTCTTCCATGTGCAGCAATTTCTCCCGCTCCCCTTCGAGCAGGCGCGACACCGGAATATGTGTCCACGCCGCCACGACCTCGGCGATGTCGTTCTCCGTGACCTCCTCCGCCAACATCCCACCGGTCTTTTGGAGTTTCGCATCGGCGGCCTTGAGTTTCTTTTCCAACTCCGGCAACCGGCCATACTCCACTTCGGCGGCCTTGCTCAGGTCACCGGTGCGCTTGGCTTGCTCGGCTTGTTCCTTCGAGAGCTCGATGGCCGACTTTAGATCACGAATCTCAGTAACGACGCCTTTTTCGTTCTGCCATTGCGTCTTGAGCTTCTTGCCCTGCTCCTGCAAATCCGCCAACTCGCGTTCCAGCTTCGCCAGACGCTCCTTGCTCGCCTTGTCCGGCTCCTTCTTCAACGCCGTCCGCTCGATTTCCAACTGCATCACGCGCCGCTCGATCTGGTCAATCTCCGTCGGCATCGAGTCCAACTCGATCCGCAATCGCGACGCCGCCTCGTCCACCAAGTCAATCGCTTTGTCCGGCAGGAATCGGTCGCTGATGTACCGGTGCGACAACACCGCCGCGCTCACCAACGCCGCGTCCTGAATTCGCACGCCGTGATGAACCTCGTATCGCTCCTTCAGTCCGCGCAGAATCGCGATCGTGTCCTCGACCGTCGGCTCCCCAACGAGAATCGGCTGAAACCGCCGCTCCAACGCCGGGTCTTTCTCGACGTACTTGCGATACTCGTCAAGTGTCGTCGCGCCAATCGTGTGCAATTCGCCGCGCGCCAGCGACGGCTTAAGCATGTTCGCCGCGTCCACCGGCGCGCCCTCGGCTTTGCCCGCGCCGACGACCGTGTGCAACTCGTCAATGAACAGAATGATTTTCCCTTCACTCGCGATGACTTCCTTCAGGAATGCTTTCAATCGGTCCTCGAACTCGCCGCGGAACTTCGCGCCCGCCAACATCGCGCCGATGTCCATCGCCACGACGCGTTTGTCCTTCAAACCTTCCGGCACGTCGCCGCTGACGATCCGTCGTGCCAACCCCTCGACGATGGCTGTCTTGCCGACGCCGGGATCGCCGATCAACACCGGGTTGTTCTTCGTCCGCCGCGACAACACCTGCATCAGGCGACGGATTTCCGTGTCGCGCCCAATGACCGGGTCGAGCTTGCCCTTACGTGCCTCCTCCGTCAGGTCGCGCCCGTATTTCTGGAGCGACTGGTATTTGTCTTCCGGATTCTGGTCTGTGACCGTTGCGTTGCCGCGCACATCGCGCAACGCCTTCAAGATGTCGCTCGTTTTCGCCGCGACTTTTTTCTGTTCCGCAAGCCCGAGCAACAGATGTTCGGTACTGACAAATTGGTCTTTGAGTTTGTCCGCGTGCGACTGAGCCGCGTCGAGCGCCGCGCGAAGTGAACGACTGAGCGTCAACTCGGCTTCGCCGTGAACCTGCGGGCGACGGTTCAACTCGTCGTCGAGCTTCTTCAACATCGCATCCGGCGCGAGGCCGAGTTTCTCCAGTAACGGACGGACAAGGCCGTCGGTCTGATGGATGAGCGCGGCGAGCAGGTGTTCGCAGTCAACTTCCGAGTGGTGTTGTTTCTGCGCCAGCTCGTGTGCCGACTGCAACGCCTCCTGCGCCTTGATCGTCAATTTGTCGAATCGAATCATTCCTCAAGAATAAGCAATGCACATACCGGGCCGATTTCAACCCTGTTTTGCGCCAAGTTGACTGGAAACAGTGTGACACCGCCAAGGCCGTGTGACAGACGGGCGCGACACCGTGTTCCGGCTTACTTCACGGCGGCCCAGACGCGGTGGACGTCGTCGTGGTCTTCGAGGGACTGGAGGAATTCGCCGACCTCCGCGCGCTGGGCGTCGGTCAACTCTGGATAGTTCTTCGGCAGGAAACCAAGTTCGCTGGTCACAACCGTCCAGCCGTTCTTCGACAACCAAACCGACACGGAATGCACCGCCGTGCGGTCAGTGATAAAGCGAGCGCCGGCGGCTTCGCTCGGGATATCGTCGTTTTGTTCGTGGGTGAGCGGCTCGACTTCGTTGGCGCCGGCTTCGATGGCGGCGGCTTCGCGGTCAATGTTCGCGTCGGGATGATGCGCTTCGACGAGGCCGACGGGGTCGAAGAGGAAACGGTTGCTGCCACTACCGCCAAGTTGGCCTTTGCGGAAGAGGACGCGAATCTCGGGCGCGGTCCGGTTCGGATTGTCGGTGAACACTTCGACGATGACGGCGACTTTGTGGGGGGCGTAACCTTCGAAGGTGACGTGTTCCATCACCAGTTTCTCCTGACCGATGCCGGCGCCTTTCTTGATGGCGCGCTCGATGGCTTCGCGGTTGACGCTTTCCTTGCGCGCTTTCTCGACAGCCGCGTGAAGCCGCGCATTGAGGTCGGGATCGGCGCCGCCCATCTTGGCGGCGACCATGATTTCCTTGACGAGTTTGCCGGTCGCCTGCGATTTCTTCAGCGAAGCGACTTCACGTTTGGCTTGCAACCATTGGCGTCCCATAGAAACCTATTTGTTAATCTTGATGCCCGGCAACGCCTGCACGGGCCTCAGATCGAGGTTGTCCGCGCAACCGGTGACGCTGAGGAGTTCCAACGGACAGTCCTTGATTGGTTTCAGGTCGCGGAGGTTCTTGCAGCGGTTCAAGGAAAGCTCTTTCAGCGGTGAGCCTTGGAGCGGCGTGAGGTCCTCGACGATGGTGTCGTCGAGGATGAGGTTTTCGAGCGGCATTTTGGCCAGCGGCGAGATGTCAACGACCTCAACGCAGCCGGCGAGGTTCAGTTGTGTGATCGGCAAGCCGGCCAAGGCGGAGAGGTTCGTCAATTGCCGGCTATCGCGCAGGCTCAGCACAATGCCGGTTCTTTCCAGCGTGGCCCGGCAATTGATCGTTCCCACGGGATTGTCGGCTTTGAGTTTGTCGAACGCCTTGTCGAAAGCGTTTTCGTCCACGCGGATGGCCTTCAGCGCTTTGCCGCCGATCTCGGCCAATGCATTCAACACGTCCGCGTGGGACTTGGCCCAGTCGCTCCTGCCGTGCTGGGACCAGTACGTCTGGAGTGCCGCCTGAATCTTCGCGCGAACATCACTGGCGACCTTGGTGCGACGGATCAAGCCGGGCAATGTTGCGGGATCTTCCCTGACCAGATTGGCGCCGGCAAGCTGGAGCAACGCGTTGTACGCAGTCTGCGCCGCGGCTTCGAGCGCCGTGTTCCCGCGTTGCACGGCGGCGGCCTGAAGCTCGCCGAGGCTGGCCGCCAATAATGCGCCGAGCGGATGCCCCGCTTGCTGGAACATCTCCTGCGCCTTGTCCACCATCTTGCTCTGGTAGGTCAACAGCCCCCGCATCAATTGCTGTTCGGTGCTGTTCTCTGTCAACCGACGCAGCCATTCGTCCAGCGTCAGGTCTATGACCCGGTATTTCTCCTCCACAAAACCGGTCGCCTGCCCGTCAATGACAATCGTCTTCTTCAACTGGATCACGTCGCCAGCGACCCCGACGACCTCACCCTTGTGCTCGCCCTTGGGTGTGCGAATCGTCACCGTCTTGCCGATATCGCGCCGGAACGACTCCAACACCGTCTCCGGCATCGCGGCCACCTTCAAGGCCATGTCTCGAACCGGCTGACAGTCGGCGGACGCCGACAACACCGGGTCAGTCTCCGCCGCCGCGAGCCGGCGTTTGAGCGCGGGAAAATCCGCCGACAACAATTCGGCGGCGACTCCGGCCAAGAACGGCTTGACCTTCTCCGTCATGGCGCGTTCCTTGTCCAGTTGCGCCTGCAACTTGTCGGCTTGCGCCGTGCGTTCCGCTTTTGTCAACTGCTGGAAACGACCCTTGTAGTTTCGCAGATGCGCGATGGCCTCCTCCAGTTTGCCCTCCGCCACCAAACGGGCCACCTCCGCCTGAAACCGCTTGCGAAACTCCTCGAAGACCATCTCCTGGTCCGCCTCAATGCGTTTGACCTCGATGGCGGCCTTGTCGGCCCAGACTGTACCGGCGCCTTCCTTTTGAATCGCCCTGTACCGTTTCAGGATGCCATAGGAATCGTTTGGACTCTGTTTCTCGTAGCGTTGCGCCGCGAGAAACTGGTTTTGCAGGTCCAACTCCCGTTGGCTCATGACCGGCACCGACGGCAGATCCGAGCTGATGGTCGGCGGCGGCGCAACATTCGTCTCTGTCACCGTCACCACCGCCGGCGGCTGTGGCGGCGCCGGCTTCGCAAACATTTCTTTCAACTTGTCCCGGTACACGTATGCGCCCGCGCCAGCCAATCCCAGCACGATCACCAACCCCACAATCTCGACCAACAAGCGCGCGCGCGACACGGGCTTTGGCTGTGCCGCCGGTTGGAGGCCGCGCTTCAAGGGCAACACGCCCGTCGCAGGCCCCGTCGAGCGGCCCAGCACCGACTCGCCCGGCGCCAGCGCGGCTTGCACGGGCTTGCCGCCTTTGCGAACGCGGTTGCAGGTCTTGACAAAAGTGTCCCAGTCCGGGTAGCGGGCCGCCGGCTTCCGACCCAACAACCGCTCGAGCAACACGACGCATCCCGGCGAAATCCCCTGCACAATCGAACGCGGATCGGGCAGCATCTCGGTGTCCAGCTTGTGCAACGTCTCCGATGGCGTCGGCGCGTCAAACGGCAACCGTCCCGTCAACATGTGGTACAACGTCATCCCCAGCGAAAACATGTCCGAGCGGAAATCCAAATTCGGCTCGTTCAACGACTGTTCGGGGCTGACATAGTTCGGCGTCCCGAACGCCTCCGCCGTTGTCCCCGTGCTCACCGATTCCGACAACAACTTTGACAGGCCCATGTCCATCAGGTGCGGTTTGCCGTTGCTGTCCACCATGATGTTGCCCGGTTTCACGTCGCAGTGAATCAACTTGTGCGACTGCCATGCCGACGACAACGCGCCCGCCAGCTCGACGGCGATCTCCAGCGCCTGCGTTTCGGGCAGACGACCTTTCTGCTCCAATAAATGATCCAGTGTCTGCCCGTCAATGTAGGCCATCGCCAGGAAATAAATCCCGCCGTCCTGGCCTGCCTCGTAAACTGTTACCAAATTCGGGTGCTGGAGTTTCGCCGCCGTCCGGACTTCGGCAAGAAAGCGCTGCACCGTTTCCGGATCCGACTTGAAATGCGGCGGCAAAATCTTCAATGCCACGTCTCGCCCCAGCGAGAGTTGTTCCGCCAGATACACCTCGCCCATCCCGCCGCGCGCGATCAGCTTCTTGATGCGGAACCCGCCAATCGTCACCCCCGGCCCCGGCCGCACCGCCGGCACCTTCAACGATGTCCCGCATTTCGGACACACGATCGTTTGTCCCGTGGCCTGAGCATCGGCCTCAAGGACAGTCGCGCAACTTCCACATGTAAATGATACCCGCATCCTTGCTTCTTGTAACGGTGTGACAACAGTCAGGTCAAGATTGTTCCCGAACTGTTACCGGACCGAACAACCCCGACTCCTGCGGCTGCGAGTCCGGTTTCGGGCGGATGTTTGTTTTCGTTCGTTCGCGTTTCGGGTCGCCAACAAGCTGGTTGAACCAACTGTTGATCACGGTCACCTCCAAAAGATTACCCGACGCCTTCATCGCGTCGGTAATCTCAACATGCCACGGCGGACACCAAACCACGCCGAGATTCTTTCCGTTCAACCGCACTTCCGCCAACATGGACGCCCCGCCGAGATCAAGAAACAGACGTCCTGATGTCTTCGGCTTGTCAAATGTCTTTCGATACACTGCCACCCCGCTGAAGTAACGAACTTCCGGCACCGTTGTCCAATCTGCCAGCTTCTCAAACGTCATCTTCTTGTTTCCAAACGCCACTTCCCAAGGCCCGGTGAGTTCAGCCACAGTCCGTGTTGGTGTCCCGCCTTTAGGCGGCACCGTTCCGACTGAAGTCGGTACACCAACCGTCTTCCGGAACACCACGAACAGGGAACCATACGGCGCAAACTCCAACGGCAGCGTCGTCCGCCCCTCCTTCTGCGTGAACGTGGCGGCACCGCATCGTTCACCAGTGACCGGATCCCAAAGTTCCGGTTTCATCCCGGCCGCGCGGAACGTGCATCGGGCGCGGGTAACGCTATTGGAGAGATTGGCAACAAAGTAAACCTCCGCCCCGCCATCCCGCCGATGAATGTAATCGAGATCGGCAACCTGATTCTCCGCTGCAAACTCAAAATCCGGCTTCACCCCCGCCGCCAGTAACACCTCGCGCGCCGTCTTGCCGGTCAACACTCGTCCGCCGTCCCACAACTCACCGGCAAGCCGTTTGATCTCGACATCGTCGTCGCGCAGCCCCATTCCTTCCGAGGGCTTTGGTCCGACGACTGTAGCGCCCGCTTTTACCAATTCGGCGATCTTGCGGAGCGCCGGGAGGGAAATCGCCTTGTTCTCGCGCAACACCAACGCGCGGTAGCTCATCCCGTCCGGCAACACGATCCGTCCATCCCGGAACGACGCGCGCGTCACCAACGCCTCTTCCGTGAGGACATCGTAGTCGTAACCGGGCAACACGCGGGCGGGATCAGTCCGTTTGTGTTGCGCGAAGTTCGGAACATGATCGCCGTAGTAGTAGGCGACATCAGCGACGAACAATCCCTGTTGCAGGAGGAACTGGCAACGGTTCAGATAGGCGAAGAACGTTCCGCCCAACGGCCACCACGTCGTGTTCGGATTGATGTGCGTCCCGGCGAAATATTGGATGCCGGGCAGCCCGAATTCCTGAGGCGAACAGACAAACGCGTGCCAGACCAGCAGGTTCAAGCCCTCGCAGCACGCCTTGTTGAACGACGGTTTCAAATTGTCCCAAAGCGTCTCCTGCCAATGCGGCCCGATGGTCGTGAAGCCTTCCGCCAACACCAACCGTTTGCCGTAGGTGTGAGCAGCCGACGCGGGTTGTTTCACGAAAAACCGGTTCTCATCGCCAATCCGGTGACGCCACGACCACGCCCAGAACTCGCTCATCGGCGCGTCGTTGAAACCAAGACACCGCTGCGCGTCAATCGGCACCGCGTGCGGCCCGCCCGATTCAGGGTGAATCAGCACCCCGCGACGATGCGCGCCATCGCGAAACGGCCGGTAATGATTATCTATCACCAGATCGCCAATGGTTTTCCGGAAATCGTGCAAGAACCGGTGGCTCGCGTTGCGGTTCTCCACAATCCGCCCCGCCAACACCGGCATCCACGGCAACATGTCGTAGCCGCGCCGTTTCTGGAACTCAGCGCGCAGCGTAGGCGTCCAGTTCAACGGCTCAATCTCCCAACTGTCGGTGTGCAGATATTTCAACGCGCTGCCCGCGAGCGGCCCGGCGTCATCGAGCAGCGGCTCAACGACCGCGTCCCAGTACCGGCGAAACGCGCCCGCGTCAAGCACATCGAGCGCGTAGCCTTTCCAGTTGTCACTCGAAGTCGAAACGTGCGCGCGATTGGCGATGGTGCAGCCAAAACGGAACACCCGCCACACGCCTGCCGGCGCATCCCAGCGCAACATGCCGTCAGGGGCAAGTTTGCCTGTCAAATCCAGCACGCCGGCCGCGCCCGTATCCTCCTCACCCGGCTGCTTGGGAAGCTCCTCCAACAACAACGTCGTGTCCGGCGCCGAAAAATGCAGCGGCTTGTGCCCGGCCTTTTCCTCCCAGTGTTGGAGCCGCCGGGTTTGCGCGACCTGGCTCGGCCACACACCTTTCCTGCCCGACAATCGCAGTTCAGCAATCTGGCAGTTGCGCGGCGCCTTCGGCTGCCCGCGATCAAACGCGCTCACCACCAACAGACGGAACAGGCTGCCCGTGACCGGCGCAAACGTCACCGTCGTCTCCTGTTTCTCATCGGCCACGAACGCTTTGATGACACGAAACGTCTTGCCGTCGTCGGACACTTGCAACTCGCACTCCTTCGGCCCGTAACCGGGACGCGGCTGGATCGTCAGAAGCTTGACTTCCGTCGGCTCCAGAAACTCGAACTGCACCCACGCCGGCATTTTGCGGGACGGTCCGACTCGGAGCTTGCCCGTCGTCGAAATCCAGAACGTGTTCGTGTCGCCATCGGCCAAACATGACAACGCGCGGCCCGGTTGTTCGGAACACGATTTCAACCCCGCAAAAACGCTTTGCGTCTCGTCCTCTGGTTTCACGCGGTATGCCACGACAAAACTGTCCCGGTAATACCCGTCGCGTCCAGCGGGTGCTGCAAGCATCTGTTCGATCCGGCCCGGCCCTCTCACCACTCGTTCCGTCCAGACGATTTTCTTTCCCGTATCATCGGCAGTCACCATCGGTCCGCCGAGGTTCCAGCCGCTCTGGATGTTGAGGCTCATTTCCAAGCCGAGCCGGTTTGCTTCGCGCAACGTGTGTTTGTAAAGCGCGCGCCATTCCGGCGAAAGAAACGACACGCCGTGCGGCACCGGGTCATTGCCGTCCTGCGACGCGCCGCCCGCGTCGCAGATCAACGCACCACCGAACCCTTTCGCCTTCATCTCTTCAAGGTCTCGCGTGATGTCTTCCTTCGTGACGTTGCCATTCAGCCACCACCAGTACGCACGAATCCGCCCCGGCAACGGCGGATTGTTCCAGCCGTCAACGAGTGGGTCTTGAGCAAGCGCTGCGGTCGCCAGAAATACAGCTAGAAATATCTTCATGGTTTCTTGATGCACCAGAGGGTTTGCTCGGTGCGGAAGAACAGTTCGCCGTTGGACGCGGCGAGGGAGGAGTTCGACTTTTCTTTCAGCGAATTGACGGCAAGCACCTCGAATTTTGGTGAAGCTTTGAGGACGGCGATGTCACCGGATTGAAGTGGAAGGTAGAGGCGGTCGCCGGACAACAAGATGGACGACCAACTTCCGCCTTTGGCGCCGGGAATCTTCTCTTCCCACACAGTGTTGCCTGTTGCGAGTTCAAGACACGAAATCGGTCCAGCGGGGAAATAGATGTGACCGTTCTTGATGACGCCGGTACCGATACCGCCTTTGGCGCGGACCTGATGCCAGAGACGTTGTCCGGATTTCACAGCGACTGTGTTGCCCCGGTAGCCACCCATCGCGACAATGACACCTTCACCAGCAATTGCCGAATCATAGACCAGCGGACTCACTCCACCGCAACGCCAACGAATGCGGCCGGTGGCCGGATCAAAGGCGATGACTTCCATCGGAAAACTCATGATGAGTTCACCACCGACAACGAGCGGTGTGCTCCATGTGCCGACCACGCCATCGGTCTTGCCTTCAAAACCATCGGTGCGACCTATGGTGTCCCATGTTGGTTCGTCGAACTTCCAGAGTGTCTTGCCGGTCTTCTTATCCAGTGCGGTCAGAAACGTGCCTTGCCCCGGACCGTGGTAGTAAATGCAAAGGTTGTCGTGGAGCACAGGCGACGAGGCGTTGCCCCAAATGTGATCGAGCGGATCGAAGTCGCGTCGCCAGAGTTCGCGTCCATTCATGTCGTAGCAAACCAGTCCAGCCGAACCAAAGCTGGCGATAACGCGCTCGCCATCCGTGACGGGTGAGGCGGAGCAATACGGATTGCTTTTCTGGGTGCGTTCCGGTTTGTCGTACACGACGCCCTGTTGCCACAACGACCGTCCATCGGCGCGATGGAAGCACATCACGGTGCGACGTTTCTCCGCTTCGATGGACTGCGTGACAAACACGCGGTCGCCCCAGACAATCGGCGTCGAGTTACCGCGCTCCGGCAGTTTGACGCGCCAGCGGATGTTTTCTGTGTCACTCCACTTCAGCGGCAGGTTGGTTTCGGTAGTGATGCCGCTGCCGGCTGCGTCGCCGCGCCACGCGGGCCAGTTGGCCGCGCGAGCGGATGAGGTGAGGATCATCAGCAAGAGGAGGAAGGTCGTTTTCACGTTGGTGCTAAAGCTAATGCCTCAACGCGCCGCGAAAATCCAGCCGGAAACCGTTGCCGCGTCCCTTTGGCAAATCCGGCGTCAACGCCATCAAGATGGTCGAACTCAAGGCCGTGGCGTAGTCACAGCGTCGCCGCAAACGACAGCGTCGTGTTCCCACCTGGGGCGGGCAATTTCCGGTTTATGGAGTTGACGGACCCTTGGATGCCTGTTGATCATCATGCGAAGATTGGTGCTGCTTATAAAACCAGATCGCAGTCTCCTCCCCCTTCCAATCGCCCACATACAACATTATCGAACGAGCCCCTTTCTGCACTGGTCCCGTGGACCACCCTCGAAATACTTCTCCATCCCTGTGCGGAAAATTGCGAAAACTACAGGTAACTTCCCTGTTAGTACTCATCGTCCATTCACCCGTCATAACCGTCCACTTATTCGTTATCCAAACCTCGCAACGATAAGTACCATTGCTCAGAAGTTGAAGGTGCCTGAGATATGAGGGGACATCCCCTTCGTAAAGTCCAACAAGGTCCTTCGCATCCTTCATCTCAGGCGACAAATAGAAGAGCACTCCGAGAGGCACAATTACAAGCGCAGTTGCCAGAAGCCAAGTCGATATTTTGGAATCGGGCGACATGCGCATTGAACTCAGTCACTTTCATCCCCACAATGGGAGCGATCTACGGTTCGGCTCACGGACGTATCTTCAGCAATTCGGCGAACATTGACAAGGCGAAAGTCGGCGTCGTGTTCCGGAAATGTTCCGCCTTGTTTACTGCGCGGATTTCTGGGCGGTGTATTTCAGATCGTCGAACCAGATTTTCACCAGCGCGTGGCCGGAGTCGTTGTGGATGGAGAATAAACCGAAACGGTCGAACTGGCCGCCTTGCACCTTGTCACCTTTCTTCAGGTCGAGACTGAACGACTCGCCGCCGAGCGTCACGCGGACGACGCCGAGACCGTTCTTGGCGGTCGGATCGTAGGTCAGCGTCCAGTCATACGCGCGGCCGGGAATCAGCACTGGCCCTTTGCTTGCGGTGCGCGCCGTTCCTTTGGCGGTTGTGAACGCCGGTGCGAAGTAGTGACCGACGCGAGATGAGCCTGCCACTCTGACGCCGATAAAGCTGCCGGCCTTATCGGGCGCGGCGTCTTGAGGTCGGTCTTTGAACCAGCCGAACAACATGCCGGAGTCCGGCGCGCCAACTTCCAGCATGACTTTGCCGCTCGCTTCGAGCCGGTCCTCAAACGTCAATGACCCGACGCGGTCGGCGTAGCTGGCCCAGAGTTTTCCCATGCGCCAGATCGTGCCGCCGATTTCGCCGGACTTGCCGCCGGCGCGCGAGGTGTTGCTGAAACCGAAATCATTCGCGCTGCTCGCGCCTTTCGGGCTGGTGGAGCGATTGCCGACGGCGTCCCAATGCGGGTCGGTTCGCAAGTCCAGCGGTTGTCCATCGCGTTCAAGGTCGCCGAAATAAACCGTCGTCTGGCCGCCGGGTTTCGTTCCGTTGATCAGCCCGAAGCGGTCGAAGACGGTGCCCTGTTTCTTGTAACCGTCGGGCAGATCGAAGGAGAACGGCTTGTTCTCGAACGGCTCCGGCTTCGGCAGGTTGCTGCGGACGGTGAACGTGACGCGCCCTTTGCCGTCGGCGGCATGCGGATCGTAATCGAGCTTCCAAGTGTAGCGCGTGCCGTCGTTGCGGAAGGTGTTGTGTTCCTTCTTGCCTTCCTTCGGCGGAATGAGCGTGCCCGCGGATTGATTCTGCGCGGTGTGAAGCCGGATGTGGACCATGCCGCCGTCCTTCGAGGTGCCAATCTGCAAACCGAGCGATTGCAACGGGCGGCTCGTGCCTTCGATCTGGTTGGCGTTGAACCAACCGAAGATCGCGGCGCTGCTGCCCTTGCCGGTGATCGCGAACCTGCCCGACGCGCTGAGTTTGTCGTCGAGCGTCTTCGGGCTGATTGTTTCGGCATACCACGCGGGACGAACCGCGCGCCAAACCGTGCCGCCGATCTCGCCTTTCTCCTTGCTCGCGCGGCTGGTCGCGCTGTAACCGAAATCCTGCGTCACCGTTTCCACGTCTGCGGGAGCCGTGCGATTGTTGTGGCCTTCCCAGACGGGGTCGCGGTCGAAGGTTTCCGTCTTCAAAGCTGCTGCGAGCAGCAATGCGCCTATCGTGATCATTTTGTGGAGCAACTGGCGGTGTATGTCAGGTCGTCGAACCAGATCTTCACCTTCGAGCCGCCGTTGTGGGAGGCGAAAATACCGAAACGATCAAGCTGCGCACCTTGGGCGCGGACTTTGTCGCGGAGATTCAACGTCACGGTCTCTTTGTCGAGCGTGACGGTCAGGGCACCGCGTCCATCGTTGCCGACGGGATCGTAGGACAACGTCCACTCGTGCGGTTTGCCGTCAGGCCGGAGCACCGGTCCTTTTTCGACATGGGCTTTCTCGCCTTTGGCCGTCCGCAGTTGCGGGGCGAAGTAGTGGCCGACTCGCGTCGGGCCGCCGATGGCGATGCCGACGAAGTTGACGTAGCCGGCGCGTTCATCCTGTTTCTGATCCTTCGCGCCACTGTGGTACCAGCCGAAGAATGTGTCGGAGTCCGGGTCCGCGCCGGTGAGTGCGACGCGCCCGTGCGCGACGAGCGGCTGGTCGAGCGTGAACGGCCCGACACGGTCTCCGTAGCTCGCGTAACGGCCGCGCCAGACGACTCCGCCGATCTCGCCCGGCTTGCCGCCGGCGAAACTCGTTGCGCTGTAACCGAAGTTCTGCACGCCTTTCGGATTGGCCTCGAAGTAGTTCTCGCGGTTGCCGACGCCCTCCCACTGAGGATCGGTTTTGAAATCATACCGCTTGCCGTCGAGCGTGAGGTCATTGAGCCAGAACGTGGGCGTGCCGCCGGCTTTGCGCATGTTCGCGATGCCAAAGCGCGTGAAGGTCGCGCCTGTCTGCTTGAAGCCCGACGGCAGGTCCACCACGATGCGGCCATCAATCGGGTCTTTGTCCTTGTCGTGGCCCGTCAGCGCGTAGATGAACTGGCCGTTGCCACCGGCGCCGTTCGGGTCGTAGTCGAGCGTCCACTGGTAGCGGACGCCCGCGCGCAACGGCGTGGGACGGAACTTGCCGGGGATGTAATGGGTGACGAAGTGGCCGCAGCTTTCATTGTGGGAGTTGAGCATGCGCACGGCGAGGCGAGCGCCGGACTTCTCGGTATCGAAGTTCATGCCGAGCGAGCTGGTGGGCCGCGCCGTCTCGGGCTGCTGGTCGTTGAACCAGCCCACAAACACGCCGCCGCCACCGGTCGTCGCGCTGAACGTGAACGCGCCCGACACGGAGAGCCGGTCGTTGAGCGTGCGCGGGGTCAGCTTGGCCGCATAGTAAGCGAGCTTGCTCGCGCGCGTGATGCGACCGCCGACGGCATGTGTCTCCGGACTGTAACCGAAGTCCTGAGTGAGCGTCTGTTGCTCTTTGACTTCCATGCGGTTGTTGTAGCCTTCCCAGCCGGGGTCGCGGTCGAAATGTTCCGTCTTCTCTCCAGCCACAAGCGCCGCGGCGATGATGGCGAGCACTGCAGCTTGCATGATTGCGGATTAGACACCTCGACTCGCCGCGTTTCAACGGAAATCCGTCAGTCGAATGATCGTTGTAGGGGCGGACTGCGTCCGCCCCTCGTTCGGCGATGCGCGAGAGCGGGGCGCACGCAGTGCGCCCCTACTGTGAGGCGGCGGATGGCATCACCAGCTTCGCGCCTTTTTGCACGGCGTAGAGTGAGCGGGTCGAGGATACAAACATCGTGCCGTTAGCGATGATCGGCGAACTCGCGGAGCCGATGGGGACATCGGCCAACACTTTCATCTCTTTGCCGAGGGCGAAGAGAACAAGACGCTTGTTGGTTTTGACGAAGACTTTGCCGTCGGCGATCAACGGTGATGCCCACGTCTCGGCGTTCGCCTCGTATACCCAATACGGCTTGCCCGTCTTGAGGTCGAGACAATGCACGCGGCCTGGCAAGTCCACGGCGTAGAGCAATCCGTCGGCAATCGCCACGCTGGCGATGGTGCGTTCGATGGCGTCGTAGCTCCAGATACAGCCACCCTTCGCTGCATCAATGCAGTGCAAGAGGCCGCGTCCGCGACCGTGCATCGGGTCTTGGCCGATGGTGACATAGACGCGATCCTTGTAAAACACCGGCGTGGAAATGATCTCGCTCGGACCGATGAACTTGCCGTCGTTCTTGTTGGTCGAGTATTTCTTGCGCTTGTCGCCGATGTAATAGTTGAACGGCTTGCCGTCACCCAGCGGATCGCGGTAGCGAGGCGGAACACAATCGTATTGCCAGACTTTCTTGAAGTGAACCGTTTTGTCCGGCACGGTCGTCAACGCCTCGTAAGCGTAACAGAGGCCGTCGGGACCGCCAAAGAACACCAGCTTCTTGCCGTTCACCGCGCCCATCGAGGGCGGGGCCCAGGCGGTATGCCACATCCGGTGTCCCAAACCTTCCGTGTCGGTCGCCAGTAACCGGCCTGTCTCCGTGTCGAGCGCGATGAAAGTCGGCGCATCGGGGCGCAGACATTTTTCGTGGGGCTTATCAACGCCATTCGATGTTTCGATGTAGAGGAACCGTCCATCCACCAAGGCCGAACCACTTGCCACGTCGTGCGGACAGATGCCCAGTTCGTCAATCAGGTCGTATTTCCAGATGATGTCCGCGTCCTGCGGGCCAAGCGTCAGCGGCGACTTGGCAGCGGCGGCCATGTATTTCGCCTCGTCTTTGAACGGCCCGTCGTTTCCATCGGCCTGGCCGTTGACATCGAGGCAGAGGACTTCTGCGGCAGTTGTCACGAGGAACGCCCGTTTGCCAACAATCGCCGCCGAGGAACAGGTGCCGATGTGTTGTTGTCCATAGAGCGCGTCTTGCGGCAAGCGGTCATTGGTTCGTTTCGGGGTCACTAAGCGCCACAGGATTCGTCCGATTTTTTCGTCGAGGCACCAGACCATCCCGCCGCGGGTGCGTTTGAAGCGCGGATCATCCCGCAACAGGTCATCATCGGTGCCGACAAGCACACGTCCGCCGGCGACGGTGGGATTGCCGTAGATGTAGGTGCCCAGCGGCACGACCCACCGGACGTTGTCGAGCGTGTCGCCCTTGACTGTGAATGATTCGGGGATTCCGGTCTCTGCCGAGACCATGTTCCGGCCGAAATCGTTTCCACCCCACTGCGGCCAATCGCCGGCGGAACAAACCAGTCTCAAACACAGAAGCATCGTGGCTAGGGAACATACTTGTTTCATTGTGCGGGTAGTCTAGCGGAAGAAAGAACTATTGCAACCATCGGCGCTGTGTTAGAGTCGCCTCGCTTATGAAACGATTCCTCCTGCTTGCCGCCGCTTGTCTCGTTGCGCACGCGGCGCGCGCCGACCGCGCCCGCATGTTGCGCCTGCAAACACCCGACGACGTTGGCCTCGCGGCGGCTTACTATCCCGCCAGCAGCACCAATGCGGTCTTGCCGGCGGCGGTGTTGCTGCATTCGTTTGGCTCGAACCGCGACGAGTGGGGATCATTCCCCCTGCTGCTCCAACACAACGGCATCGCGGTGTTGAGTTTCGATTTTCGCGGCCACGGCGAAAGCACCCGTCGCATCACCTCCGCCGGGCCGCAACTGGTGGATTACCAGAGCTTCACCCAGCGCGATTTCCAGAATCTGCTCCTCGACATCAACAGCGCCGTGGACTGGCTGGAGGAACAACCGGCCATAGACAAACAACGGATCGTGCTCATCGGCTCCAGCCTCGGCGCGAATCTCGCCGTCCGTTACGCCAAGGAACACGAGGGCTTGGCCGGACTGATCCTGTTCAGCCCCGGTCTCGCCTACAAAGACATCCGCATTGACGACGTGTTTCCGGAACTGCGGCGGCTGCCGCTGCGCATCATCGTGTCGGTGCGCGACACCTTCGCGTACGAATCATCGCGCCGACTGTTGGATGCGCGGCGCCAGAGCGGTCGCGCGCGCGACTTCAAGGAGATGATCGCCTGCAGCGGCGAACAACACGGTGCCGAACAACTCCGCGCCGTCAAGGAATTGCCCGGCGTCCTGATTCACTGGTTGCGGCAAGCGCTCTTCAAGGAGACCATCGCAGAACCCGCGCCACCACCGCCGCAGCAGCCGGTCACGACCAATGCGCCGCCCGCCAAGGCGAAGACGTCGCGCCGCCCAAACCGTCCGCTACCCTGACGTGGCCGGCGAGGGGCCGCGTCGCCGCAGCGCGTTGATCAACACGACCAACGCCAGCACGAACAGTATCAGACTGAGCACACCCACAAACGCGCTACCGCTGCCCAGCAGATTTTGCCAGACCAATTGAGTCAGCGCAATCAGCGTGGTAATAAACATGAAGACCATCGGCACGAAGATGTACGCGGCTTTGCGACCTTCATGACGCAACCACGTGTGGACCACCAGCAATGCAAACGCGGCCAGCAATTGATTCGTCGCTCCAAACGCCGGCCAGATCGCTTTCCACGCCGGGATCGGTTGCCCATTCGGGCCGGGGATCGCCACAAACACCATGATCGTCGGCAGCAACAACGTCGTCGCCGTCCCGATGTAGCGGGCGGCTTTGCCGCGCATGCGGAACAACTCCTCGAAAATGAATCGCGCCAGACGTGTGCAGGTGTCCAGCGTCGTCAACAGGAACGTGCTCACCGCCAGCAGCCCAAACGTTGTCCCCACCGACGGACTCAACCCCAACGTTGACACAAACCGCCCCACGCCCTCCGCAAACACATCCACAGGCGTCCGGCCACCGCCGGGTTTGCCCGCCAGCACCATCACTGTCGCCAGCGCGACTACGGCCAGAATGCCTTCCGTCAACATTCCCCCGTAAGCCACGGGCTTGGCGGAACGCTCGTTGTCAAGCTGCTTGGAGGTTGTCCCCGAGGCCACCATGCTGTGGAATCCGCTGACGGCGCCACACGCCACCGTGATGAACAACGTCGGGTAGATCAACCCCAGTTGCGCGTCCGACCAGCCACGGAACGCCGGATAGTTGATCGCCACCTGTCCGCTCAGGCCGCTGACCACCGCGCCAATCGCGCCGCCCGCCAAGCTCGCAAACAACAGATACGCCGACAGGTAATCCCGCGGCTGCAACAGCAGCCAGACCGGCAACACCGACGCGACGAAACAGTACACGATCAACACCACGCTCCACGTGTTCTTTGCCGACCCCGCGATTGACGGCACCATGTCCGACGTCAAGGGCAGTTTCAATCCCACCCACAACGCCACGAAGACCAGCGGCACGAAGACAGCGGAGCCTTTCGTCAGCGAGAATTTCCACCGGTACACCGACAGTCCAAACAAGGTCGCCAGCCCGATGTAGAGCAGCGATGCCGTCGCCACCGCGCCCCCCTGCTCCTTCAACTCGCCCGGCCCTGGCGCGAAACTCGATGCCGTCAGGTCCAGAAAAACGATGATGACGTAAACCATCGCGATCCAAGTGAACACCAGAAGCGAGTAGTAGGTGCTGGGGCTGAGGTATTGCCGGCAGACCTCGCCAATCGAGCGGGAGCGGTGACGGACACTGGCGATCAGCGACGCGTAATCGTGCACACCGCCGATGAGGACCGATCCAATGAGCACCCACAACAGCGCCGGTGCCCAGCCGAACGCCAACCCCGCGATGATCGGCCCGACGATCGGCCCCGCCCCGGCGATGGAACTGAAATGGTGGCCGAACAAGATCAATGGTTTCGTCGGCACATAGTCCACGCCGTCGCACTCGGTGTGCGCCGGCGTCTTGCGCTCCGCATCCACCTGCATTTTACGTTCGAGAAAGCGCCCGTACCAACGATACCCAGCAGCAAGAATACCCGCCGCCACGATGATTAACAGTGTCAGACTCATTTCTCCCTCTTTCTATACACAACAGCCTCGCTGCTGCCAAGTTTATCGCTCATGCCGACGACTTACCGTCACTGGTGCCTGTCGTGGCGCCGTCAGACGGATGACGGCCAGGTGGTGAGAGAACCACGCGCCGTTCGGCGCGCACCGACGGCGGTGCGGCGTGGGCCTCGTACACCAGCGCCACGGGGCCGATCCGGATCTCGTCGCCTTGGGCGAGTTGGGCCGACTCCACGAGTTGGCCGTTCAACATCGTTCCGTAGCGGCTGCCAAGGTCGCGCAACCGATGCCCGCCGCCTTTCTCTGATTCGATGACAGCGTGATGACTGGAGACGTGCTGGTCCGCGATGATGATCTTGTTGTCCGCAGCCCGGCCAATGGCGGTGGCGCCTTTGTCCAGCGCGACCATGGTGCCGCGCAACGGGCCGCCTGTGACGACAAGACGGCAGCAGGTTTCGCGCTGCGGATCGACGACTTGGCGCAGATTCACGTCGCGTTGCGGGAACGGAATGCTGACGCCATGCCGTTTGAACGCGTACCAGATCTGTTTCCGCACCTCGCTCTCAATGCCGTGCAGCGACCCGTAATTGTCAATCCAGACACGCAGTTCGTAAAGGACCGCGGAGTCCTGGAAATCTTTCAGGCACACCATCGGGGCCGGTGTGCGCAGAACTTCCTCGACCTTCGCAGCGGCGTCCAACAATGCATCAATCGCCACGCCGCAGGGCGTGTCGTAGGCGACGCCGACGCAAATCTTCACAAGATGATTGGGAGTGGGACGATCATAGTTCACCATGACTTCCCGAGCCGCGAGATTGTTGGGAACCAGCACGTGATCGTCTTCCCTCGTGCGGATCAGTGTTGTCCGCCACGTCTGTTCCACAACCGCGCCTTCAATCGAGCCGATCCGAATCCAGTCGCCGATCTTGAACGGCCGTTCCACGCTCATCACGATGCCGGCCATCAGGTTGCCGAGCAAATCCTGAAGCGCCAAGCCGAGCACGATGGACACGACACCCGAGGTGATGAATACCGGTGTGAAGTTAAGCCCCGGAAACGCCCATGACAACAGCACGAACATCCCCACGGCGGCCAACACGACCACCGCCATCCATCGCAGCAACACAGGAACACCGCCGCGCGTAAGCAACGCGCGCGACGGCAACACCCACCGCGCCGCCGGAATCAGCACCGCCAGGAACACAAGAAACGACAACATGAAACCGACCAATGCCGACAAGTTCGGCACGTCCAGGAACTGTCCGACCCGCAGGAACAGCCAGAGCGCGCCCGTCAGGAAGATCAGCACGGGCAGAATCCATTCGTACCGCTTGATCAGCTTGAGCGCAAAAAACGCGCGCACGATCCCGGCGCCGGCCACCAGAATCCCCGCGACCACCAGCAACATCAATCCCGGCTCGTATGGCGTTAGCGATGCCGCGTTTGCGAGGGTCATGGCTGGGGGCTCCGTTGAAGTTGTTCCAGACGGCTGCGCGCCCGCGGCGTCCGTTTGTCCGAGGGAAAGTCTTTCACGAATTTGTCATAGGCAGCGGCGGCTGCGGCCGGGTCCTTCGCTCTGCGGTCGTACAAATCGGCGGCGCGATACAGGAAATCGGCCGCACCGTCCGGAGCCAGTGCGTACCGTTTCATCAATGCGTCCGCCGCCGTCTTCGCGTCCGACAGCGCAGGCGGTTCGGCGATGTCAGCAATCAGTTCCAACGCCGGCGCCGCGTGCGCGCCGGTCGGTTGCTTGGCGAGGACATCCTGAACTTCGGCCAGCAAGCGTTGCTGGAGCTTGGCGTCCCAAGTGGGACCTCCGAAGAGCCGTTGCTGACGGCTGCCTTCCCTTTCGGCGCGGCATTTCCGGATGACGGCGTCGGGAACACGCGGGGATTGCGGATAATTGCGGATCACGCGGTTGAACTCCAGAATGCTCCGCTCCCGGTCCGCCAGTTCCACGCAGGCGGTGGCGATGGCAAACTGGCTCTCCGGAGCAAGAGAGCTTTGTGGATGTTGTTGCACCAGCCCGGTCAGGATGGTGATCGCTTCGGCCCACTTGGCTTCCCGCATCAAACCTTGCGCACGGTCGTAGTCAGCTTGGATTCGCATGTCCTGTGCGCGGGCCTGTATTTCCTCCTCACGGCGCTGTGCTTGCGCGCGGAGTTCCTCCGCAGACGGTTGTTTGACCGCTGGCGCGGATGGGGATGCGACGACAACTGGCGGGGGTGGAACGGCTTTGCGGAAGTGTCCGACGATGGCAGCGACCACCACGAGCAACAGCAACACGCCTGCGGCTGCCCCTCCGAGCGCGTACCATTGCTGGCGCTTGTTGAGACGGCCCAACACCGAGAACGACTTCGGCGCCGTGTGACGGATCGTCAGGCGTTGGAGTTCGTCGCGAACCTCCCCGGCGCTGGCGTAACGGTCGGAGGGCGACTCAGCCAGACAACGATTCACAATGGTGTCCAGCCCCAGCGGGATGTCGGGACGAATCAAGCTCGGCGCCTTGTAATGACCCACGGGCAGTTTGCCCGTAATCATCTCGTAGAGAATCACACCAAACGAAAATACGTCCGTCGCCGAGGTGACGGCGTGTGAATCCACGCGCTGTTCGGGCGACATGTAATTCATCGTGCCGATCACGCTTCGTTCTGCCGTCAGCGTGGCGAGCGCGCCGCGGGTCTCTTCCAGCGCGGCGATGCCGAAGTCGGCGATCTTCACGCGGTCGGTGCGCCGGTCAATGAGGATGTTGGCGGGTTTGAGGTCGCGGTGGATGACGCCGGCCTTGTGGGCGTAGTCAATGCCATCACAGATCTGCGACGCGTAGTGGATCACTTGCGAGACGGTCAGCTTGCCGCCTCGGATGAGCTTGTCGAGGCTGTCGCCCTCGACATATTCCATGACGATGTACAGGAGGTTGTCCTGCCGGCCACGGTCAATGACCTGCACGATGTTCGAGTGGGCGAGTTGCGAGACGATCTCGGCCTCGCGGTCGAAACGGGCGAGCAGTTCCGTCGTGGTCGCGAACTGGGGCGGCAAGACCTTGATGGCCACAGGCCGGTTCAACGACGGCTGGATTCCCCGGTAAACGATGGCCATTCCACCCTGGCCGATTTTCTCGACCACATCGTAGTGGCCGAGTTGGCCCGGTATGACAGCGGTTGATCCTGTAATGGAGTCACTCATGCAAACACGTGGACCCACGCCGGCCCACGACTTCCCATAGGATGCTCAAAACATGGCAAGAGACAAGTCATATTTGGGCACGTTTGCGGCGCAAGAGGGCAGAACCGACCAGCCCCAGTTCCAAGACGACGAACACCGCCACATATTGCGTGCCGCCGGTGCCGAAGCCGTAGGCGTGAAGCCCCTTGCCAAGGATGAAGTTCACGCCGTACCACGCCATCAACACCGTCAGGAAACAGAGCACGCTCGACACTGTCAACCCGAACCCGCGCAGCCAGCCGACCAATCGCCCGTGCAACGGAATCACGTAGCTCAACAGCGAGATCAACGCCCACGTCTCCTTCGGGTCCCATCCCCAAAACCGGCCCCACGCGTAATGCGCCCAGATGCCGCCGAGGATTGTGCCCGCCGCCAGCAGCAACACACCGATCTGCATCGCCCGATAAATGTAATGCTCCAACCGGTCAATCGTGTCGCGCGCCCCGGGCTTGAACATGTAGTGTGCCAGCGCGACGTGCCCCAGCGCCATCGCCACCGCGAACGCCGAATAACCAAGCGTCACCGCCGGCACGTGCACGGCCAGCCAGAAATTGCTCCGCAACACCGGCACCAGCGGCCCGATGCCCGGGTCCATCACCGCCGGGAACATGTCAGCCAGCACCAACATCACCGTCGCCACCGGCGCGACCGCGGCGAGGTAGAATCGCGGACGGAAAATCAGTTCCAGCACCAGCGCAAACAAGGCCGCACCGAAACTGACCCACACCACGGACTCATACATGTTGGTGATCGGTGGCCGACCTGAGATGACCGTCCGCAGATAAAACCCGTATCCGTGCACGAGCACGCCGGCGGTGAACGCCGTCACGGTGACCCAGTAGCCGGCGCGGCTGCGCATCGGCCACGTCGCCAGCAACAGCACGAACCCCAGTCCGTACAGCCACTCCGCTTTGCGGAACGGATGGAAACTGTTGTAGTGGACTTCGCGAGCGAGGCTTTCGCGGCTCGGATAAACCTTCGGGCTGACCGCGCGCAGCGCCGCCTCAAGCTCGCGCGACGCCGCAAGAAACGCCGCCGGATCGCGCTTGACAAACGCAGTGCGCACCGCTGCGACAAGTTCCGGAATTGTTCCGGTTTTCGGGACCGGCTTCCACGGGCCTTTTTCGTCGGTCGGGTGCGGCACAATCGCGAGCGCGTCCGGCTCGGCGAGTGCGGCGAGCGTTTGAATCCGCTGGTCGAGCGCGACGGCTTCGCGTTCGATGTCCGTTTGCGCATGGGAATCTTTTTGCGAGGCGCGCTCGACAGTCGCCCGCAACGCCGGCACGGCGAGTTGTTGGACGGAAAAATGTTTCTGCTCGACTGGCAAGTTGAGTTGTTGCTTCAACTCGCGGTGCGTCAACAGCACAACCGGCATTGTTTTCCAGTCACGCGTCTGGAACCAGACCGACAAGAGAAATTCCATCGGCTCTTTCCGTCGGCCCGTAATGCGCTGGGCGGCTTCGTTCGCGACGGTGTCGAGCGGTTTCTTGCGTCCGTCCTTCTGGACGGCAATCACTCGCAGCGCACCAAAATCGAGTTCTTGCGCACCGGCAATCGCAGTCAACAACATCAACAGGATCAGCATTCGTTTCATCATTGTCAGGCCCACCGTCGCGCGTAGAACATCAATGCGATGCCGAGGATCGTCAAGCCGGAGCCGCCCCACGTCAGCACGATCACCCAGAGCGGATCCTTCTTCACCTGCAACACCGTGTATTTCAAGTCCTGCGGGTTCCACGACGCTTGGGAAAACTTGTAGCCTTTGAACACGGCCGGATGATTCATCCAAACGTCGGCGCGTTTCTCGGTGCCGGTGGCGGAATCGGTGAAGCGCACCTTGCTCGTCCAGCCGGCGACGTTGTGGCTGCCTTCGTCGCGCTCGATGACGAAATCCTCCAGTGCCACCGTGAACGGCAACGGCATCATGTTCCACGCGAACATCAGTTGCAGCGATCCCAACTGGATCGGATGCCCGAACAACAGCCACGCGCTGCGCGGCTCGCCGCTGCCGTGGACGGTCATGCGGAGCGCGTTCTGGTTTTGTTCCGGATCGTCGGGCAACCGCACGATTTGTTCCTTCGCGACCGCGTTGGTCAGGCAACCCGCAACGGTCACTTGAAAATCCATCCAGCCGGGCGCGATCGGCTCGCCGATTGTGAGCGCGCCACTCTTGACGTTGGTGCGCGAACTGGACACATACCGCAACGAGTTGTCCGGCAACGCAACCACTCGGAAAGCCAAGCCTTGCACCGATGATGTCGCCGTCAACTCTTTCGCCTCGGCTTGATCCTTGGCGGCGTAAAACTCCAGCAACGCCGGTCCCAACATCATCCGGTTGGCTTGCGGGTCGTTCGCCATCAACCATTGCCGGACGTTGTGCTGGACCGACGGGCTTCCGAGCCACAACCAGACCGCAGGATTCCGTTCGGAGCCGCCTTCGCGCACAATCGTCTCGTTTCTGGCGTTCGGGTAGAACTCATCCAGCGTCAGCCGCAGACCGCTGGGTAATGTCACTGCGTTTGGATGCACGTTGCCGCGGCGATCCACACGCAATCTCGTCCGTGTCGTCTGCGGCGACATGACGGTCAGGGCGCGGTCCTCCAGTTGAACGGTGTTGCTGGGTCGTTCGCCAACGCGCAGTCCCATCAGTCCTTCGGTGCCGAAATGGAACGAGGCGCTGCAGCCGCCGAGGATCAAGATCAGTCCCGCGTGGGTGACGACAAATCCCGTTTGGTGGTGTTTCCACGGCCAGCGCAGCGCGGCGGCCATGCTGAGATTCAGGCCAAGCGCACCGAGCAGGACGTTGAACCACCAACTCCGGTACACGAGCGCCGTCACTGCGGCGGTGGATGTGCGCGATTCGTAGAATGTGGCCCAGATCAGCACTGCCGTCAGAATGCTCAGTAAAGGCACCGCCAGTTTCAGGGAGCCGAGGAATTTGGCCGTTTGTCGAAGATTGATCACTGTTGGAGCCGCACCGTGCCACAACACCCGCATAGCGTCAACCGCAAGAAGACAACTTGCCAAGCGCCGCCGGTTGGGGTACTGAAAAAGCAACATGCAACATCGGCCTTTCGGCAAAACAGGCTGGCGGGTGAGCTTGGTGGGACTCGGTTGCTGGCAGTTCGGCGGCGCGATCACCCTCGACGGCAAGCCCGACGGCTGGACCGGCGTCACCGACGCCGAATCCATCGCCACCGTCGGGCGCGCAGTGGATCTCGGCATCAATTTTTTTGACACCGCCGACATGTACGGCTGGGGCCACAGCGAGGAAGTCCTCGGCAAGACCCTCAAGGACATCGGTTGCCGCGACCGCGTCTATATCGCCACCAAAGTCGGTTTCTGGCACGATGCGGAGAATCGTCGCACCATTAATGAATCGCGCGATTACATCCTGAAGGCTTGCGACGCCAGCCTGCGCCGCCTTCAGACTGACCGCATTGATCTCTATCAATGCCATCTCTGGCGGACGATGCGACGGGACGAGTTCCTCGACGCTTTCGAGATGCTTCAACGCCAAGGCAAAATCCGGTTCTTCGGCATTTCCACCAACGACCTCGACATGGTCGAGAGTTTCGACGCCCACCGCAACCTCGCCGTCGTGCAGGCGAACTACAATCTCCTCGACCGCCGCGCCGAACACCAACTCATCCCCTACTGTCGCGCCCGTGGCATCGCGTTCCTCGCGCGCGGCCCGATGGCCCGCGGCCTGTTGTCGGGCAAGTACGACAAACAGACGCGGTTCGATCCGAACGACATTCGCAGCAAGTGGCTGGAGGCGGCCAACCACGCCGAGTTCGAACGCAATGTGGAGATCGTCCAGCGCCTGAAGCCCATTGCCCAGCGCCACGGTTTTCATCTTTCCCAACTTGCCATCAAGTTCGTGCTCCACCACGTCGGCGTCACTGTCGCGCTGGTCGGCGCGAAGAATCCCGCGCAGTTGGAAGAGAACGCCACCGCCACGTTCCTCGCGCCCATCACCCGCGAGGAACAAGCCGAGATCGAAGCCGTGCTCGCACCGCGCGAGACCGAAAACGGCTCGCTGCAAGCCTGACATGAGCGCCGAAAACACAACCAAACCCGCGCGCGTCAACCTCCGTCGCCCCGACATCATGGAAGCCGTGCGCAAAGAGGTTGAACAACATTACCGCAGCCAGATCGTCGAGAAACTCCGCCAGCGCGGCTGCGTCCTCGAAGCGGCAGGGTTGACGGTTCGTCTCGCCAAGGAGTTCGGTTTTTGCTATGGCGTCGAACGCGCCATTGACCTCGCGTACGCCGCCCGGAAGTTTTTCCACGACCGCGACATCTACATCCTCGGCGAAATCATCCACAACCCCGAAGTCAACGACCAGCTTCTCGCCATGGGCATCAAGTTCCTCTCCGGCCCGCACAAGAGCGCCGACATTGATCAGTTGACCGCCAATGATGTCGTCATCATCCCCGCCTTCGGCGCGCAGGTCGAGATCATGAACAAGCTCAAAGCCAAGGGTTGCCAGTTCGTGGACACCACCTGCGGCGACGTGATGAGCGTCTGGAAACGGGTCCGGCACTATGCCGGCGATAATTTCACCAGCATCATCCATGGCAAGGCTTGGCACGAGGAAACTAAGGCTACCTCCTCGCGCGCCGCCGCTAATGGCTGCGGACATTACTTGGTGGTCTTTACCCTCGAGGAGACTGATTATGTCTGCGATTATATCCTGCACGGCGGCGATCAGACCCTTTTCTTGAGTAAATTCAAAGGCGCTTATTCCCCAC
>CAZNOK010000040.1:0-30243 GCA_964574605.1 uncultured Verrucomicrobiota bacterium
CGACAACATCGTCGGTTCGCCGTCACCGCTGAGCGCTACGTCTTTCAACCGCATCAGTTCCGCCGGCACACCGCGGAACTGCGGATACCGGGCCAGCGCGCCTGAGGCCACCCACTCCAACATCACTGCGAGTTCCTTCTCCGCCGTCGCCAGATCAAAACGTTTGACTGTCGCCGCCGTTGTGCGGTCCACCTGGCAATAGATGCAATCGAAACAACAGTGGCGGTCCGGGTTCACGTTCAACCCGATGGAGATGCCGCCGCTGCGCCGCGAGAGGACTGGGTACACGAACTTGAAGTCCTCGAACTCGCGCGGATGTTTCTGGTGCGCTGGCAACAACTTCTTCATGCTTGGCGAAGATAAAGCATCTTGTCTCCAATGCAACCTTCGCATTAGACTCCGCCGCGATGGACAAGCCCAACTTCAAATCCGGTCTCGCTGTTCTCGTTGGCCGCACCAACGTCGGCAAGAGCACATTGCTCAACGCGCTGGTCGGCACCAAGATTGCCATCGTCACGCCGAAACCGCAGACCACGCGCGACACCTACCACGGCATCGTCAACCGGCCTGAGGGCCAGATCGTCTTCGTTGACACCCCCGGCATCTTCAAGACTCAACCGAGCAGACTCGTGACGAATCTGCATCATAAAGTCCGCGACGCCCTCGAAGGCATTGATGTTATTGTCCACGTCGTCGACCCGACGCGTCCCATCGGTCCGGAAGACCATCGCGTCATCGAACTGGTCGGTCACGTCACCCAGCCAAAGCTACTTGTCCTCAACAAGCTCGACCTGCCCGACCATCCCTTCCGTCAGAGTTGGTTGGAGCGTGGCGAGCAATACGCCAGCGTCATCGAAGTCTCCGCGCTCAAAGAGAAGAACATCAACCTTGTCATCAACGCCATCTTCCGGCATCTGCCCGTTGGCCAGCCGCACTATCCCGAAGGCCAAGTCACCAACGTCACCAACGAATTCTGGATCACCGAACTCATCCGCGAAAAACTCTACCTCAAAACTTCGCAAGAAGTCCCCTACACTGCGACCGTTCACCTCGAGAAAGTCGAAGACAAGAGAACCAAGGACGGCCAGCCGTTGCTCTACATCAAGGCCGTCATTCTCACCACTGACGAACGTCACCAACGAATGCTCATCGGCCAAGGCGCCCGGAAGATTCGCGACATCGGCAGCTTCGCCCGCAAAGAACTCGAAGTCGCCATGAACCGGAAAGTCTTCCTCGATCTCGACGTCCAAGTGGACGAACGCTGGATGGACAAGCTGGTCTGACCCGCCGGAACAAAAATCCCGGCTGCGACAATGACGGTTCAGTGTTCCGGTTTTGTTCCGGCCGCCCCCTCTCGCTCCGATGTTGGACGAAAGATGTCTGACAACCGCCGGACAAACTCGTCACAACAAACCAAGATACCTCGTACTACGAGGTATCATTGTTTTGCGGTGCATGTCATTCTGCCGCATCAGGGGGTGCGGTATCAGCTATTTCGAATCGAGGTCGGTCAGGCAGGCGGGAGATTCGACGCCGTCGAGTTGACGTGCCTGTTCAGCCCACGGCTTCCAGTCGAAGCCAGTGCTTTGCGACGGTGTCATCTGTTGCAGTTTGATTTCGTCGCCGGGTTTGTCGTCGGCTAGGAAATAGGCGAGGATGCCGCCAGCGTACTCCGGCGTTTTCGGCCAGTCCTTTGGCGGTTTGGCGCCGAGGAAGTCCGCATAGATCAATCAGACGCAGATTCTTCCTTCGCCTCGCAAGTGCAGCGTAAATTCGTCGGAGCGCGCTGCGTGCACGATCGTCTCGCGGTTCGTTTCTCCCCTCACTCCCACCGGGTGCCGCTCAGCAGACGCCAACGGCATCTGCTTTGTCTCTGCCGACTCGGTCTTTCCATCAGCACTGAATTTCCGTAGTAGCACCGCGGCGAAATCGTTGTCCACACCCTTGTCCGGGTCCACGCCGCCGTACCGCTCAAGGCGTTCAATCCCGTGCAGCCGCAACAAATACGGCAGGTTTGGCCAGAGCCATCGCCGTTTTGCGTCCCACACCCGTACCTCCTTCATCCAAGCGTATTCCGGAAACGCCAACTGCTTGTTCCAGAACTCGCGCGCCGCTTCATCCTGCGGACGCGTGAGTGTGACAACGATCTTCACGAGGCGGGCATTCACGTCGAGGTTGGTTGTCTGTGCAGACACCGTGCCGTGCAACAGGGCTTTACTTCTGGAATCTGGTGGCCAGTAAACCCCGAACTCAGCCTGCATTGTGCCGGCCAGCAGGCAACCCATCTGCAAGTGGAACACCAAAACCGGAAGAAATACATGCGAAGTAACTTTCACAGGTCACCGACAGATTACATCCTGTGGCCGGTGGAGAACAAGCGCAGAAGCTCGCGGCGCAAGTCGTCGTTGAATCCACCCATCCCCAAAACCAAGATACCTCGCACTACGAGGTATCAGCGTCTTACGGCAGACACGATCCCGTCGCTTCAGAAGCCGAGCAGGGCGTTGACGGCGCGGCTGAGAGTGCGCCATTGGGCGCGCTGCTCGCGCCAGACGCGTTGGCCCCGGGCGGTCAGGCGATAGTAGCGACGTTCATGACCGCGCTTTGGCCTTATCCACTCGCTGGCGATCAGGCCCCGCTTTTCCAAGCGGTGCAACACGGGGTAAAGGGTCCCTTCGTTCCATCGGATCGTGTGTCTGGATTGTTCGAAGATGCGACGGTTGATGCCATAGCCGTAGCTCGGCCCGTCGCGCAGCACATCGAGCACAATCAAGTCATACGTGCCCGCCGCCAGATTCCTCGCAAACTCATCTCGATTCATGGATGATACCTCGTAGTACGAGGTATCATAGCGGGGCGATGGCGTAGTGGTCAACCGCCGACTTCAATTCGATTCGTTGTTACCGACTACCGGCATCCTACTGGCTGCACAATACATGGACGTTCTCCTTTCCATGCAAGCTTCACCCACGAGAGGAACCACGTGCGGCCTTTGTCGTTGTTGCCTTGGTAGAACATGTACCCTTGGGCGTCGTCGTCCACGAAGATGCCGGGGTGACCGGACTCGCTGGAGTTCCAGTCACCGGGGTTGCCATTGGCAAGAAGCGGACGCTCGACAAAGAGCCGCTCAAAATGAACAGCGTCCTTGCTGACAGCGCAGCCGATTTGTTGCGGGTCGTTGTTGTAGCCTCCGCCGTAGAACAGGTAGAGCGTGTCGCCGCGCTTGATGGCCGACGGCGCCTCGATGCACTTGGTCTCCCACGGCAGTTCGGGCTTTAGCACGGGGTCGTCGCAGAGCGATTTCCATGCGGCGCGACCGAAATCGGATTTGCGGTCGGCGGCGATGGCGTGGAGCATCTGGATTTTGCCGGTCGGGTCGCGCGTGGCGTAGTATTGGATGAGTTTGTCGCCCCACTCGACGACGTCCACGTCAATGGCGCGTCCGTTGTTCCAGTCGCCGGTCGGACGCCAGATCGGGTTGGTCGGGTCGCGCGTGAACCGCAGGCCGTCGGCGCTGGTCGCGTGACAAAGCGCGTCCTTCTCGCGGTTGCCGTAGGTGTTGTAGAAAAGGTGGAGCTTGCCGTCGAGGAGGATGATCCGGCCGTTGACGATGCCGTTCTTCTCGCAATCCTGTTCCGGTAGAATCTCGCCGATCTTTTTCCAGTCGGTGAGGTTGCGGCTCTCGGCGACGCCGATGGCCCAGCCTTTCGGCGCGGCCGGGTTGGTCGAGGGCGCCATCGAGTAGTACATCAGGTAACGGCCATCAAACCTGATCACCGACGGGTCCTTCGCAAACGGCCGCCCGCTCCGCGTCGCGTCGCCCCAGTGCATCGCGGCCAGCAGACAAATCGAAGCAACGAAGTTCATCATTGTTTCCTTCCACAATTGATCGCCATCGCGCCGAAGCAGAACTCTTCGAAGCCGCAGTCGGTGAAGCCGTGGCGTTCCATCATCTCTCTAACGCCGCGCTGCGCCGGGTAATTCTGCAGCGAGGTCAGAATGTAGCCATAGGCGTCGGCGTTGCCGACAAAGATGCATCCGAGAATTGGGAGCCAAAAGCGCAGGTGGGCGAAGTAAAGAGCGCGCCAGGCGCCGTTCTCCGGCTTGCCAAAGTCGAGCGAAAGAAGTTTGCCGCCGGGACGGAGGACGCGGCGGATTTCACGGAGGCCGGCTTCGAGGTCGGCGAGGTTGCGCAGGCCGTAGCCGACGGTGACGACATCGAAGCTGACGTCGGGAAACGGCAACTTCAAGGCGTCGGCGCGAACCCAACAGACGCGTGTCGTTCGCGCGGTGGCGATGCGCAACATGTCGGCAGTAAAATCCACTCCGACGACGCGACCGGTGAAACGTCGCGCGATATCGCCGGTGCCGCAGCAGAGGTCGAGAACCACCAGTGTGGGAGCCGCCTCAGTGCGGCGACCGAACCCCGTCGCGGCGCTGAGGCCGCTCCCACATTCAGAAGCGAGTTTGACGAGCCGTTGTTTCCAGCGCCGATGGAGGCCAAGGCTCATCACATCGTTGAGCAGATCGTAGCGGCGGGCGATGGCGGCAAACAGTTCGCGCACCTTCTCGGCGCGCTGTTCGTCGGCGCTGTAATACTGGTTGGCCATCGCGGACACACTAACAAACGATGTGTTGTTGAACAATATGACTTGTCAGAAACGATTGCTTCGGCAAAATCAGCCGCGTTGAACGAATCAGTCCAAGCTGTCTTATGGGGCGGCTACGCCGGCGGCAACGTCGGCGACAAGCTGACGCTGGCCATCGCGTTGCGCGACGCGCGGCAACGGTTTGGCGATTCCGTCTGCGTGCTCAGCGCCGACCCAAACGGCACTCGAAAGTTTTTCCCGGATGTTCCCGTCGCGGCGTTCGAGCCGCGCGGCGATGCCGGGTTGCGACGGCTCGCGCGCAGCGTGTCGCGACGGCTGCGACTGAACAGTTGGCGATTGCCAAAGTTTCGTCTGGCTGATCAACCGGCCTCGTCGTGGATGAAACTCGTCCAGCAATCACGTCAATTGTATCTGGTTGGCGGCGGTTATCTAACGGGGATGTTTGGCCCGAATTACTATTTGTTGCCGGTGTTGGCGGCGAAGGCGGCGCGGGTGCCGGTGAGCAGCGCGCCGGTTGGGATCGGCCCGTTCAACAACCGCGGCGAGGCGGCGTTCGTGGCGGAGGCGTTGCGCGGCGCCGACCTCGTCGTGCGAGATGCCTCGTCGCTGGCATTTTGCCGGGAACACGACTTGCCGGCGCGGCAGGCATGGGACGACGGGTTCCGTGTCGCGGAGGTGATGCCGGGGCTGACACGTCGCGCGCGCGACGGAAAACGCTTAAAGGTCGGCATCTGCATTTTTCCGCAACACGGCGACGCGGACTGGCCACGCACGAAACGTTGGTGGAACGGGTTGCTCGCGGCGTTGCAGGCGGAAGACGTGGGCGGGTTTTGTTTTCATTCCGATGCGAAACTGGATTATGCGACGACGCGGGAGTTATTGGACGATGGATTGGTCAGACCGTGGACAACAGACCTGCGTGATGCGGTGACCAAGTTGTGCGAGTTCGACGCGATTGTCTCGTCCCGCTACCACGCCATCGTGGTGGCCAACGTGCTCGGCATCCCGAACATCGCCGTGGCCGCTGGCGAATATTATCACGTCAAGATGACAGCGGCGAAACGTCCGCAAGACGACCGCTGTCGCGTCATCAACCCGCACACCGAGTCGCCGGAAGAATCCGCGCGCCATCTTCTCTTATGAACGTCATCACCCTCGAACCGCCCGTCGTTCAACCGCACCGGATCGAGTTCCGCTGGCGTGTCGAGCCGGCGACGCCGTTGTATCAGCGCACGTCGTTCGCGCTGGAGTTTCCTGAAACGGTTGATGTCGGTTCATTGCCCGCCTCGCTGGCGTGGGGGATTGGGTTGCTGTGCCTGCACGCGCACTGGATTTTTCTGCGTCCATGCAAGGTGAGATTGCCGGTGCGGTTGCCGCCGGGCTGGGGCGGTTTCTGGAGGCGTTTTCTGGAGGCACAGATCAACAGCCTGGAAGCGTACCGGAAACGGACGGTGACTGGCGCGGAGATCGAGTTTGAAATGGACGGGGCGCAGTTGGCGGCGGCACAAGGCGGCGACGGAACCTGCGCGGCGGCGTTCAGCGGCGGCAAGGACAGCCTGTTGCAGGCGGGACTGTTGTGCGAGCGCGCGGAGCCGCCGGTGTTGGTGACGACGACCTCGCCGATGCCGCCCTTGCAAGATCATCTGACGACGCGCCGCCGGCAGGTATTGACGGAGATTGTGCGGCGGCGACCGGTGCGGTTGATCGAAGTGCGCTCGGATTTCCGGTCGAGTTGGGACAACGGATTCAGCCGTCAGCTTGATTATCCGGTGCACGTCAACGAGGTGACAGATACGCACCTATACACGGCGGCGCTCTTGGCGGCGGGATGGGCGCTGGGCGCGCGGCATTTCTTTGTCGCTTCCGAGACGGAGGTGCAGGAGAGCATCGAGTGGGAGGGACGAACGGTGTTCCATCCGCACATGATGTATGCGGCGGCGCTGCACCTGCCGCTGGGACGATTGTTTGGCGTGCCGTTGACTTCGTTGACGTGGCCGTTGCACAGTGGCCAAGTGCAGGAGCTTCTCTGGCGGCGGTATCCCGACCTGCGCGACCTGCAATACTCCTGCTGGAAAGTCGAGGAAGGACAGGCGATGTGCAACGCGTGCAGCCAATGTCTGCGTCTGGCGCTCGGCGCGCTGGTCGCCGGCGCGGACCCGTCGGCCATCGGAATTGATTGGAACCGTCTGATGCGGTTTGCCCACAAGTGGAAGCCGCAATGCGTCGGCGTCACCGGGCCGCTGTGGCCAAACGAGTCGGTGCGGCGCAAATTAAACTCGCACGTCGTGCGCTGCATCCAACAACTCAGCCCGCAACGCGTCGCAGAGCTTCTCGGCCACAACAATCTGCTGGCGTCGCTTCGTTACCGCGCGCTGCGGCGTCGGGTGCGGCGGCTCGCGCCTGGACCGGCGCCGGGGTTTCGTTCCGGTTTTGTTCCGGTCATGGACGAGCGGGTTCGGGGTGTGGAAAAACTCTACGCGGAGTACTTTCCGTCAGAACCGGCCGAGGCGCACGCCGATGTGGTCGAACGCACCCTTCGTCTGGTACACTGGATAACGCAATCATGAATGAAGTACGACTGCTGCGCGAACACGAATACGATCCCGCCGATCTGGCCGCCGTGGAGGCGTTCCTGCCCAGCCACGACCCGGAGTTGGTGCGGGGAGAGCGCGGGATTCTGCCGATCAGTGAAACGTCGCTGGACGGCAACGAAGGCCGTTATCTCCAGCAGTGCATCGAGGCCAATTGGATATCCTCGACCGGCAAGTTCGTGAAACAGTTTGAAACGGCGTTCGCGCGTCGCGTTGGTTGCGCTCACGGCGTCGCCTGCAGCAGCGGCACGACGGCGGTGCATCTGGCGATGGCCACGCTCGGCATCGGACCGGGCGACGAAGTGATCGTGCCGGCGTTCACGATGATCGCCACCGCGAACGCCGTGACCTACACAGGCGGTTGCCCGGTTTTCGTGGACGCCGAGCCGCGCACCGGCAACCTCGACCCGTCGCAACTGGAACGCGCGATCACGCCGCGCACGAAGGCGATTCTGGTCGTCCACATCTACGGTCATCCCGTGGACATGGACGCGGTGGGTGCGGTCGCGAGCCGTCACAACTTGGCGCTGATTGAGGACGCCGCCGAGGCGCACGGCGCGCTCTACAAAGGGCGGCCCGCCGGCAGCCTCGGCGCGGCGGCGACCTTTTCGTTTTACGGCAACAAGATCATCAGCACCGGCGAAGGCGGCATGATCACCACCAACGACGCCGCGTACGCGAAGCTCGCCCGTCAACTGCGCGATCACGCCTTCTCGCCGGAGCGCCATTTCTGGCACCGCTACACCGGGTTCAATTACCGTATGACGAACATGCAGGGCGCGGTCGGGCTGGCGCAGACGGAGCGGTTTGATGAGCTGGTGGAAGGCCGCCGGCGGACGGGGTGGCGTTATCGGGAACGATTGCGGAATATGCCGGGGCTGCGCTGGCCGGAGGTGTTGACGGACGTCGAGCCGGTGTTTTGGATGAACTGCCTGTTGGTGGACGCGGAGCGATTCGGGTGCGGGCGCGATGCGTTGCGAGCGCGGCTGGCGTCGCACGGCATTGAGACGCGCACTTGTTTCATCCCGATGCATTTTCAGCCGGTGTATCGGCGCCACTGGCGCAGCGCATCTTTTCCGGTGGCGGAAGACTGGTGCCGTCGCGGTTTGCTGCTGCCGTCGGGGCCGCGGCTGACGGCGGAGGACATCGAGTATATCTGCCGGCAGATTGAAGCCACGCCACGAAGATAGAATGAAACCGCATTTGCTCCTCGTGACCGGCAAGGATCCCTTGGAGGATTCAAGCGGACACGGTGCGTATGTGCGGATGTGGGCGCGGGCGGCGGTCGTGGCGGGGTATTGGCCGGAGATTTTCTGCGTGAGCAACCAGAAAGGCGACGCGGAGACGCCGTACGGCCGGGTGCATCGCATCCGGTCGCCGTGGCGGAAGATATGTTCGAACCGGCACACCGGCATCCTGACATACACGGCGGGCTGGCATATCGGAATCCTGGCACGCGCCGTGGTGAAATATACGCGACAGGTGAACCCGTCGGAGCCGTTAATCCTTCACGGGGTGCAGTCGTGGACGGCCGCGGTGGTGCGTGCCGCCAAGCGACTGCGGTCGGAGGGCCGTAACGTCACGCTCATCATGTCGGCGTACACGACCATTGTGCCCGAATTCAACGAGCGCTGGCGCGGGGCGCGGACGTTGCCCGGGATGGCGCGCACGTTGTCCATGGCTTGGGAGATGATCAACCTGCATCTGTTTCTGAATCGTTGCGAGCGGCTGGCTTGCCGCGGAGTTGATCGGATCGTGGTGCACTATGAATCGGTGCGCCGACTGGTGGAGGCGGCGTGGGCGCCGTGCGCGCCGATTGTGCGCCTGCCGTACACGAGCGAGCGCGCGATGATTCATCCGCTGGAGCAGGAAAGCAAGGCGGACGGTGTGCCGATAATTCTGGCGGTGTCGCGCCACGACTCGCGCAAGGGATTGGACACGCTGTTGCGGGCGCTGGCTTTGCTGAAACAACGCGGAGTGCAGTTCCGCGCCTGCCTGGTTGGCGGCGGAGCGTGTCTGACGGTTCACCGGCAACTGGAGAGCCATCTTGGATTGGATGGCGCGGTTGAGATCACCGGCTACGTTCAGGACACGGCACCGCACTGGCAGGCGGCGTCGGTGTTCGTGTTGCCGTCGCACCAGGAGGGGAGCGGTTCGATGTCGTTGTTGGAAGCGCTGGAACGCGGCAAGGCGATTGTCGCGTCCGGTATTGACGGAATTCCGGAGGACGTGGAGGACGGACGCTCTGGCTTGCTGGTGCCGGCGAAGAATCCGGAGGCGCTGGCCGGGGCGTTGCGGCGCGTGTTGGAGAACGAACATCTTCGTCATGAATTGGAACGCGGCGCCCGGCAGCGGTTTGAACAACAGTTCGCCCCGGCCAGATTGGTCAGCGCGATTGCGGGGTTGTACAACTCATGACACAGACCCAGCCAAAACCGCATGTGTTGTTGGTGTCGGGCAAGGACCCGGAAGAAGATTCGGGCGGACACGGCGCATACGTTCGGGTGTGGGGACGGGCGTTACTGGCCGCAGGGTTTTCTCCAGAGATTTTTGCAGTCAGCCATCAACAGGGGGTTATGGAGCGTCCGTTTGGGCGGCTGCACCGTGTGCAGTCGCCGTTTTGGCGGCGCGGCAACCAACACCGGTCCGGCTTTCGCGGGTACACGATTGCCTGGCATGGTGGACTGCTGACGCGCGCTGCGGCAGCACACGCGCAGCGACTCGATCCGTCGCGCCGCGTCGTCGTTCAGGGATTTCACATCTGGACAGTGGTGGGCGCTCGCGTTGTCCGGATGCTGCGGGCACAAGGACGGGAAGCGACATTGTTCATGTCCATGTTCACAACAACCTCGCACGAAATGAAAGTGCGCTGGCAGGGCGTTTGGCGGGTGCCCGGTTGGACGCCGAAGATTTCGATGGCGTGGGAAATGATCAACTACCACGCGTTCATGAAACGCAGTGAGCGCGCGGCTTGCCGGAGCGCAGACCGTATTCTGGTCAACTACGAATCGGTGCGGCGGCTGGTAACGGAGGCGTGGGCGCCGCGCTGTCCCATCGAACGAGTTCCCTACACCACCGAGTCGGCGTTGATCGAGGACGGCGGACCGGTTCCGCTGCCGAATGGCATGCCGTTGGTGTTGGCGGTGTCGCGCCACGACTCGCGCAAGGGATTGGATACGCTGCTGCGAGCATTTGTCGTGTTGAAGCGAAATGGCGTCGCGTTTCGTGCGCGCCTCATCGGAGGCGGTTCGTTGCTGCCGGTTCACCGGCGGCTTGCTGCTGAACTCGAGCTCAACGATCTGGTGGAAATCACCGGTTACGTCGAGGACACCCGTCCACACTGGGAGGCGGCGTCGGTGTTCGTGCTGCCGTCGCACGAGGAAGGCAGCGGCTCGCTGTCGCTGCTGGAGGCGCTGCAACGGGGACGGGCGGTGGTGGCGTCGAACATTGACGGAATTCCGGAGGACGTGGAGGACGGACGCTCTGGCTTGCTGGTGCCGCCCAAAAAACCGGAAGCACTCGCGGCGGCGTTGCGTCGCGTGATCGAAGACGGCGCGTTGCGACGCTCGCTCGCTCGTGGCGCGCGGGAACGGTTCGAACAACAATTCGCGCCGTCGTTCCTTGTGAAAGCCGTGGCGGACTTGTACGGTGCGCCGCCTACATCTCCTCAGGCGGCGGCCCCTTTGGCGGCTGGGTGTGGCTGACGTGGAACCGGCGTTCGAGCACCAACGCATCGTCACAGTAAAACTCAATGGAGTATAAACCGGGCACCGGAAAGACAAGGCCGACGAGGTTGAAGACCAACTCGACCACGGCGTGAACATCCGGAAATTGGATCGGCCCGTTGACGTCAGCGACGGTCTCGTTGGTTTCCTCGTTGATGACGCGGAGTCGGGCGTTGCACTGGCCGCGGCCCTCGGTCAGCGAGACGAAGACGCTGACTTGCGGGTGCCGGCAGGGAAAACTACCGGCGTTGATGTTGTTGAAGATGCCGATCAGGGATTTCTTGTTGGTAAGTTTGTCCTCAATGATCTGGTCGCAGACCACGATGGCAAGGCCGGACGGCGTGGAACTGGTGGATGACATCGCCGGCAGTGTACCGCAGCCGGATGCGATGGCAAAGATCAAATGTGGTACATCGGCGTTGAATGGCGCGACGCGGCGCAGATTTGCTCGAAGGTGATCCCGTCGGCGGCATTCTCAGCGGCGGCTTTCACGCGACTCCACGCAGCTTTGATCTCTTCCGGACAATCCGGCTTGCTGAGACTGGATATGTCCATCACCTCGCCTTGCACGGCGCGCAACACGTCGCCGAGCGTGATCTGTTGCGGCGCGCGCGCCAACACGTAGCCGCCCATCTTGCCGCGCCGGCTTTGGATCAGGCCGCTGCGCTTCAATTCCAGCAGGATTTGCACAAGGTAATTCTGTGGAATATGACGGCTCCGGGCGATCTCCTCAATGCAGAGCGGCTGTGGGTTGGGATAATGCAGCGCCAACGCCTCGATGGCGCGGCAAGCATAGTCGCTTTTGATGCTCGCTTTCATTTACATGACTAACTTGGGTAATCCGCCTGAGATTAACGCTTTCGCCCACCTTGTCAACGGGTATTTTCAGACGAAGAAAATATCGAGAAAAGCATTGCTATTCCAGCGTTTTTAGAGCATTCTTCCGGGCGTTCCCAAGGAGGGGAATTTTGATGTCGAAGAAAGCTTCAGAGGACGTGAAAACTGTCGCCAGCGCACAGGAATACACTGCTGATAAGATACAGAAATTAGAGGGTGTCGAGGCCGTCCGCAAACGGCCCGCGATGTACATTGGCGACACCGGTGAACGCGGTTTGCACCACCTCGTGTACGAGGTCGTGGACAATTCCATTGACGAGGCGCTCGCTGGTTTCTGCAAGAACATCGAAGTCATCATCCATGTGGACAACTCCATCACTGTCACCGACGACGGGCGCGGTATCCCCGTGGACATGCACAAGACGGAAAAGAAACCGGCCGTCGAAGTTGTGCTCACCGTTCTCCACGCCGGCGGCAAGTTCGACAAGAAGAGCTACACGGTCTCCGGCGGCCTGCACGGCGTCGGCGTCACTTGCGTCAACGCGCTCAGCGAGTGGCTCGACTGCGAAGTGAAACGCGACAACAAAGTTCACCACATGCGTTTCAAGCGCGGCAAGACGGCGTCAAAACTCGAAGTCATCGGCAAAGCCAAAGGCACCGGCACGAAGATCACGTTCAAACCCGATGGCGAAATCTTTCCCGTCCGCGAATACAAATACGACATCCTCGCCAACCGGCTTCGCGAGCTTGCCTTCCTCAACCGCGGCATCGAAATCTCACTCTCCGACGAGCGCACCAAGAAGACGGAACATTTCAAGTTCGACGGCGGCATCGAGCAGTTCATCAAGCACATCAACCGCGCCAAGGAACCCCTCCATCCGAAAGTCATCTACGTGCAGAAGGAGAAAGACGGCATCCAAGCCGAGGTGGCGATCCAGTATAACGAAGGCTACAACGAATCCATCTATAGCTACGCCAACAACATCAACACCATTGAAGGCGGCACACACCTCAGCGGTTTCCGGTCGGCACTGACGCGCGCCATCAACCAGTATTCGAAAGCCAACAACCTCCTGAAGGAAAAAGACTCGTCGCTCGGCGGCGACGATCTCCGCGAAGGTCTCGTGGCCGTCATCAGTGTCAAAGTTCCAAACCCGCAGTTCGAGGGCCAGACCAAGACCAAGCTCGGCAACGGCGAAGTCGAAGGCATCGTCAACTCCATCGTGTATGACGGCCTGATGACGTTCATGGAACAGAACCCGCCCGTCGCGCGCCGCGTGATTGACAAGGCGCTCACCGCCGCCCGCGCCCGCGAAGCCGCGCGCAAAGCCCGCGAGGCCGTCCGCAAAGGCGCGCTCACCGGCGGCGGACTGCCCGGCAAACTCGCTGACTGTTCCGAGCGGAATCCGGAATTCTGCGAACTCTACATCGTCGAGGGCGATTCCGCCGGTGGCTCGGCCAAACAGGGCCGCAACCGTCAGTTCCAAGCTGTTCTCCCGATTCGCGGCAAGCTCCTCAACGTCGAGAAAGCCCGTGCCGACCAGATTCTCAACAACAACGAAATCCGAACGATGATCACTGCCATCGGCACCGGCTTCGGCGCCGGCGAAGACGAAGGCGCGTTCGCCATTGACAAGCTCCGCTACCACCGCATCGTCATCATGACCGATGCCGATGTGGACGGCTCGCACATCCGGACGCTGTTGCTGACGTTCTTCTACCGGAAGATGCCGGAACTGGTGAAACGCGGCCACGTGTTCATCGCCCAGCCGCCGCTCTACAAGATCAAACGCAAGAAGCGCGAGGAATACGTCGAGAGCGATGACCAGATGAACCGCATCCTCATCGAACTCGGCAGCGAAGACGCCCGACTCTACCGGCTCAAGGACAAGAAGGAGTTCACCGGCCAAGCTCTCATCGGCGTCCTTGGCTCGCTTCAAGAATTGGAGAAACTCGCCGACAGCATCGAACGCCGCGGCATCAAGTTCGAGGATTACCTCGCCCATCGCGACGAGAAGAGCGGCGATTTTCCGTCGTATGCGTTGCGCATCCGCGACGAAGAAGGCACGCGGTTCGAGTTTGCCCACAACGACAAGAAGTGGGCCAAGCTCTGCGACGAATACGGTGTCAGCCCCGAAGGCGAAGAACCGCCCGCCGAGACCAACGGCAACGGCGATAAAGACAAAGGCCGCCAAGTCCGCCCCTTCGAGTTGCACGAGACCAATTCCATCCAAGAGGTCATTGAAGCCCTCGACAAAAAAGGCTTCAACATTGACCACTACGCCACGCAGGAAAGCCCGCTCTACGAACTCGCCGAAGGCCTTCCCGCTGAGGAAAAGGTGGAAGACAAGAAGTCAAAAGCCAAACCGGCTGAAAAATGTTCCGAGGTTTTCTCCATCCCGCAAATTCTGGAGCAAGTGAAGGAACTCGGCAAACGCGGCCTCCTCATCCAGCGTTACAAAGGCTTGGGCGAAATGAACCCCGAGCAACTCTGGGAAACCACCATGGACCCGGAGAAGCGCAAGATGCTCAAGGTCGTCCTCGAAGACGCCGCCAAGGCCGACGAAATCTTCACCATCCTGATGGGCGACGAAGTCGAGCCGCGCCGCGAGTTCATCTTCGACAACGCCCTCAACGTTCGCAATCTCGACGTCTGACCGCCGTGACCCCGGAAACCAACGCGCTCATCAACCTCCGCCTCTCGCAGGCCGACGAAAGCCTGACCGAGGCGCGGTTGCTCGTCGAGCAGGACATGCGTCTCGGCGCGATGGACCGGATCTACTTCACGATGTTCTACAGCGCCTGCGCGTTGTTGGCGTCGAAGGAATTCGGCCCGTCCAACGCTCGTCCCGCCGAAGGCGGGATCGCCGCCAAGTTCCACCGCGAGTTCATCAAGACCGGCCTCGTCCCGCAGGAGATCGGCGACCGTTTCAAACGCGCCACGCAGCTCCACCAAGACGCCGACCTCGGCTCCCAGACGCCGCCCGATGCCGACCGTCTCCAAGACCTCCTCGTGGACGCCGACAGTTTCCTCACCACCACCAAGCTCTTTCTAGGGAAACAATGAGCCGCCCCCATCATCATTCCCATGTAGGGCAGGCGCTCCGCCTGCCACCGTCTGGAGGGACGCGCTCTGTCGCGTCCGTCTGGGCCGCGGTACCGGGAACGACGGCAAGCGGGGCGCTTGCCCTACAACACGCCGCATGAACCATCATCCCCAACTTTACGTCATCGCCGGGCCGAATGGCGCCGGTAAGACGACGTTTGCGCGGGAGTTTCTTCCCCGCCAAGTGGAGTGTTTCGAGTTTGTGAATGCCGACTTGCTCGCCGCCGGTATTGCGCCGCTGCAACCGGAAGCTGGAGCCATCACCGCCGGGCGACTGGTGCTGCGACAGATTCACCAGCTTGCTGCACAACGCTGTGACTTCGGCTTTGAGACGACCCTGTCCGGTCGCAGTTACTTGCAGCTTTTCCGGCGTCTCAAACAGCGCGGCTACCAGATTCACGTCTCCTTCGTCTGGCTGCAAAGCGTCGAGCTGTCGTTGCGGCGCGTGGCTGACCGCGTGCGGTTCGGCGGTCACAACGTTCCTGCTGATGTCGTCCGTCGCCGGTATGCCAAAGGACTGCGCAACCTGTCCGGAGATTACCGGACCATTTGGAACTCTGTCAGCTTCTACGACAACTCCGGCCAGTCACCCGTCTTGGTGTACGCCGAGACTGGCGGTGTCGTGCGGGTTCTCAACGAAACTTCGTATCGGGAGGTAAAACGACTCACATGAAGCGCGCGAAGAAGAAAGTCCTGTCGTTGGCCGAGCGTGGCGAAATCGCGTTTCGCGCCGCCGTCGCCAACGTCGTGAAGCAGCATCGCCAAGCCGGCATCCCGCTCGCCCTCTGGCGCAACGGCAAAGTCGTCCTCATGCCGGCAAACAAGGTGCGCGTCTCGCGCGCCGGGAGAATATCAAAATGAAACCACTGCTTGAGGAAATCCGTGACAACATTGCGAGAGGGATTTACCGGAACGAGGAGCATGTCCGGGTGTGCATCGTATTGCGAATCCTGCAAGCCCTCGGCTGGAACATCTGGAATCCGAATGAGGTGAATCTGGAGTTCATGGTATTGCCGAATGAGGATCAAACCAAAGTTGATGTGGCGCTCTTCTTAACCCCACACGAACCATCGGTCTTCATCGAGGTCAAAGCTCTTGGCAAACTGGACGGCGTGCTCAGTCAGGTCGAAAGACAACTCCGTGATTACAACCGAAACAACACCGCTTTGTTCTCGATTATTACGGACGGCCAGACTTGGCGCTTTTACTACTCTCAAGCCGGTGGGGAATTTGCGAGCAAGTGTTTCAAACTACTCCATCTGACCGAACACAATCTGGAGGACCTGGAGCAGTCGTTTGCCGCGTTTCTGTCCCGGACAGCGGTGGAGACCGGCAACTCAGAACATGAGGCCAGAAAATACCTGCAACTCGGTCGAGAGCAGCGGGCGTTGGAAGACGCACTGCCAGAGGCGAGGCGTCTCGTCCTTGATCCGCCATATCCGAGCCTGCCTCAATCTCTCAAAGATGTTGTTGCCGGTGCGGGTGTCGTCGTCAGCTTGGAGAAAGCTACGAAGTTCATAAATGAGTTTGGAGCGAAACGTGAACCGCCACCTCCGCTACCGCCAAGGCCTGATGATGAGATTGTTCGTCCATCAAACACCTTGCCGCCCGATGGCACAGACTGCCGATTCACATACAAGGGAAAGGAGTTCACTGGTCGAATTGATCGCGGCGTGCTTTCAGTGGTCGAACTTGGCCGGTTCTCCTCTTTCTCGGCGGCAAGCGTGAAAGCAACGCGAACCGCTCGCAACGGATGGAGAGATTGGGAAATTCGTCTATCGGGCGAAACACACTGGGTTTTGGCAGACACCTGGCGTTCACGCCGCAGTCGTCCGTAATTTGCACACTCAAAGGAAGACACCATGTACGCACAGAATGAAAAGGTTTCGCCGGTCAATATCAGCGAACAAATGCAGCAGGCTTACATTGATTACTCGATGTCGGTCATCGTCGGGCGCGCTCTGCCGGACGCGCGCGACGGCCTGAAGCCGTCGAACCGGCGCGTGCTCTACGCGATGCGCGAACTGGGCCTGCTCCACAACCGGCCCTACACGAAATGCGCGAAGGTCGTCGGCGAAGTGCTCGGCAAGTATCACCCGCACGGCGACGCCTCCGTCTATGACACGCTGGTGCGCATGGCGCAGGATTTCGCGATGCGGTACCCGCTGATTGACGGGCAGGGCAACTTCGGTTCGATTGACGGCGATCCCGCCGCGGCCTACCGCTACACCGAGTGCCGGCTCGAAGAGATCGCCGAGGAACTCCTCAAAGACCTCGACAAGGAGACGGTGGATTTCCAGCCGAACTTCGATGAGAAGGAAATGGAGCCGGTCGTGTTGCCGGCGGCGTTCCCGAACCTGCTCGCCAACGGCTCGACCGGCATCGCCGTCGGCATGGCGACGAATATCCCGCCGCACAATCTCAGCGAGGTGATTGACGCGGCGTGCGCGTTGATTGACGAACCGGAACTCGACGTTGAGAAGGTTGCGAAGATCATCAAAGGCGCCGATTTCCCCACCGGCGGCCTGATTTGCGGCAAGCAGGGCATCAAGGATTATCTTCTCACCGGCCGCGGCTCGCTCAAGATTCGCGGACGCGTCGGCGTCGAGGAAGTCAAAGGCGGCAAGGAACGCCTCGTCATCACCGAGATTCCCTACAACGTCAACAAAGCCACCCTCATCGAGAACATCGCGCGCCTCGTCAACGAAAAGAAGATCGAGGACATCTCCGACATCCGCGACGAATCGAACAAGGAAGGCATGCGGGTGGTCGTCGAGTTGAAGCGCGACGCCATCCCGAAGGTCGTCATCAACAACCTCTACAAGCACACCCAGCTTGAGGACACCTTCGGCGTCATCATGCTGGCGATTGACCACGGCAAGCCGCGCACGATGAACATCAAACAGATGCTCGAATGTTACATCGCGCACCGCAAAGAAGTCGTCACGCGCCGGACGCAATACGAGTTGCGCAAGGCCGAGGAACGCGCCCACATCCTCGAAGGCTTTCGCATTGCGCTCGACAACATTGACGCCATCGTCAAGCTCATCAAAGGCGCGGATGACCGGGAAGACGCGAAGAACAAACTCATGGCCAAGTTCAAGCTGAGCGAAATCCAGTCCAATGCCATCCTCGATCTCCAGCTTTACCGTCTCACCGGCCTCGAACGCGACAAGATCGAAGAAGAATACGCCGAGTTGATTAAACGCATCGCCTACCTCGAAAGCCTCCTCGCCTCCGAGAAGAAACTCATGGGCGTCGTCAAACAGGAGTTGCTCGACATCAAGACGAAGTACGGCGACCCGCGCCGCACCGACATCGTGGCCGACGAAGGCGAGATCAACATCGAAGACCTCATCGCCAACGAAGCCTGCATCGTCACCATCAGCCACCAAGGCTACCTCAAGCGCACCGCCGTCAGCGCCTACCGCAGCCAGCGACGCGGCGGCAAAGGCGTCATCGGCATGGAACAACGCGAGGAGGATTTCATCGAACACCTCTTCACGTGCAGCACGCACGACTTCATCATGTTCTTCACCGAGGACGGCCGCGTCTATGTCGAGAAAGTGTACGAGCTGCCGGAAATGGGCCGCGCCGCCAAAGGCAAAGCCATCGCCAACTTCCTCCAACTCCGCCCCGACGAAAAAATCGCCGCCCTCATGCGCATCAAGGAATTCAGCGACAAAGACTACATCTTCATGGCCACCCGCGCCGGCATCGTCAAGAAGACCGTGCTCAGCGCCTACCAGAACGTCCGCAAAGGCGGCATCATCGGCATCAACATCGAGAAGGGCGACCAACTCATCGGCGTCAAGCTCACCAGCGGCAACAACGAGATCGTCCTCGTCACCAAGGACGGCATGAGCATCCGCTTCCACGAGGAAGACGCCCGCGACATGGGCCGCGGCGCCACCGGCGTCTGGGGCATTCGTCCCGAGAAGAAGGATTACGTCATTGGCGTCGAGATTGTTGACCCCAACGCCACGCTTCTCGTGGCTGGCGACCAAGGCATCGGCAAACGCACCCCGTTCGACGAATACCGCGTCCAAAGCCGAGGCGGCAAAGGCATCATCACCATCAAGACCACCGACAAAGTTGGCGACGTCGTCGGCGCCCTCAGCGTCACCGACGTCGACGAGGTTATGTTGAGCACCGCCCAAGGCCAGACCGTCCGCACCGGCTGCAAAGACATCCGCATCTGTGGCCGCAACACCCAAGGTGTGAAACTGTTGACGTTGAACCAAGGCGACAAGTTGGTGGCCATCGCCAGAGTCATCAGCGAACAACAAGAAGAAGCCGCCGAAGGTTCGGAGCAAGACACAAAACCGGCAAAGTAGGCGGGCACGATGCCCCATCGTCCTCAGAAGAAGGCAAACTCGATACGGACGCCAATCAGCGGTCATAAGCGAGAAGGCAAGACCTTGTTGCCTCCTTTCGCGCAGTTTGGGTGGAGTCATTACTCATGGATGAATGACCGGCTCCCTGAGATGGTTTGGGCTGCTTTGATCATTGCCGGCCTTGGACGCGATATCTCAATCAAGGTCTTCAGGAAGTTCCTAAAATGGATTCACGACCACCCGAGCAAGTCGGATCTTTACGATGTGCGAATCTCAGGTATTGGCCGACTGCCCGAGGGGCTACGAAGCGAACTGCTGAGTGCTTTATGTGAAGACGAGCCGGTACGCGCGTGCCTGACACCCCTGCTTCTTTTCGATGCGCTGCCAGCCAAGGCTGATTGGAATAAAGCACTGTCTGCCGCTCCACGAGCGGACGTCAATCTTCTAATGAAGGCGGTTGGACTTGTTCTGTTTCATCAATCACAAGAGGCGACTGATTGTCGTTGGGTTCGTGTGACCGCCGAAGTGGTGGCCGGGAAGTTCCAGTTAGGGGATGCCGAGATGTATCGAAAATTCCTACAGTATCCAGACTATGGAGACCAGACGGAAGTACGACCGATGATACGTGCTTCCGAAATAGGGAATCCAATAGCCGATTCCCAGAACTCGGCGTGGCCCGACGCCTTTTGGAAGGCTTGTTGGGAGAACACACCCTGTCTTACGAGTTCCAATCAAAGTGCGACTGTTCTTCCAACCGTCGGCACTACCGTCAACCAAGTCAACACGGTTACCGACGCATTGAAGGCGCACTGGGAGAGCACACATACTACAACCGGTATTGATGCGAAACATGACACCACGTTCGGCATCGCGTTCTACTCACTTCGCCTACTGCGTGAACTACTCACTTTGGGTGTTTCGACAACCACGATGGCGAGGTTGACGCTTCGCACGATCTTGGAGGCGCGCATCACGCTTGCTCATTTGATAAAGGAAAACAAAGACGAGCTTTGGAAGTCGTGGCGAGTCTATGGAGCAGGCCAAGCGAAACTTGTTTCACACAAGGTTGAGGACCTCGCAACCAAGCCAGAGTACATTTCGAGCCAATCAATCAGTGACATCGCTAACGAAGACGTCTGGGAAGAAATGCTTTCCATCAACTTGGGGCACTGGAGCAACGCTGATCTCCGCAAGATTGCAATCGCTTCTGGTCAGAAAGAACTCTACGACAGTTTCTATCCTTGGACTTCTGGCTTTGCGCACGCACAGTGGGGTGCAGTTCGAGAATCTGTCTTTGACACGTGTATGAACCCGTTGCATCGTCTCCATAGATTCCCTAATCCCGACAAGCTCCTCAAAGATACGCTGTCAGACGCAGCAAGGCTTGTTGATCAAATCCTTGATGACCTCGATGCCTGCTATCCGTCGTTCAAGTTGCGCGTTTCGCACAAGCCGTAGTTTCCACGCAGGCAAGGGCAACCGCCACCGAACCGTTCCGGCGTTCCTCGCCGCCATAGGCGGACAAGGCCGCCCCCCCCGCTGCAGACGGACAACCGTGCCGCGCCAACGTCCTGATACCTCGTACTTCTAGGCATCATGCCTTCGGCAGACAAGTTGCTCGCCCAACCATGATATATCGCCTAGCGATATATCATCCTCCACCGGTGATTCTCTTTGTCTGATATTCCGGTTTGCCGCCCATTACCCCTCAGCGTCTCGTCTGACTCCGCTCCGCTTCGCTCGGCTTGTTCCGGCTCAGGATGCGCGGCAGAAGTCCGACGTTCTCCGTGTTTCTGCGTTGAACCCGCCGGCCAAAGCGTTCCACCATGATATATCGCCTGCCGATATATCGTTGCCAATTCAGAACGCCTTTGTAGGGCAGGCGCTCCGCCTGCCATTTTGGGGACGACGGCAAGCGAGGCGCTTGCCCTCGCCTAGACTAGAGTGCCCGCATGTCATTGACCACACTGCGCGCTGAACTCCGACGGCAAGCTGATCTGTCGCGCGCTGCCATTCTCCAGCGTTTCTTCAAAACAGGTCCCGGTGAGTATGCGGAGGGCGACAAGTTTCTCGGACTGACCGTGCCGCAACTGCGGGTGCTGGCAAAACAATACCGGGAGCTTTCGCTGCGCGACACGAGCCGGTTGCTTCGCTCGCCAATCCACGAGGAACGGTTGCTGGCGTTGCTGCTGTTGGTGCAGGCGTACCGGGGCGGCGACGCCGATAAACAACGCCGAATCTACAAGCTCTACCTGCGGAGCACGAAGTTCATCAACAACTGGGACTTGGTGGATGGCTCGGCGGAACACATCGTCGGGGCGTTTTTGGCTGACCACGACGTTCGGCGCAGGTCTTTGACCGCGCCGTCCTGTGACCGAAGGTCTCCAGATGGCCGGGGAGACCTGCGGTCAGGCGGAGTGGCACGGTCTGGAGACCGGCCACAGCAACAAGGGCGGCCCCAACAACGGCTGCTAAAGCTGGCCCGGTCAAAGTCGCTTTGGGAGCGACGGATTGCGGTGCTGACGACGTTTCATTTCATCAAGCACGGCGAGTTTGCGCCGACACTTCGAATCGCCCGGTTGCTGTTGCGCGATGAGCACGACCTGATTCACAAGGCCGTCGGCTGGATGTTGCGCGAAGTCGGCAAGCGCGATCTTCCGACGGAGGAAGCATTCCTGCGGCGTCATTACCGGCAGATGCCGCGTACGATGTTGCGCTATGCCATCGAGCGGTTCCCCGAACGTCGCCGCCTGCGTTATCTCCGGGGCATGGCTTGATTTGCTGCCGGGGTTTGGTATTCACGAGCGCATGACTTGGAACAAAGAGGCAACAGCCGTCGTTATTTTTGCCGTGACGTACGTGCTGATCAGCGGACGACGCTTGAAAGTGCTGCCGCTGTATCGGCCGGCGGCGGCGTTGCTGGGGGCGGTGTTGATGGTCGCGACGGGAGTGATGACTCCGGAACAGGCGTACCGGGCGGTGGACTACAACACGATCGTGCTTCTGCTGGGAATGATGCTGATCGCGGCTTACCTGCACATGGCGGGATTCTTTGGCTGGGCGGCGGATTGGATTTTGCGTCGGGCACGGACGCCGCAACGTTTGTTGCTGCTGGTAATGCTGACTTCGGCATCGCTGTCGGCGTTGCTGGTGAATGATACGGTCTGCCTGTTGCTGACGCCGTTGGTCGTGGCGGTGATTGTGCGGGGACGGTTACCGTTGTTGCCGTATTTGATGGCGCTGGCAACGAGCGCGAACACGGGCAGCGTGGCGACATTGGTCGGTAATCCGCAATGCATGATCATTGGACAGATGTCGGGGATGTCGTTTGGCCGCTACGCACTGGCGCTCGCGCCGGTGGCCGCGGTGTGTCTGGCGATCAACTACGGCGTGCTGGCGTGGGGATTCCGGAAAACGCTGGCAGGGGCGAAGATTGAGCCGGGTCGCGACGCTGAGGTCGCTCCCACTCTGGATATAGGATTAGTGGTCAAGGTGTGCGTGGCGTTTGCGCTGGTACTGGTCGGCTTCTTTCTTGGGTTCAATCTTCCATGGACGGCGCTCAGCGGCGCGGCGTTGATCATGGTCGTGGCGCGACGGGACACGCATGTGGTGTTGAAACACGTGGACTGGCATCTGTTGGTGTTCTTCGCGGGGTTGTTTGTGGTGGTCGAGGGGCTGAATGCCACCGGCTTGCCGGCGCAACTTCGCCCGTCGTTCGGCACAGGCGCGACGGCGCAGGCGTGGAACCTGACGTGGTTTTCGGTGGCTGGGTCGAACATTTTCTCGAACGTGCCGTTCGTGCTGGTGATCGGCAAATGGATCAGCACTTTCAGTCAACCGGACCTGATGTGGAAGGTGTTGGCGTTGACGACGACCTTTGCCGGCAACCTGACCATTCTCGGTTCGGTGGCCAACATCATCGTGGTCGAATCAGCGCGCGGCCACTGCGAAGTCGGTTTCTGGGATTACGCGAAGCTTGGCATCCCGGTCACGATACTAACGACACTTGCGGGCGTGGCGCTATTGTTAGCGTGGGGTTGAGTCGGGAAGGCCGCCGTCAACGGGAATCGTCGCGCCGGTCGTCGGCGTCTGGCGCGTGGCGAAAAACAGCACCGCGTTGGCGACGTGTTTAGCAGTGACGCGCATCTTCAGCAGGTTCCGGTTCCGGTAATATTCTTCCAAACCTTTTTCATCGAGGCCGCGCGATTTCATCCGGGCGGGACCGACCTCGGCCCAGAGGCCGGAGCGGATCGAACCTTCGCTGAACACCGCGTCGGGCGCGACCATGTTGACGCGGACTCCGAACGGCGCAAACTCCAAGCTGGCGATGCGCGCGAGTTGGTGACACGCGCTCTTGGTCGCGCAATACGCGCCGAAGCCGGCGCCGGGCGCAAAGAAATTCTTCGTGGAGATGACAATGATGTCGCCGCCGGTGTTTTGTTGTTTGAGCACGCGGCCGGCTTCGGTAAGCGTGAGCAGCGCGCCGTCCACGTTGACCTTTTCGAGCTTGCGGAAGGCTTCGAGGTTGGTGTCCATCAACGACGCGCCGATGGCGATGCCGGCGTTGACGACGACGATGTCAACGCCGCCCCACGTAGTGATGACCTTGCCAAAACCGTCGGCGACGGATTGCGGGTCGGTTACATCGAGCGGAACGCCGATGATCGGCCCGACTTTGCTCAACTCCTCGACCAGATTCCGGAGATGTTCCGGCGAGACATCGGTGGCGGCGACGTGGCAGCCGTTTTCGAGCAGGCCCCGGCAGATGCCCGCGCCAATCGCACCGGCGGCGCCGGTGACGATGGCGATTTTGCCGGCGAGCGGCGTCGCGGGCGCCGGCGTCGGCCGGAAAATCTCGTACGCGCCGACGCCGGCGACTTCGAGGTCGGCTTTGCCGGTGGCGGCTCGAAGGATGACGCGGCGCCAAGGGTCGTCCTCGTTGCCGGAAGGCGCAGCGAGCTGGCCGCGGCGGAGAAGAAGTTGGTCGGTGGTTTTCATCGTCGTCGTTTCCCAGGCGCGAATGACCAGCCACCACGAGAAGTGCGGCTGACACTGACGGCACGGCGGCTGCCAACCTCGGCGTCGGTGCGGAACGCGGCGGTTTCGTCGTAACGGAAATTCTCGAGTTTCACGCGCGGAACGCTCTGGCCGACAAAACGCTCAATGGCGCGAACGTGGTCCATCTCCTCGGTGGTGATCAGCGTGAACGCTTCGCCGGTTTTGAGCGCGCGGCCGGTGCGTCCGATGCGGTGGACGTAGTCCTCGGGATGCTGCGGCACGTCGTAGTTGATGACGTGGCTGATGTCCTCGATGTCGAGGCCGCGCGCGGCGATGTCGGTCGCAACCATGACTTCGTACTTGCCAGACTTGAAGCCGTTGAGCGCCTCGATGCGCTCGCTCTGCGTCCGGTTCGAGTGGAGGACAGCGACGGCGTGGTTGGCGCGATCAAGGCGGTGGGCGATTTTGTCGGCGCCGTGCTTGGTGCGGCAGAAGATGAGGGCGCTGTTGTAATTGGTGCGTTCGAGGAGGACAAGGAGGAGTTGGAATTTCTGGGCGCTGTTCACCGGATAGAAGGCATGCTTGACGGTCTCGGCCGGCGAGCGGCGTTCGCCGATGACGACTTGTTCTGGGTCACGCAACGCCCACGAGGCGAGCCGGGCGATCTCCGGCGGAATCGTCGCGGAGAAAAGCATGGTCTGGCGTTGACGCGGGCATTTCTCGATGATGCGGCGCACGTCGGGCATGAACCCCATGTCGAGCATCCGGTCGGCTTCGTCGAGGATGAGGAACTGAATGTCGTGGAGTTTGATTTCGCCTTGGCCGAGGAAATCGAGCAGCCGCCCCGGCGTGGCGACGAGAATATCGGAGCCGCGTTTAATCCCTTCGCGTTGCGCGCCGTAGCCGACGCCGCCGAAGATGACGGTGGTGCGGAGATCGGTGAAACGTCCGTAATCGCGGAACGCGGTCTCGACTTGCGCCGCGAGTTCGCGCGTCGGTTCCAGCACGAGGCAACGGCAGGCGCCGTGGCGTTCGAGCTTCGTGAGGATCGGCAACGCGAATGCGGCGGTCTTGCCGGTGCCGGTCTGCGCGCCGCCGATGATGTCCTTACCGGCGAGGACGAGCGGGATGGCGCGCGTCTGAATGGCAGTCCGCTGCGTGTAGCCGGCGGCGGCAACGCCGCGGAGCGCGTCGTGGGAAAGGCCGAGTGATTTGAAAGGCATGCAGGCAGGATACCGACAGATCACCAATCCTGCGAGTTTCTTTTTTATTGTCGGACGGGGCCGGCTCGGCTAATCCTGCGCCTGTGAGCCAATCTCGCTATCAGCATCTCGCGCCGCTCGTGTTGGTCACCGCGCTCGGCGGATTCCTGTTCGGCTACGACACCGCCGTCATCAACGGCGCCAACCAATATCTCAAGGCCCACTTCTCGCTCGATTCCGTCAACGAAGGTTTCGCCGGCGCGAGCGCGATTCTCGGCTGCATTCCCGGCGCGATGTTCGCCGGGTTCCTCAGCGACAAGTTCGGGCGGAAGAAAGTGTTGTTCCTGTGCGCGGTGCTCTACGCTGTGTCGGGGCTGCTCTCGGCGATTCCGCGGACGTTCGGCGAATTCCTCGCGGCGCGGTTCATCAGCGGGTTGGGCATCGGCGCGTCCTCGATGATCTGCCCCGTCTATATCGCTGAGATCGCGCCGAAAGAATGGCGTGGCCGGCTCGGCTCGCTGTTTCAACTCGGCATCGTCACCGGCATTTTCCTGACGCTGTTCATCAACCTGAAAATCCAAGGACTCGGCGACGCCGCGTGGAACGCCGCGAGCGGTTGGCGTTGGATGCTCGGCATGGAAGTGCTGCCGGCAGTTGTGTTCATCGCGGTGTTGTTCGGCGTGCCGGAAAGCCCGCGCTGGCTCGTGCAGGCGGGACGTGACGCAGAAGCGCAGGCTGTGCTCGAACGTGTCGGAGGCCCGGAACACGCGGCGCGTGAGATTGCCGCGGTGCGTGCCGTGCTCGGCGAGGAGGAAGGACGGTTCGCGGAGTTGTTCCACGCCCGCTTCCGCAGACCATTGATCATCGCGGTGTTGATGATGGCGTTCAGCCAATTCAGCGGCATCAACGCCATCATTTATTACTCGACCAAGATTTTTGCGTCAGCCGGTGTCGGCGTGAACAACGCGTTCACGTCGTCGGCGATCATCGGGCTGGTCAACCTACTGTTCACGTTTGTGGCAATCGCGTTTGTGGACAAAGCCGGTCGGCGACCCCTGTTGCTAATCGGGTTGGCTGTCCAAGTCGCGGCGCTCGGTGCGGTCGGGTGGATGTTCCATACCGGTGTGCACGGCGTCGGGTTGCTGGTGGCGGTCATCTCGTTCACGGCGGCGTTTGCGATGGCGATGGGGCCGATCTCGTGGATTCTGTGCTCGGAGATTTTCCCGACAAAGGTCCGCGGTCGCGCGATGTCAGTAGCGACGTTCACGATTTGGACATCGTGCTACATCGTCGCGCAAACCTTCCCAATGCTCAACGACAACCCAGCCATCGGCCCGGCGAAGACATTTGGCGTATATGCACTTTGCAGCCTCGCCTCGTTCGTGTTCGTGCTGGCGATGGTGCCGGAGACGAAAGGACGAAGCCTCGAAGAGATCGAAGCTTCGTGGCACGCTAGCGCTGGTAAATCGGCATGAAGTGGTGGCGGACTGACAGACTCATCATGGCCAGCGCCGTGCAATAAACTCGCGAGTTCCCTTCCTCGCCCCTGCCGATCCACGAGCCGTCTTCCTGTTGCTCAGCTAGCAGCACGCGCTCGACTTCCTCGCGCGCCTGTTTCGCGGACTCGCCCCCACGCTGGTACATGCCTTGCGCGTAGTAGTAGGTACCATAGAAAAACCACCGGTGTTTCGTGCTGACTTTCTCGTCGCGCAACCATTGCTCCGTTCCCCGCAACTCCGGCGCCTCGTAGTCGCCGCACACCTGCAACGCCAGCAGACCTTCCGACGCCGTCGAGAACACCGGCCATTGGCCCGGCTCGTAGGCAAAGCCGCTTTTCTGGTTCGTGATGCGGCCGCGCGTGTCACGGTCGGAGCGATAGCTGCGCTTGATGTAACTGATGGCGTCCTCGATGGTCTCGCGCGGCACCATCAGCCCCGCATTCTTCGCCGCGCGCAACGCCATCACCTGCCAGACCGTGACCGACAAATCGGCGTCGCGCGACTCCGGCGTGTACCTCCAGCCGCCGTGGAACCGCTGGTCTGATTTCGGCGTGCGTTGCGACCGCACGATCAGATCAATCGCCTTCTGGCAACGCTCGCGGATCAACGCGTCCTGTTTCGTGTTCAGCCCCATCCCGATCATTTCCGCCAGCATCAACGTCACGATGCCGTGTCCGTACATTCGCGAGCCGTCGTACTTGCCGAAGTAACCGGTCTTGTCCTGGCGCTCCTCATCAAGCATGAAATCCAACGCCTTCTTCACCGCGCGTCCTTCACGCGTGTCGTCGGTCGGCAGATGGCCCGTCGCCGTCAACGCCAGAATCGCCAGCGCCGTCATCGCGTTTGCATTGTCGCGGCTCCGACGATCCACCTTTCCGATCGCGCCGTCGTCGTCCTGCCGCGACAACAAATACTCCGTCCCGCGTTTCACCGCTCGTTCCACCGCCACCTGATCAGCGCACACCGGCAACACCATCAGCATCAAAAACTGAAAACTCCTCATCTCTTCCCCTCCAGTGCCTTGACTGCGATGGCGCGGAAATACAAATCCACCATCTCGCGGTACTCGCTCGCGACTCCTTCGTGTTGCGACTCCATCAAATCGCGCGCCAGCTTCGGCGGCAGCTTGCCCCATTCGCCACGCAACCGTCGCAGGTACGCCGGCAAATTGCCGACGTCTATTCCCGCCGCACGGAACGCCGCGCCGGTGCCTTGACCTTCGTTCTCCGACATCGGTTGCTGGCCCGGCGTCAGGCCTTGGTTGCGCGCACTCGCCATCGAAGAAGCCTGCGACTGCGCGGCGGATTGCGCGGCTTGGTTCGCGGCGGCCTGATTGCCTTGCTGCGCTTGACCTTGAGCTTGTCCTTGTCCCTGTCCTTGCTGGCCTGATTGTTCCGGCTTTGTTCCGGCTTCCGAGGCCAAGCTCGACGGGTTCATCGCGGCGTCGAGACTGTCGAGAGCGCGCGCCATCCACTGCGCGGCTTCGGCGTTGGCGGCAGCCATTTGACCGGCGGTGCTTTCCGACGATGGACTCGGCGGCACCGGCATCGGCTGACCGAGCATCGCGTTCACTTTGTCGGCAGACTCTTGGATCGCCTTGCCAGCGGATTTTGCGGCGGCTTGAGTTTGCTCCGGCGCCTTCGCCATTTCCTTTGCAGCCTTGGCGACTTCGCCGCCGGTTTCGTTCTCGATCTGTTTGCCGAGCTGTTGGATGTCCTCGCCCATCGCCTTGTTGCCGAGACGCGATTCGTGGCGGCCGGCGCGCGCGATGTCGCTGCCGGCGTCGCGGACGGTCTGCTCGATGGCCGGTTGCTGCATCGCGGCGGTGGTGGGACTCGGCATTTGTTTCACGATGCCCTGCTCTTTGTCCGCCGAGTTCTGCAAATCGCCAGCGGCGTTCTGGAGCGCGTTCCTCGCGATATCGCTGAGTTCGTTGCGCATCGGCTTACTGTTCTGGAGCGCCTTCTCCAGTTCCTTCAATTGCTGTTCGGGCGTCATGCCGGCGAGTTGCTCGAGCGCCTGCGCTTTCGCGTACTCGGCGTCGAGCGCCGCCTTCAATCCCATCTCCTTCTCGGCCTCGCGCAGCGCGGTGCGCGTCGAATCGCCCTTGCCATCTTCGAGATTCTTGTAGTGCTCGGCGAGTTTGCGGAGCGTCTCGGCGAGTTTGCCTTGCATCTCGGCGGCGGCTTTCAACGCGGTCTGCTGTTTGTCCGGCTGCGGTGCTTGCGCGGCGGCTTGCAGCATGTCGTCGGTGCTCGGCGACGGCTCGCGCAACATCGCGGCGGCATCGTCGGCGTCGCGGGCGCGCTCGCGCCCTTCCTCGGTCGCGAGGTTCTGGACGTTGGCGTCGCGGCGAATGGCGTCGCGCGCGTCGCCGACGCGGTTATCCAATTTCTGCTGGTCGTGCGAAAGAGACTTCGCTTCGGCGCGGACTTTCTCGACCGATTCGCCCTTGGCGCCCTGCTCGGTGTTTTGTTTCATCTTGTCGGTGGACTTTGCGAGGCCGGCGAGACGCTCGCTGAGTTTCGGCGCGGCCTTCTCGATCTCGGCGCGCGCTTCGTCGAGCATCGGCTGAAGTTGTTTCTTCACGCCGGTGACATCGCTCGCAACCTGTGTCACCGGCTGCGCGACGTTCTTCCGCTGCGCCGCGGCGTCCTGGCGTTGCTTCATCTCGTCGCCGACTTGCTTGGCGGGCTGGCTCTCGGCAATCTGGTTGAGCATCTTGCCGGCGTCGGCGGGGAACTGGGCTTGCGCGAGTTTTTGCGGCAACGACTTCATCTGTTCCTGCGACCATTTCCAATCCTTCGCGCGCTCCATCGCCTCGGCGGACGAGGATTTTCCCCAACGCTCTTGCGCGGCGAGTTCGTGGAGGGCGGTCGCCTGTTCACCGAGTTGGTGGCCGGTTTCGAGTTTCCGGAACGCTTTTTCAATCGCCTTGAGCGCGGTGGGCGACGACGCGGCGTCGGTCAACGCCTGCACGGCGTCGGCGGCGCGCGCGGCATCGGAAGCGAACTGCGCGTCGGCGTGCGGACGTTTCTCTTCGAGCGTCGCGCGGTCCTTGAGTTGGCCGACGGCGGCCTCGAACTGCTCGGTGGACGGCGCGGTCTGACGGGCGAGCTTGGCGACGGCGTCGGCGGAATTCGCGAAATGGTCGGCGAGACGCTTGCGGGAGCTTTCGGCGCGCGTGGCGAGTTCGCGTTCGGCGTTGCGCATCTGGTTGGCGGTGTTCTCGAGGCTGCGCTGCATCGCGTCGGCGGCCGGCTTGAGTTTCTCGGCGGTAGGTTCGGGAGTGAGCGCCTTCTCGAGGTCGGCACGGTTGGCGCCGAGGTCTTTCGCAC
>CAZNOK010000041.1:0-20568 GCA_964574605.1 uncultured Verrucomicrobiota bacterium
CTAGTGAAACAACTTCAAGGCGTTCCGCCGCGCGAAGTCCGCCGTCGCGCTTGGGCCAGCGAATGAATTTTATCGTGGTCGAGCAGAGGGTGGCTCACAACTCAACTGAACGATTGCTTCGCGGACGCGCGTGGCTTGCTCGGGACTCATGGCGAGGAAACGATGTTGTCCCTTGCCGTCCCTTGATGGACGGAACCAAGTCGCGGCGTTGTCCTCAACAGTAACATTCCCCGGCGGCGACAAATCGAAGTAACCGCGGTCGGGATAGATGGCATAGAGCACCGCGGTCGGGTCCCACGTCGGACGGTCGTGCGGAGGCGGATTGTAAAGATAGTAGGATTCCTTGAGCGGATGATGCGGGACATAGTTCATGTCCTGCTCGATGCTCACGTGCGGAAACGCGGCGGCCACACCGATCTCGTATCCGCTCCAAAAGACCGGCGTCGGCCACTGTTTGGCCAGCTTCTGGGCGGCGGGCACGTCCTTGACGACGTTGTATTCGAGGTGGCGCGTGTTCCAATTCACCGTCTGGAACGCTCCCGCCATGATGCTGAGGAACTTCACCTTCTTCGCGATAAGCTCGCGCCCGTTCAGGGGAGAGTGATTGTCCGGTTTCGAGTCAAGCAGACGTGCGAAATTGGTGAAGAACCCGACTTGCGCGAGCACGACGCTCTTATCCGGTTGTGCCGCGAGAATCTTCCGTATCAACCCGACCGCTTCCGGCGCATCAGCCCCGCTCAACAGATCGTGTGGGTAACGGAAAGAGCCATCGGCATTCTTCTCATCGGCGAGCTTGTTGAACTTGCCCGGTTCCGGTGCCGCGCCGTTGCGCACCACGCCGATGGGTGTGTCAGGCGCGCCGAAGAACGTGTTGACGGCGTCGGTGAACGCCGCCGCTTGCGGATGATCTTTCGTCAGCGTCACCGCGAGCAATTCGCACGCGCCGCGCTTCTGCAAGTTGTGAATCATGCAGAGCGCCATCACATCGTCCACGTCGTTGCCCATGTCAGTGTCGAAAATAATTTTCACCGGCGCCGCCTGCGCCAGCGATGCGGCGAACAACAAAATGAAGAACAAGTGTTTCATGATTCTTAGCCTCCGCCCTGAGACTACCCGCCGCGGCAATAACTTCAAGCGCAACCATGCGTCCTCAGCTTGTTATCACACTTTGCAAAGTGTGATACCCCTCCTGTCCTGCCACATCAGTGTAATAGCTATTACACTGATGTGGCAAGCGCGCGGATTGAGTAGTGAATTTGGAGTTAGTTCGGCGGACGTTGTTTCTTCTTGGGAGCCGCCTTGGCGCGCGGTTTGAACACGAGGTTCTCGGTGCCGGTCAGGTTGGCAATTGCCCCTTGGATGGCCCAGCGGGCGAACATGTTCTTGATCTTCGGCAATGCCGCCTGCATTGCCGGCAACGCGGGGCGAGCTTTCTCGCCGAGCAATTGCAACGTTCGCGCGGCGTGAACTTGGACGTTCTCGTCATCGCTGTTGATGGCTGCCGTCAGAACATCGAGCGCGACGAGAACGCCGGCCGCTTCGATGCGGACTGGCGAGGATTCGTCGGCGAGGAGTTTTTGCAGGCCATCTTTTGCGCCGGCGACGCGCAGACCGATGACGGCCCAGTAACGCACGGTCGGGTTCGGATCGGACAACCGGCGCGTGAGTTCGGCGACTTCGCCGGGCAGGCCGACGCGCCACGCGGTGTCGAGCACGCGGTCAACCGGAAAATCTGTCGTGCCGCGCGCGGCTTCTGTCTCGTGCATGAGACCGATGTCGCGGGTCTCGGTCTGCCAGTCGCGCAGCGCCTTGCGGAGACGTTCCAACTCGGCACGGTATTTCGGCTCGCCGGCGAGATTGTTGATCTGCCACGGGTCGGCGTCGGTGTCGTAGAGGAGTTCGACGGGTTTGGTTGGGGCGGCGTAGGTGAGTTGGGCGGCGTTGAGTTTACCTTCGGCGGCGAGCTTCGTGATCTCGCGACGCAAATCGAGTTGGTCGGAGAACGTTTCCGGCTGGTTCCACGAGAGGTCAGGCATGAAGTTGCGGATGTAGAGGTAACGTTTGTCGCGGACAGAGCGGGACAATTCCGACACTTCGTCCACGCGGTCGCGGGCACCGAAAACGTATTTGCGCGGCGCGGTAGCGGCTTTGCCGAGGAACGCGCGGCTTTGCATGTGCGACGGGATCGGCAGGTCGAGCAGGCTGAGCAACGTTGGGCCGAGATCCATCAAGCTCACTAAACGGTCGCACGTGCTGCCCGGGGCCAATTTGAGGAACGCCGCCGTCCCGGCGGTCGAAGTCTGGCCCGAAACCGCCGGGACGGCGGCGCTCCTGCCCAAAGTGGCGAGGTGCCGGAACTTGTCCGGGACATACACCACCAGTGGCACCTTCATGCCGGTGTCCCAGAGCGTGCGTTTGCCGCGCGGGATGCCTTGGCCGTGGTCGGGCCAGAAGAAGACAATCGTGTCGTCCTTCAGCCCGGCCTGTTCCAACTCGGCCAGAATCGCGTCGGCGCGTTTGTCCACGGCGGTGATGCAATCGTGGACGCGCGCCATTACGCGGTGCGCCACCGGCGTGTCGGGGTAATACGGCGGGATGGGCGCCTTGGCGGGGTCGTGTTGCTCGGACGGATCGAGGTTGGGCGCGGGCGTGGCCTCGAAGATTTTGCCTTGGTGCGTCTCCATCAAGTTGAACACGGCGAAGAACGGCTGGCCGGGTTTGCGGTTCTTGTAGTGCGCCTTGCCGCTGCATTCGTCCCACGACTCGGCGATGAGGCGTTTGGCGGCGCTGGTGTTGTAGTCGGTCTTGGAGTTGTTAGTGCAGTAGTAGCCCGCCTTGCGCAGGAAGGCCGGGAAACCGGTAATCGAATCTGGAATGGGGAAATCCGATCGGAGCCGTTGTGTGCCGTAGGAGGTCGCGTAGGTGCCGGTGATGATGGCGTAGCGGCAGGGCGCGCAGACGGGCGCGGTGGCGAAGGCGTTGTTGTAATAGACACCGCGCCGCGCGAGCGCGTCGAGGTTTGGAGTCTTGGCATATTTCTCGCCGCAGAAACCGAACCACGGCGACGTGTCCTCAATGGAGATCCAGAGGATGTTCGGCTGTTCCGCCGCGTGGACAGCGACCGCGAACAACGAAACCAATGTCACAGCGAACAGTCTATTGAGTTTCATTCCTTCTCAACCTTTCTGTTTTTCAGCTCAATCATTGTACTCCTCACGCTCCGCGTGAGGAACCGTTTGATTTTCTTTCGCTATAAACCACGCCAGATTCCTCACGCGGAGCGTGAGGACTACTTTTATTCGGATTTCGCCTCTCGTTTTCCAAACTCAATCCACGCAGGCAGGTAGCCGACCATGCGGTTGACGTAACCGGCGATGTGGTCTTTCGACTTCATGCCAGCCGCGCGAATGTCCGGTAATGCCGGCTTGGCGCGCGCGCCGAACCGGTCGAGCACGTTCAACGCGGCCAGCCGCACAAACTGGCTCTCATCGCGCAACGATGTTGTGAGCACGCCCAACGCTGCGGCATCGTCGCCGAGATTGCCAACGGCCTCGGCCGCGGCGATACGGACTTCCGGCGCGTCATCGTTCAACGCCTTGCGCAAGGCCGGCAGAGACGGTTTCGCTTCCCGTCCGAGCGCGACCAAACCAATTGCGCCCCACCAACGCAACGCCGGATCGTTGTTCTCCAGCAACTTCTCCAGACTGGGCCGGTTCTCGGGTTTCATCGCGTTCGCGAGTTTTGCAGCATCGAGCAGCGCCGGCAATGGATTATCCTTCACGTTGTACAGCACGCCATCCGGTGCCCGGCGGTGGAGCTCGTATTCCGGCAACAGGCCAAGATCGCCGGTGGCGAGCATCCATCGCTCGCATTCCGCCCGGAAGATTTCCAAGATCGTGCGGAATGCGGGATCACCGGCGAGATTGTGAATCTGGTGCGGGTCGGCGTTGGTGTCGTAGAATTCCTCGACCGGTTTGCGCGGCTGGAAGTAGCGCGCCCGCGGACCGCGCAATGTGCGGTTTTCCGCCGCCCTGCGCCACACTTGCATCGTCGGCATCGCCTCGGTGTAGCTGATGAATTGCGACCACGTCAGGTGGGGATGGAAATTGCGGATGTATTGGTATTCGCCGTTGCGGACCACGCGAACACAGTCGAGCCGCTCAGCCATGCGGTCGCGGATGGCATACACGAACTGGCGCGGCTTGCCAGCTTGTTTGCCGAGGAATGCCGTGCCTTGGAAATGCGGCAGCAACTTCACCCCGGCCAGACTGAGCACGGTCGGCGCGAAATCCACAAAACTCACCAGCCGGTCGGTCGTGCTGCCCGGTGCGCCGGGCGCGAGGTGCTGCCATTTCTTCGGGAACCGGATGATCAGCGGCACGCGCAGGCCGGAGTCCCAGACCCATTTCTTGCAGCCCGGCATCCCCGCTCCGTTGTCGCCGAAGAAGAACACAATCGTGTCGTCCGCCAGCCCGGCGTCTTCGAGTTCCTTGAGTTTGTCGCCGACCTGATAATCCATCGCGGTGATGTTTTCATAGTAACGCGCCCAGTCGCGTCGCACGTCAGGCGTGTCGGGATGAAACGGTGGCACGGGCGCTTTCGCCGGGTCGCGCCGTTGTGCCGGGGTCAGACGCGCGGTGTTCTTCTGGTATCGCTCTTCGGGAACGCGAATCTGGCTTTCGTGACAAACCTCGTGGTTGAACACGGCGAAGAACGGCTGGCCGGGTTTGCGGTTCTTGTAGTGCGCCTTGCGGCTGCACTCATCCCACGCGGTTTTTGGCACGGCAAAATTGTAATCGGTCTTCGCATTGTTGGAGCAGTAGTATCCGGCCGCGCGCAGGTATTCGGGAAAACATTTTACCGCGTCCGGCAACGTGACGGTGGAACGCATTCCGTGGCTGCCAAGCCGCGACGGATAGACGCCGGTGATGAGACAGGACCGGTTCGGCGCGCAGACGCCGGTGATGCCAAACGCCTGCGTGTAACGGACGGCTCGCTGCGAGAACCGGTCGAGGTTCGGCGTCACGGCGTATCGGTCGCCGTAACAACCGAGGTTCGGACAGATGTCCTCCGCAGTGAGCCAGAGTATGTTTGGCCGCTCGGCGGCGGTAACGGTCAGCGAAGTGAGCAACGCGAGAAGGATATGTTTCATGGTTTCACCGTGAGTGTGACGAACCGGCCGAAGATGTCGCGGCGTGTCTTGGTGCCGGATTCGCGCAGGTCATAGACGACAAAGAGACGATTGTCGGTGAGCGTCTCTTCAATCGCCATGTAATGGGTGGTCAGCACGCCGGAGGTCATGCGGATGACGTTGGGCCACGTCTCGCCGTGATCGCGGCTGACGGCGAGATAGTTCCCGTTCCACGGATGACGCGGGTCCTTCCAGCAGGCCTGTTGCGGGACGCGGACACCGAAAGCCAAGACGAGCAAGCCGCTGCGCAGTTCGATCACATCTGGATCAACAACGGAGCCGCGCAACTCGTCGGGGTTGTTTTCGTCGAGCAGCGCCTTCCTGCCCTGAACGTTTCGGAACATGTCCACCCACAGTTCGGTGCGGTTGACGGCGATGTTCGCGAAGACGCGCGGCTTTGGCTGCGACCAAGTGACGCCTTCGTCATCGGAGCGGCATTCATACAGTTCGCGTCCCGTGCGCATGTAACACAGCAGGCGGCCCGGGTGCGGCCCCTTGCTCAAACGCACGAGCACGGGTTCGCCAAAACCCTCGGTGCCGACCTTGGGATTAACGGCGATGGTGGAGACCAGCCGCCAGTTCTGGCCGCGGTCCATCGAGCGCAACAGCAGGGAGCGCGTGCGAATCATGCGCGGCTCATACGTGCTGGGCGTGGCATCGCCTTTGAGCCAGCCGTAACAAGTCGTGAGCAGGTCGCCGTTCGGCAATTCGAGAATACGGCGGTGCAACCGTTGCGCCTCGTGCGGGCGTCCGCCGTCGTCTTTCGAAGGGTAGATGGCGCCGGGCAAACGGAAGTGGACATCCTTCGGACCTTCAACAGTGCGCCATTCATCGTTCGAGGTATAAAGCTGTCCGAAAGCCTCGCCCGGACGTTTGCCGGGTGTGATGTAAGTGTCCAAGGCGAGGATGGTGCCGTCGCGCAACTGCACGATGCCGCCTTCAATATTCACGCCGTTATCGCCGGACTTGAGCGGAATGGGCGTCCAAATCTCCCCACCATCGCGCGAGACCACGGCGCCGAGCAGACGGGGAAAAGCGATGCGCTTGGAGGGATATGGGTTCTTTGGCAATTGCGCCTGCACGAGGAAGACGCCAGATTTCATGCCGAGCATGAACGGCTGGAGTCCGCCATCGAGCACCACTTTCTCCTCGGTGAAGTCAAACCGCAGCCGGCCATCGGCTTCGACCATCGTGGGAAGATTGGGAACTCGTTTCGGCAACTCGGCGGCGGTAACAGTCAGCGACGTGAGAAGCGCGAGAAAAACGGCAAGATGGAACTGCCTCATTTTTTTGTCTTCTTCGCTTTCTGTTTGGATGGCGCTTGAGGGAGTGGAAACCGGCGGACTTCGACGTCGTTCTTCTGGAGCGCGCCGGGAGTGCTGCGACCGTCGCTGATCAGTTTCTCCAGCAACGCTTTCATCTCGGCGACGAGTTCGGGCTTTTCGTCGGCGAGGTTCTTCGTTTCGCCGATGTCGTCGGCGAGGTTGTAGAGTTCCGGTTTTGTTCCGGGGATGTATTTCCAGTCGCCTCTGCGCACGCCCGGCGTGCCGGCGGCGGCGCAACTAACGGCGTGTTGACGCGTCGGCTTGTCTGCGCCTTTCAGCAGTGACAAGAAACTGAAACTGTCTTCGCCGGCATTGTTGGGAAGCTTGGTGCCGAGCACATCGGCCAGCGTCGCGATGATGTCGGCTTGATGCACGAGTTGGCCGCACACGCTGCCGGATTTGACGACGCCGGGCCAGCGAACGATGAACGGTTCGCGATGTCCGCCTTCGTACACCGACGCCTTGTAGCCCCGCAGCGGTCCGCTGGGGAAATGCCCCAGCGGTTCGCACGGCTTCACGCCGAAGGGCGCGCAGCCGTTGTCGCTCGTGAAGAAGACGAACGTGTTGTCCGCCGCGCCGCTCTTGTTCAGCGCCTCCAACACACGGCCAACCACGGCATCCGTCTCCATCACGAAATCGCCATATGTGCAAAGGCCGCTCTTGCCTTGCCACTCGCGCGCGACGGCAATCGGGGTGTGCGGACTGGTCAACGGCATATACAAGAGAAACGGCTGTTTGGCTTTGGCTTGGCGGGTGATGAACTCGCAAGCCCGGTCGCCGAGTGTTGGCAGGATGTCCTCCAGTTTCCAGTCCTTGAGCGCCGGCCCTCTCAACGATGCCAACCCATAGGTCAACAACGCGCGCGGGAGAAACTCTGTCGGCATGCCGACCGTGCGATTGTTCTCAATGAAACAGTACGGCGGCCAGTTCGGCACGTCGGTGCCGAAGTATTCGTCGAACCCGCGCGTGGTCGGGCCGCCGGGAATCGGTTTGCCGAACACATCGCGCCATGCCGACAAGTGCGTGTCGGTCGGCGCCGCCTCGTCGTTCCTGCCTTTCGGGGTTTGGAAGAGCTGTCGTTGCTCTTCCGTGATCGGCCAATCCCAGCCGAGATGCCATTTGCCGACGGCGGCCGTGCGATAACCGTGTTGCTTGGCCAGCCCCGCAATCGTCAGCCGGTCGGGCGCGATCAACGGTTCGCCGAACACGCCGACGATGCCGTTCTGCAACCGTGTTCGCCAGTGATAACGTCCGGTGAGCAGTGCGTAGCGCGACGGCGAACAGACACCTGACGACGAATGTCCGTCGGTGAACCGCATACCTTGCGCGGCGAGCCGGTCAAGATGCGGCGTCGGAATCTTGCCGCGCTGCGGGTTGTAACACTGCACGTCGCCGTAACCGAGATCATCGGCGAGGATGACGACGATGTTGGGGGGTGACGCCGTTGCAGACGACGCCAACAGCAGCGGGAGAACGAGGAGACAAGCATGTTTTTTCATGGTTTAGTTCCTTGCATTGCCAATACACGGAAAAATCCCGATCCGCAGTGTGGTGGCTCCGTAGGGGATGAGCGTGATGGGTTCTTCTGTTGCTCCGTCAGGCATGGTCACCGGACTGAGCGGCGGCGGCGAATGACGAAAGGGTGAGCAAGAGGAGCACAACAGCCCAGCGTCCGGGACAGACGCCACTACACCAGCGCGTCGTGTAGCTGCCGCCGTCCCGGCGGCTCTTGGGCGAAAACATCGAGGTGTGGGGGACTGATTTCATGGTGGTCTTGTACCAGAATCAAACACCGAGGCGACAGGAAATGTTCCGGTTTTGTTCCGGCTGCCTCACACTCAGGTTGAGGCGCACGGCGGAGCCGCATTGCCCCCAGATGGTTGCGAAGCGATCACTATTGCTGTCTTCACTTTGTCTCCCCTCAGGAACTTCAGCATGATTCCGAGAGGTATTCCATAAACAGTTGATGCAACTACTCCCATGACAGCACCTATAATGGAGAATGCATCCAGATCACGTCTTGATGTTATCGAAAACCAGTTTACGACCCAGAACACCATAAACCCAGCGACAAAAAGCAGGAGGAGCCAGGTCAGCACTTCCAGTGCGTTTCGAGACCATGCTCTCAACTTGAGGAAACTGATACCCGAAACAATACCAAACACAGCCACACCAATTTGGACAAGGGCGACCATAGGAAAGAACCTAAACAAACCGGGCATATTCCGATGAGCGTCTGGATGTGCGGTTGAAACCTGGCGAATCATGACGGAGGTGAACAGCCCCATGACGGCGGAGAAGCACATAAGCGCACCGATGATGATCCATGCCCAACCGATGACTGTCACGCATGTAGGTCGTTTTTCTTGGTACATCGTTTGTCTCCTGCCGAACATTCTCCAGAACCGGAACGCGACATGTCGGTTCTCGTTTCTGGCGCGGAGATTGTCACCGTGGTCTGGCCGTGTCAAGCGTCGCGCATTTTCCTATGAACTAGGAAAATGTTCCGGTTTTGTTCCGGCCAGCCGATTGGTCATAACCTCTGCTACGATATCGCGCGGAGCAATAAACCAGTGCTCCTAAGCAAATAACATAGGAGCCAGCCCACCCCATAATAGCTTGGATTGGGGTAACGACCACAATGAAAGCGAACGTCGTGAGGCCGGCAATCTTTGCGACACTCACGGGTGGAGCATGCCGACCGAGCACGGCGAAGAGCGGCCAAGCGATCAGCCCTGAGACACCAACTACCAGAGACATGATAGGAAACACCAGCGGGTCTTGAAAAGGACTCTGTCCGTGCGCCAAGTCCGTCTTTGGCAATGTCAGTGTCAACACGATGACATACGTGACTGCAAAAATAAGCGACAACCCCATGCTGATTCCGAGATATATCATCCGCTTCTTCACAATGGTGGGAGCGAGTCGGTTCTGGTTTCTGGCATCGAGATTGTCACCGTGGTCTGGCGGTGTCAAGCATTGCGTGGAACGCCTCAAATCACCGCTTCATGTCTGACGCGGGGAATGAATATAGTGCATTGGTTGATGCGGCTTCTCGAAGTCTTTCAATTCCTATCGCAACCATAAGTTTGGTTTTCCATCTTACTGATTCCGCAGGGTCATGGGTACCCCTCTGGATGAGGGCACGAAACTGAATGTTTGTGCAAAAGGCGGGGTCATAAAACGCACCTTGAATAATGTCACGTCTCGTCCGAACATTTGTTTCACCGGAAAGTCGGTCAAGTGTTGTGATGATCAACGGCAGAGCGGCTTCACGCTGTTTATGCACAAGTGCGTATGTTGTCCCGCACCACGGGTTCGCGAAAAAACGTTCTTCCTCCGCAGTTTCTAGGCGTGGACTTCCGTGGAGCGCTGTAAGGCTCTTGGTTTGCTGACAACCGCAGATGAGCATGACAGCAATGACAACTAGAATGCATTCTCGTTTCATGTTTGTCTCCTGCCGAACATTCTCCAGGACCGGAACTCGGCGTGTCGGTTCTGGTTTCTGGCGTGGAGATTGTCACCGTGGTCTGGCCGTGTCAAGCGTCACGCGATTTCGGAAGAAACCGGAAAATGTTCCGCCTTCGCCTTGCCCGCCTCAGGCGGGTGAACTTCGGCGGACAAGTCCGTCCTTATTGGGCCGGGGCGCCTTGGATTTCCAGTTCGCGCAGGAAAATGAAACCGTTGACCTTTCGCTGGAAGGAAATCTCGTGCACGTCGGGAAAGAACAGGCGGACGTGAGTCACGCCGCGCGCGTTCAGGTTCGTCAGTTCAAAAACATCCTTCGAGTAATTCTTAAACTCGGTCTTGCCGAGCGTCTTGAACTCCTTGCCATCCTGCGAGACCTGCACCTCGACGGTCTTGGTGCCGCCCAACGCTGAGTTGTGGACGCGGATGTCGGTCACGTTGTGTTTGCCTTTCAGGTCCACCGTCACATGCTTGGGGAAGTTCATCCTGCTGTTGGTCGCCCAAGCGGTTTTGCTCGTGTCGCCCAAGTCGCCGTCCGTCAGGCCGCCGAACAATCCGTTCGTGATCGGTTGGTTGCAGACAAATGGTTTACCCACGCCGATGCCGCTGACCTTGCCGGCGTCGTTCATTTCAAACTGATCGGTGCGGAACGGCACCGCCGGGAAACCTTCCTTGTTGTAGAGATTGCACAGCGGGAAATCAGCCCACGCATACCGCACCGCCACCGGCACAGCCACCTTCGGGCTGGAGACAATAACTTGTTTGCCTTGGATGACGGCATCAGCCCAGTAAAACTTCTTATCCGCTCCGCAAATGGAAAACCCTTTCAGCGGATTAGCCGGCACCGAATGTCCGTCGGTCTCGACCGCTTTCGTAATCAATCCACCGCCGACATTGTCAAAGTCCAACACTGCTTGATTGCCCTTGATCGTCATCCGTTTGAACGCTGGCCCGGCAGCGACGATGTCGCGACCATAAGCCACTTTCAACGCCGACGCCGCGAGTCGCGCGCCGACAGTCGGTTTGTCCGGCGGGTGAATGTTCGTCTGGTGGCCGACATCAATCGCGACGGCCATGCCGGTGTTGGGCAGCGCGAGCGTCATCGTTTGCGCCTCGCGGAGCCATGCCCAGCCGGTGTCTTCGGGTTCGGGATTGTATTTGTGGAAAGCGGCCAGTTGGACAAACAGGAACGGGAAATCGCCGATGCCCCACTGTTGACGCCATGAGGTGATGAGCGCGGGGAACAACGTCCGGTATTGGACGGCCCGGCTGGCGTTGCCTTCGCCCTGATACCAGATCGCGCCCTTGACGACAAACTGCTGCAATGGGGCGATCATGAAGTTGAACAAGCCTGACGGACGCTTCGGATGCTGCGGCCCCATCGGCGGTTGCGGCGCTCTGGCTTTGCCGCGCTCCGCAGGCTTCTTTGTCTTCCACGCCGCCAAACTCTTTTGGAATTGCTCTTGTGCTTTCGGATAATTCACCTTGGCGGCTTCGTAGTCGTCGAGGATGTTCGTGAATTCGGGCCGGCTGCGCAAGGTCTCCGCCGACATCCAGCATTCGGCACGCGTGCCGCCGAGCGTGGCATAGATCAATCCGACCGGCACGCCGATCTCCGGTTGCAACTTGCTGCCGAACAGATAGCCGCAGGCCGAGAACTCCATCGCGCTCGCCTCGTCGCAGAGCCGCCAGACGGCCCCGAACGATTCGTCGGTGACGACGTCGCGCTGCGGCGTGTCCGCGCCATCCTGCTTCAACTTGAAGAGACGAATCATCGGGTTCGCCTTCGGAATGCCGGTGTAGAGATGCTGATACTCCTTGTAGCCGTCGCCCTTGTACGACTTCAACACGCCGGCCATGTTGGACTGGCCGGTGCAGAGCCAGACATCGCCGAGCAAGATGTTCTTCAACGTCACCGTGTTGTTGCCCGTGACCTTCATCGTGTGCGGCCCGCCCGTTTTCATCGCCGGCAACGTGACTTTCCATTGGCCTTTTGCCACCGTGGCGGCGGTTTTCTTGCCGTCGAGTTCCACTGTTACTTTCTCGCCATCGTCACCGGTGCCGTACACGGCGATGGGTTTGTCGCGCTGGAGGACCATGTTGTCGGTAAACAGGCCATGCAACTTCGCGGCGTTGAGTTGCGCCGGCAGACACGCCAGCAGGAGAATGACAACAATCGAAAGTATTCGTTTCATGGCGGCAGAGATTGCGACGACAGCGCAGTTGTGTCAATGCCGTCGAAAAAGAAAAAACTCGCTGCCCGGCAGCGACAACAGTAAGTTCTCCGCCCATGAAAACGTTCCTGCTGTTCGCTGTTTCCTTGTGGACGATGTCTTTTGCCAGAGCCGACACGATCATCTTTCAGCCCGACGCCAAGGCGCTCTCCCGCGCCACGTTGAGCAACACGAAGACGGAACTGATCACCGGCGCGGGCGGACGGGCGGTCAAAGTGCTTTACAATCACAAAGCTCCTTATCCCCACATCCGGTTTGAGGCGGAGAAGGCAGGGTTCAGCGCAGATTGGTCGGCCTATCTGTATCTCGGTTTCACTGTCGAGAATCCCAGCCGCGAACCCGTGCGGGTCAACGTGCGCGTGGATTGCGCCGCCAACGTCCAACAAGGCCGGCAGGGCGGCGCGGAGTTGTTGCCGGGGGAGAAGAAACGTTTCGTGCTGCCGCTGGGTGGCAAACCGATCATCGGAATGCGCGGTCAACCGCCGGCGATGAGCACCCGTCCCGGCGACGTGATGATCGCCCCGTCCCCAACGACCCTCGACCTCTCCCAGATCAACCGATTCCAACTGTTCATGTCCAAGCTGGAAAAAGATCGCGCGATCCTCCTTCACCGCATCGAACTGTTCGGCGACGCCCGGAAAGGCGCGGGGGCGTTCGTGGACAAGTTCGGCCAGTTCAACGGCACCGACTGGCCCGGCAAGCTGCACAACGAATCCGAGTTCACCGACCGCATCAAGACAGAAACCGCCGAACTCGCGAAGCATCCCGCCATCCCCGGCCGCAATCGCTGGGGCGGTTGGGCCGACGGCCCGACGTTGAAGGCCACGGGGCGGTTCTACGCCGCCAAGCACAAGGGCAAATGGTGGTTGGTGGATCCCGATGGAAAACTGTTCTGGTCGAATGGCATCACGTGTGTGCGTTTCAATCAGATCACGCGCGTCAAGGATCGCGAGCTGTATTTCGAGTGGCTGCCCGGCCCCGGTGATCCGCTCCGTCAATTCTACACAACCCCCGGCAAGCGCAGCGCCGCCATCAATTTCTACGAGATGAACCTGTTCCGAAAATACGGGCCGGACTACAAGGCGCGGTTCTACGACAACACCGTCCGCCGTTTTCAATCATGGGGCATCAACACCATCGCCAACTGGTCTGATTTCGCGGAACTCGCCGCGCGTCGAGCCGTTCCCTACACGATCACCGTGCCGGTCGGAACAAAAAGATTTCTTGCCTCGGAGCACATGAAGGCCGGGCTGGCGAAGAAGAAGTTTTTTCCGGACGTGTTCGATCCCAGCTACGCAACGAACCTCGAAGCCGGCCTCCGTCAAAGCGCGCTGGCTCACAAAGACGATCCGTGGTTGCTGGGCGTCTTCGTGGACAATGAACTGCACTGGGTTAGCGGCAACCCGATGAAAAGCCCGGTGGAAGCGGAGCGGGTCAGCGCAATCGCGTTCAAGAATGACGGCTCGTTTGCCATCAAGAAAGCGTTGGTCAAGATGCTCGAAGCGAAGTTCGGGACGCCCGACAAGTTGAACCAACTCCTGGGAACCAGCTTCCGCCAATGGGACGAACTGCTGGCGCCGGTGACCTTCACCAAGGAACAGCGCAAGACCGGCGTGGCGTTGTTCGCCGAGTTGGACACGATGATTGCCGAACAATATTTCCGCACCATCAGCGCCACCATCAAACGGCTGCTCCCCGGTGTGCCCTATCTCGGCTGCCGGTTCAGCAATTACAGCGAGGAAGTCGTCCGCGTCGCCGCGAAATATTGCGACGTGGTTTGTTTCAACATCTACGAGTATCTGCCGGAAATGCGGCTCGCCGATGAGCTGTCGGCCAAGTACGATTTCCCGGTCGTCATCGGCGAATTCCACTTTGGCGCGCTCGACCGCGGAATGTTCGATCCCGGCCTGCGAAAAGCCGAGAACCAAGCCGACCGCGCCGCCAAATACGCCGCGTATGTAGAACAGGCCGCGCGCGGAGCGTGGTGTGTCGGCGCGCACTGGTTTCAATACGTGGACCAAGCGTTGACCGGTCGCGACGACGGCGAGAACTACAACATCGGTTTTGTGACTGTCGTGGACACTCCTTATCCCGAACTGGTCGCCGCCGCCCGAAAGCTGAACCGCGACCTCTACCGGCTCCGCATGGAAAAGTAATCACAAGACGAAAACGGGCACCTGTCCTTCATTGGGCGGTTCTTGCCACGCAGGGAGACATTATCGGTGCCACGGTGGCGCGTGGAAGCTCGTCGCTTCTGCGAACGTCGCTCGACGACGGAAGTCTGCCGGGTTGTAGTCGGGAATCTTCGGGTCGGCGTTGACCCAATGCGGATGCTGGCGACCAAAATAGCTGCCGTAGAATTGGTAGTTGGTGTCCACCCAACGACTGAGAATCATCAGTTCCATCGGCGTGAGCCTCTTGGTGTGATCGTGCTTGGCGTTCTTCGGATGTTTTGCGTCGGTGAGCAACGCGATCAGCGTGCTCGTCGGACAGCCGAGGTTCTTCGGCGGCAGATACGCGCCGTTGTAGTTGCCGCGGTCACCTTCGTTGAACGAGGTGAATTCGGGAATGATCGGCCCGGCGAGCTTCTTCTTGGCGAGTTCCTCGTAGGAGGTGTTGTAGAATTGCGTGATCTCGCCGGTCAACCGCAATCCGCCGGCGGGTTCTTTCGCACCGTGACACTTCACACACTTGGTGTCGAGGATCGGCTGAATGTCGGTCGGGTAATGAATGACTTGACCCGGCTGGCCGTCGAGATCGCATGGTTGCGGTTGCGGAATGCTCGGCGGCCGGGCCGTGGCGAGGGACGGTGCTGACTCTCCCCGCGTCGCGGTGCGATGCGATGGAACGTGACAACCGGTACAAGAACGCACTTCACCGGGCGCATAGTTCACATACGTCCGTTCGCGCTGAAGCTCGCGGAAGTTTTCGTCGAGGGCTTGATAGAAAATGTTCCGGTTCGCCGGCACCACGAAGTGAGCAGAGCCGTCTTTCTCGACGGGCACGACGCCCCATTGGACGCGCGGCCAAAGCGCCGCCTTCCAACTGGAACTGCTCAACGACGGCGTCCACCGGCGGTTCGTTGACCAGTATCGCGGCAGTGCTTCGTTGATGCGCAACCATTTCACTTGGCCCGGCTTCACTCCGTCCATGCCTTGATAGACGTTGTGCACGACACAGAGCGCCTGATTGCTGGCGGCATAACGCGCGTCACGCGGCGAACTCACCTGCGGCGGAACACGCCGCGCGACCAACGGCGTGGGATGCCAGCATGAGAGATTTGCGTCGGCGTGAACGAACTGGTGGCGTCCTTTCGTGTCAATGAGATACAAGGCGTACGCGTTGGCGACGTCCTTGTAATGATCCTCGGGGCGGACCTTGTAGGAGACGAGGAACTCGTGGTCGTTGACCGGGAACGGATGGGTGTAGAGGTGTCCCTGCTTGCCGAGTTTGTCCAACACATACTTGCCTTCCCCGGTCCGGAAGTGCCAGCCGGCTTCCGCGCGCCGTTGAACGAACACGGCCGGGGTGATGTTCACAACCGGATACCGGCTGTCGCCTTGCACGTAGCCCGGTTCGTCCGGGTCCGGCCCCGGCAGTTTCGTTTCCCGGCCGAAATCAACCAGCAGAATCGAACCCAGACAACCGCCTTGCGGGTAGTGACACGTTCCCACGCACACGAACCGATGCGTGCTGCCGGGAATCGGCTGCGGATACATGTAAACCGGCGTCGCGTCGTCAGCCAAGCCGAACAGTTCCTGCGAGTGCGTGCCATCGGGATTCATTGACCAGATCGTCTTGGAGACGCGCGCGCCGCGGTCAATGTATTCCCAGCGATGATACATCACGCGCCCGTCATCGAGCATCACCGGGCAGAACTCGCTCACGGGACTCTCTGTGAGCTGCTCGACATGCGAGCCGTCGGCTTTCATCCGATGCAATCCGGGCGCCACGAGGTGCGCCGAGCCGCCGCACAAAATGGTCCGTTCGTGGCGTGTCGAAGAAAAAATGATTCTCCCATCCGGCAAGTAGCAGGGATGAATGTCGTCGGTGTGCCAGCCCGGCTTCCAACGCGCCGCCTTCTCCGCCTCGTCTGGCGGCGGGAACGACACTTGCCGCAGCCCCGTACCATCGGTCTTCACTTCCCAGATGCGGAACCCGGAGTTTGGGTCTTGGCGGAAATCAAACAGGATTGTTTTCGCATTGAACGACAAGCTGATCATGCCGATGAATCCTTTGCCGCCCGGCAACTTGGCCGCCGTGACGACAGGACGCTCCGTTCGCGTGCGAAGATTGTAGATGTAGATGCCGTTGTCGGGAACGAACCGGTCGGGACTGGTGCCATTGTTGATGGCGGTGTAGTAATGGTCCGACGAGTAGGGTTTGCGTTTGACAAACGCGATTTCATCGAAGCTCAACCCCTCCGGCCTGACGGCTGTTACTGCCAACAGCAGGACGGCGAGAAGAGTCAGGATGTGTTTCATGGTTGCAGCATTGGACGACAAACGGCCCACAAAGTTCAAGCCGGAAATCGGCGGGTAATGGCATCTCGAATTTCGCGAAGTTCGGATACTCCTCTTGTGTATGTGCAAACTTTGCAAAGTCTGCACATACGCTGCCTCTATGTTTACCAATACAACGAGTGGCCATGGGAGGAGGAGGGTTCGGCGAGCCAGCCGAGACAACTCGGTGCCGGTGCGCGTCGCGTTTCCGCCTGCGCCACAGCTTTCGCCGGACAAGTCCGTCGTTCCTGCCCTTCGCGCTCTTCGTGGTGAATCTGCCGCTTTGTTACCGCATTCTGAGACGGAGGGGGCCGGTGTCGGGGTTCTCGAAGGGACCGGCGGTGGGGTTGGTCTTGTTCCGTGCCTTGCCAAAATAATCAGTGTCAATGGTCAACGGCGAGCCATTGGGGGTTTCATACGGCAGGCGGGCGATCTTCGTTTTGCCTAGCAACTTGGTTGTCACGAGCGTCGTTTTCGCTGTTGGCAGTGACTCGGGCACGGTGCTCAGAAGATAAGTTGCTACCATCTTCGGCGCGGTCTGGGCAGGTTCGTAAGTTACGTTGCCGGCGATTTGCGATGGGAACTCGCGTTTCTCGTAGTCCGCAAGGCTGGCGGGCGCAATGAGGATGTTGTTGTAGAACCGGTTGTCGCCGCCCTTGATGTTGTCCAACCCGGCAACCTTCGTCGAGTGGGCGGGATGATACGGCGTCTCGCGGCGCAGCTCGGGGCGACTGACGATTTTGCCGGCGAACAGATTGTGCGCGTAGGCCCCGCCTTCGGACATGTCGAGAAGCGCAATGGGCGAGAGAAAGATGTTGTTGTCCACGACGAACGGACCGTGGTCCACCTCCACAAAGAGGTCTTCGCGTGGGCCGTTGTCGTGAAACAGATTTTGCGTGACGCGCGTGCCTTGCGCCATCCAGTCGAGCCAGAGGCCGCGCGTCGTGTGGTGGATGTAATTGTTGCGAATCTCGGTGTCAATCGCGGCGTGGAACTTGATGCCCGCCATCTCCGCGCCGGTGAACAACTGCCGGACGTGGATGTCGTGGATGACGTTGCCGGTGACGGTGCTGAACGCGCAGCCGAGACTGCCGACGATGCCGGCCTGTTCGCAATGCGAGATGTAATTGTTGCAAACAATGTGATGACCGATGTTCGCCTTTGTCCACGGGATGGCATGGGCATGGGCGCGCTCGATGGTTTTGACGTAGCCCTCGGCGGTGTTGGCGGAAGTGTTGTCGAACTGGTCACCGTGTTTGCCGAGCGCAATACCGGAACAGATGGAGTGGCTGATGATGTTGTGCTCGATGATCCAGCCTTTGCTCCAGTGCGTGCCGATGAGGCCGATCTGCTCGGCAGTTGGCGGCGCCCACGGGGTCGCGGCGTGGCGCATCGTGAACCCGCGGACGGTGATGAAGTTGCGCCCCGGTTTGTCCGGGTAGAACACGGTCTGGCGGACATTGATCTCGACAAGTTGGTCGTTCGGGTTGACGCCTTTGAAGTGTGCCCAGATGGTCGTGTTCTGGTCGTCCACCTTGGCGAACCAGAGCGCATTCGTTACTCCTTCGAGCGTGGCTGCTTCGCTCAGCCATTCGCCGTTGAGATAGACCGCGCCGGTGTGATGCGGGCGGCCTTTGTCCCGAAACCAATCGCCGCGAATGAGGTCGCTGTAGGGATTGAAACTGCCGAAGAATGAATTCGGCAGCGTCACTTTCCAGACATCGCCCTGAACTTTCGTCCAGCCTTTGACAACCTCGGAGCCTTTGATCTCGACCTTCTCGCCGAGGGCGGCCTGATAGACGATGCGTTTGTTGTCGGAGGTGCCGCCGCGCGGCGGGTTGACGCGCTCGCGGTAAACGCCTTCGTGCACGGTGATGGTGTCGCCCGGCTGCGCGAGGTCGGCGGCGCGCTGAATCGTGCGCAACGGCGCGGCCGGAGTGCCGGGATTGGTGTCGTTGCCGGTGATGGCGACGTGGTATTCGCGAGCGAATACGACCGGCATCAAAGTAAAAACCAGACACAGTATGGTAGGGGCGAGCCGCCGGCTCGCCCGCTGGGTGTTGGCCGTCAGATTGCGGACGCGCCGGCGGCGCGTCCCTACCAACAACAGATTATTATTTTTCATGGAACCAACTCCTTTCAATCTCTTCGAGTGATTTGCCTTTGGTTTCGGGGATGCTTCGCCAGACAAAGAGGACGGCAATGACGGAAAACGCGCCGTAGAGCAGGAACGGGAACCCGTGGTTGAACTTCGCCACGAGCCAGTCGTTCTTGTCCATCATCGGGAACGTTTGCGAGATGATGTAGTTGGCCGTCCACAGGCAGAACGTGGCGATGGCCATGGCGCGGCCGCGATGCCGTGTCGGATAAATCTCCGACAACAACACCCACGTCACCGGCCCGACTGACAACGCGAACGCGGCGATGTAGCCGAGGATGGCCACGAGAATCCACGCCTTGATCTCGCCCGCCAGCGCCGCGCCGCCGATGGCGAACAACGCGACCGCCATGCCGACATAGCCGCCGAGCATCAACGGTTTGCGTCCCCAGTGGTCCACCTTGCGGATGGCAATGATGGTGAAAATCATGTTCACCGCGCCGACCAGAATGGTTTGCAACAACGCCACGTCCATTTTCGCCCCCGAGATGGTTTTCAGAATCTCCGGCGCGAAATAGAGGAAGACGTTGATACCGGTGATTTGTTGCAGGACGGCCAGCACCACGCCGATCCAGAGCACAGGACGCCAACGCGGCTGCAACAACTCGGAGAACGATTCGCTTTCGAGGTTGAGCGTGTTCTCGATGTCGGCCAGTTCCCGCTCGGCGTGTTCGGGGCCGTCCACTTTCGTCAGGATTTGGCGCGCCTGGTCTTTGCGGCCTTGTTTGGCGAGCCAACGCGGGCTTTCCGGCACGAAGAACAGCAACAACAGAAACGCCGCCGCCGGCAATGATTCAGAACCGAACATCCAGCGCCAGCCGCGCACGACGTTCCACTGTTCGTCGCCGCGCCCGGCGATGAAGTAGTTGACGAAATAGACCACCAACATTCCCCACACGATGGCAAACTGGTTCCACGAGACGAGCCGTCCACGCCATCGCGCCGGGGCAATCTCGGCAATGAACATCGGCCCCGTCATGGCCGCCGCGCCAACACCGATGCCTCCGAGCGCGCGGTAGAAAATGAACTCCGTGAACGTTCGCGGCAACGCAGTGCCGATGGCCGAGATCAAAAACAGCAGCGCTGAAATAATGAGCATCGTTCGTCGTCCGAACCGGTCGCTGATCGGCCCTGCCACGGCGGCACCGAGCACGCAGCCGACGAGCGCGCTGCCCGCCGCCCAGCCTTCCATCGCCGGTGAGAGAGAGAAGTTTTTGACCATGAACCCGATGGCGCCGCTGATGACCGCCGTGTCGTAGCCGAAGAGCAAGCCGCCAAGCGTTGCGACGAGACAACTGCCGAACAAGTAACGACGACTGGTTGACTCATTCTTCATACGCACGTTGTACAACTCGGTGCTGGCCAGGAAAAGCAGATTCCGTATAATCGGCGCCAGGAGAGACAACCATGAAAGCTGCATTGATGGCCAAGCAATTCGACGTCAAGGGCCGGCTCGTAACGGCGGAGGCAACCGGCTCCGGCAACGTCAACGACACCTTCCTGGTGGTGTTCCGCACGACGTTTTCCGAGGAGCGGTTCATCATGCAGAAGATCAATACCCGCGTCTTCCCCAACCCGGCGGCGATCATGGAAAACATGAAACGCGTCACCGAGCACGTCCACCAGCGGCTCGAAGCCGAAGCCGACACCGCCGACCGCATCTGGCAGTTGCCGCGCGTCATCCCGACCA
>CAZNOK010000041.1:20578-29868 GCA_964574605.1 uncultured Verrucomicrobiota bacterium
GCCGTGGACGGCGACGGCGGCTGCTGGCGGGCGATTTCGCTGATCGCGTCGGCGCATTCCTACGACAGCGTCCAAAGCCCCGAACACGCCTACGAAGCCGGTTACGTCCTCGGCCAGTTCCAGCGACTCATCAGCGACATCCCGCCCGAACAACTCCACGACACCTTGCCGGGCTTTCACATCACACCCGGTTACTTCGCCAAGCTGGACCAAGCCGTCGCCACCCCGGAAGGCAAGGCGCGGTTGGGGACTTCATCAGAAGCACGGCGTTGTCACCGCTTCATCGAGGGCCGCCGAAAATGGTGTTCGGTCCTCGAAGACGCCAAGGCGCGCGGCGAACTCAAGCTGCGCCCCATCCACGGCGACCCGAAAATTACCAACGTCATGATTGACGACGCCACCGGCAAAGGCACCTGCATCGTGGATCTCGACACGGTCAAGCCCGGCCTCGTGCACTACGACTTCGGCGATTGCCTGCGTTCCTGCTGCAATCCCGCCGGCGAGGAAACCACCGACCTGAGCAAAGTCTATTTCGACACCGACCTGTGCCGCACGATCGTGAAAGGCTACCTTGCGTTTGGGAAAAGTTTCCTGACCGACGCCGACCGGCATTACCTCTACGATGCCATCCGCCTGATTGCGTTCGAACTCGGCCTGCGTTTCTTTGCCGACTTCGTGGCTGGCGACCAGTATTTCAAGATCCGCTACGAAGGCCAAAACCTGAATCGCGCGCGGGTGCAGTTGAAGCTGTGCGAAAGCATCGAAGCCCGCGAACCCGCAATCCGCAAGATTCTCGAAACCGTCTGATCACGGCGTCACTGACACACAACGGCGGCTCACGGTCGCCCGGCCACTGGCGCGCGCTGTGGCTTTGAGCACGCAATCACCGCCAGCGGACGGAATCGTCAATGACAACTTGCAGGTCTGCGCGCCGAGCGCCTCGATGTCGAACGGCTGTTTTGTTTGCGCCAGCACTTTGCCGGACTTCGTTTCAAGCGAGAGTGTCAACTGACCGCGTTGCGGTTTCGCCTCGTCGTTGACCATCATCACGGTGAGATCACGGGTTTCACCGGCGCGGAGTGTCGGTTGGAAGAAGTTGATATAGACGCCGAGCGGCTTGAACGCCTCACCCATGTAATCGGCAAACGCGGGGTCGAGCTTCAACCGCGTCACGTCGGCGAAATGATCCGCCGTATAGACGCCCGGATAACTGCACGTGAGATAAACGAAGTGAATGATACCGGCGTAGTGACGATGGGCGCGCCAGAATTCCGTCTTCGCGCCGAGCAGGTAGGCGTAGAGGTCGAGCCGTTGACGGGCGGTGACATTGGTGCCCATGAGATGCGCATAGACGTTCTCGGTCAACAACGTCGGCGAACCGTCGCGGTTCAACCAGAGCCAGCCGTATTCGTTGATGATGGGCGGGTTGGTGTACGAAGGCAGTCTGTTGGGACGCGGCGCGCCGTCCATCGTTTCGAGGTTGGTTATATTAAACTTGTAATCGCCTCTTCGATAGCCGCTCATCAAGTAGGGATGATCTTCCACCGGGTCGTTCGGCCCGGCGGGTTTGTTGTAGCTGTTCTCCCAAGCGCGATCCGAGAGATCAAGCGAACGGACGGCGGGGATGATCTTGTCGCCGAACATGGCGTCCTTGGTCTCGTTGTTGGCGTCCCAGACAACAACGCTCGGATGGTTCCAGTTGTCGCGCATCCAGTCTTTGTACTGGCGGATCATCTCGTCGGCATCGTGCGTGCGCGAGTAGGTCTTATACCAGCCGGGGCCGCCGGTCCAGACGAAGAACTCGTTCTGAATCAGCAGGCCGACTTCGTCGCAGATTTCCAGCCAGCGGTCCGGCACCGGACCGATGCAGAACCGGAAATAATTCCAGTGCATCTTCTTTGGCAGGTCGCCGAGGAGTTTGCGCACCCAGGCTTCATTCCACGGCAAATCCTTGCAGAGCGGGTCTTCGAAGAACCGGTGCAACGTGATGTTCGAGCCGCGCAGGTAATAGACCTTGCCGTTGAGGTAGGCGCGTTTCGTCGCCGCATCGAACCGGAACTCCCGCATCCCGAACCTCGTCCTGACCGAGTCGCCGCCCGTGGACGATTCGAGGATATACAGGGACGGATCTTCCGGCGACCAAAGCCGGGCATTGGGAATCTTGATGGTCTGTAAAAACGTCTTCTCCTCGCCGGGCTGGAGCGAGACGTTTTCCGTCGCGCTGATGTTCTTCACTTTGTGGACGAGCGACGACGTGACTGGCACGGCGCCACAGTTCTTCACTTTCGTTTGCACGACGATCTCACTCGACGCGATGCGCGGCGCGACCTGAATCGTTTCGATGACCGGGTTGTCGCACAAGATCAGCGACACGCTGTCGTAAATGCCCGGCGTCCAGATGATCTTCTCGAAGTCCGAGCCGGTGGGGAACGTGTCGGGCAACACGGCAGGATGCGCGCCGATGCGAATGACAAGCGTGTTCTCCGCGTTCCAGCGGATGGCGTTGTTCAGCGCGAAATAGCTCGCCGTGAAACAGCCTGCGTATTCGCCGAGCTTCTCGCCGTTCAGCCAGACGGCGGTGCCGAACTGCGCCTTGTTGATCTTGAGCAACGCCACCGCGCGTTCCTTCGGCGCGCGAAACGTCCGGCGATACCAGAAATAATCCCGGTCCTGATCCACCTTGCCCTTCCAATATTTCTGGAGCCAATCTTCCGGCGCGAGCTTCGCGCGGACGCGATTGGCCATGTTCTCGCGGCTGGTGAACTTGTCCACGTCCTTGAACCCCGGCTTCGCGAGGTTCGCCAACCCGGGCACGGGGACAGTGTGCGTAAACGACGACGGAATCTCCGTCGCTGATTTGCTGTCAGTAATCTGCCACCGGCCATCGAGGGAGATGGTTTGTCGTGGCGAACCTGTAGCCGCGAGCCTGCTCACGGCTGATGTCGAAGTCGCTTGCTCTCCGAAGGCCGCGAGCAGGCTCGCGGCTACAATCAGAAGTCGGAAACGACTTCCAAAACAGGATCTTCTGGTGGTTGAGTTCATGGCGATTATCTCCTTAGCGATAGTCGGCGCCGGTGAGGCTTTGCAACACCGATTGTTGCCACGCGCGCAACTGTCGTTCGAGTTTTGCGGCCTCGGCAGCGTGCGTCTGGATGAGATTGTTCTTCTCCGCTGGGTCGGCGCGCACGTCGAAAAGTTCCTTCGCGCCCCCGGGTTTGCCGCCGCCGTCAAGCACCAGTTTGTAGTTTCGGCTGAGAATGGCGCGCGGGCCGCCGAAATCCTGCTCGCGAATCTCCAAGTGGCGAAAGTTCTTGAAGTTGCGGGTGAAGCCTTCGGCACCACGCTTGGCCGTGGGCGTGGTGCCCTTTTGCAGTTCGGGATCAATGTAGGGCTTCTTCGATGTCTCCAAACGCGTGAAGTTAATCCAGAACATGATCGGGCTGGGGCGTTCCGTCATCTTGCCGTCGAGCAACGGCACAAGGCTGATGCCGTCGAGCGGCCGCTTGGGCAACGGCTGGCCGGCCAGTTCGCAGAGCGTGGGGAGCATGTCGGACGTGACGGTGTTCACATCGCTCACACGCGGTTTGGCAATGCGCGCCGGCCACTCGATCAGGCCGGGCACGCGCAGGCCGCCGTCGTAAATGGCGCCCTTCTGTGCGCGGAAAGGAACCGTGGCGGCAGCGTCCGGCGACGTGCCGTTGTCGCCGCAATACCAGAGCAGCGTGTTCGTTCGCAAGCCCGTTTCCTTGAGATGGTCGCGCAACTGCCCAATGGCGCGGTCCATCGCCGTGATCTCCGCAAAACGTTCGCGCAAGACCTCGCGTTGCAGTCGCTGCACCTGCAAACCCGTCTCGTTGGAAGTCACGCGTACCTGACGATTGCCGAAGTCCGCCGGCAAACGGTCGTAGAGCGCGAGGTCTTTCTCCAAACCGCTATACGGCTCGTGAGGCGAACCGAACCAGACAACGACAAAGAACGGGCGGCCCGCCTGTTTCGCCTGCGCGATGAAACGAATCGCCTCGCCCACGATGATCTCGGAGCCTTCGCCCTTGAACTGCTCCGGCGGTGCGCCATTCCGCGAGAGAAACGGGTTAAGCTCGAAGAAATTGTCGTGCGAAAGCCAAGTGTCGAATCCCATTGCGCCCGGATTCGTCGGCGACGCCGCCTTGACCGTGCCAAGATGCCATTTACCGAAATGCCCCGTTGCGTAACCGGCCTGTCGCAGGAGTCGTGCGATGCCAATCTCCTCCGGACGCAACGACCAGCCCGGATCAAAAGTCCCCATGCGATTGTGATGGCGGCCCGTGATCACGGTTGCCCGCGTCGGCGAGCAACTGGCGCCGCCCGCGTAGAACCGATCCAGCCGCAGTCCCGTGCGCGCCATCTCGTCGAGTACCGGCGTCTTGAGATACGGGTGACCGTTGTAACCCGTTTCTTCCCACCCGTGATCGTCCCCCATCAAGAGGACGAAGTTCGGTCGGGCTGGTTGCGCAATGACGGCGGCGTGCGCCAACACTGCCACGCAGAGGGTGCGGATGATTGTGTTCATACGGGCAAGTCCGTCTTTCGTGTGTTCCGTGTGTCTCGCGGTTAACGCTTGGAGTCTTTGATCGCCTTGAACATGGCCAGCAGGTTGGCGGCGGGGGTCGGGCCTTGAACGTTGTGGACGGTGTTAAAGATGAAACCGCCGCCCTCACCGAAGATCTCAATGCGCTCGCGGACTTCGCGATAGACTTCGTCGGGTGTGCCGAACGGCAACGTCTGTTGCGTGTTGGCGCCGCCGCCCCAGAACGTCAGGTGTTTGCCGAACTCCTTCTTCAACGTCCGCGCGTCCATGCAGGCGGCGGAGCATTGCACCGGGTTCAGGATGTCGAAGCCGGCCTCGACGAAGTCGGGCAACAGATCATAGACCGAGCCGCACGAGTGGATGAACGTCTTCCATCGGCAACGCTGGTGGATGAACTGGTTGACGCGAATGTGATACGGCTTGAACATCTCGCGGTAGGCGTCCTTCGAGATGAACGTGCCGCGTTGCGTTCCAAAATCAGTGCCGGTGATGAAGACGGCTTGGACGCGGTCGCCGAACAGCTTGATGAGCGTGTCGAGGTTCTTCAGGCCGATCTCGCATTGTTTCTCGAAGACGGCGTGGACGTAGTCCTTGCGGATCGCCGTCGAGACGTACCATTCCTCGATGTCGCGGATGCCCTTCGGATGTTTCATCCACGGCACCGGCACGAGCGCGATGTCGCCAAACGCCAGGCCCGGTGCGGTGAGCATCACGCCGCAGCCGGTGGCTTCGCGTTCCTTGATGCGCGCCTCGTACCACTTCAACGTCGCCGCATCGAACCGGCCGAACTCCTCCGTGTTGTCGGCGGGATTGAGCTTGTCGTCGTCAACCGGCGGCTGGCGGATGATGCTGTCGAAGAAATACGCGCCCTTCGGCATGTGACCGCTCGGCGGCGCGGAGGTGTCGCCTTGCGGGTACATCAGGTAATCGCCGGCGGCGTTGGTGGTGAGGTTGAACTTTTCCGGCACGAGCACCGGCGTCCCGTCGAATAGCGTGAACGGCTTCCAGCCTTCGTTCGGGAACCCGAACATCGTGTTGCGCGGCGTCAGCCCGACGACATCAATGCCGAGCGCCGCGCGCAACTCGGCGTCAATCTCGCCGAGCATCTGGTACGGCTCAGTGACCTTGACACGATAGTTCTTGTCGCCGAGCACGGCCTGACGCAGACGCGTGATGGCGGCGACATGCATCCCGGTGACGGCGGTGCCGCCGAAATCAACCGGCACGCGGTCAGGTTGACGATGTTCCAACGCGGCAACGAAACGTTCACGACTGGTCATGGTGTTCTCCTGTTGTGAAAGCTGATGGTGAGACGTTTATCACGGGCGAAGCGATAAGCCAACCACGAAGCGTGTGTCTTCTTGCCAAACGACAACCCGCTTGGTGCGAAACGTCACCACCGCGCCCGCTACTGGAGACGGATCAGCACCAGCCCGCAGACAATCAGCAGCGCGGCAGCAATCCGCACGGGGCGCAAGGGCTCTTTCAAGACGAGCACAGCGATCAGGGCGCCGAACAGCACGCTCGTCTCGCGCAACGAAGCGACGATTGCGATTGGCGCAACCGTCATCGCCCAGATCGCGATGCCATACGAGGCGAATTGCAGCGCGCCGCCAACGAAGCCGCGCAGCCAATAGCGCTGCATCGCCGGGATGACTTCACGGCCGTCGCGAAACAGCGCGTATGGCACCATCACCACCGCGATGCCGGCGAACAGCCAGACCGAATAGGCATTCGGGTTCCGCGACAGGCGACCGCCGATGCCGTCAACCACCGAATAGGCGCAGATCATCAGCGCTGTGAACAGCGCAAAACCGATGGCGCGCTTGTCGATGTGCGTCTCCTCACGGCCGCCGCGCGCCGAAAGCATGAATACGCCGGTGACCAGCGCGACGATGCCGATCCAGCCGATGAAGCTTTGGTTTTCGCCGATCCAAAGTGCCGCGATGGTTGCTGTCATCAGTGGCGCCGCGCCGCGGGCGATTGGATAGACTTGGCCGAGATCGCCGGTGCGATAGGTCTCGATCAGCCCCGCAAAGTAGAAGAGATGGATGATAATCGAGGCGAGTAGCCACGGCCATGACGCAGCGGCGGGAAATCCGGTAAGCGGCGCGAACGCCAGCGCCACCACGCCGGCGCCGACCGAAATCAGCGTCGTTGTCGGCAATGGTGTCAGACCGACCTTGATCAAAGCATTCCAGCCAGCGTGACACGCCGCTGCGAACAGCACGGCGAGGAAGACGACGTTTCCCATGTGGCTCGTCATTCCGGGATGGCCCGCATCCAGCCCTGCGGGCCTCGTGCCAATGGCTGCTTTGTTTCCGGTGTCGTGCTCATCGGCAGCATTCTCGCCATCCAACCCGCCGATGCAAGCAAATCGAATCAGATGTTCGTGGCGCAGTGATTTTGAGGAGTTGCAGTGTAGACGCGAAGAGGGTAGCATTATTGGCCGCCAGAAAAACCATTCAATGAAGCAGAATCGTTTGGCAACCTGCGGTGGCACACTCAAATGACGAGAAGGAATTTTTTTATTCGCTTGTTGGTGTTCGTCCTTGCCGCGCTCATCATCGGCAGGAGCAACGCTGCGCCCGCCCCGAATCGGGAGTATCAACGGATCGTGGTCTTGTCGGACATTCATCTTCCCGGAAGAAATCTTCCCGCAAAAGAACAGGCTATCGCGGACATCAATCACTGGCAGGACGTTGACCTTGTCGTCGTCACCGGCGACATCGTGGCCACCGGAGGCGACGCAAGCGAATACGCGTTTGCCAAGCAATTCTTCAAGAAGCTGACCAAGCCCGCATGTTTTATCGGCGGCAACCACGATTACATCTACCCGGACCACTTCGTCCTCAACCCCGCGACCGGTCATCACGTCAAAGAGAAATCACCGGAACTTCGCGCGAAGAAGCTCCAGCGTTTCAAGGAAACGTGGGGCTTGCCGGAGCTTTTCTACGGCAAACGGATGAACAACTATTTCTTAGTCTTCCTGACGCCCGACTCTTTGACCGGCAACGACTCGTGCCGCATGACGACCCGACAAGTCGATTGGCTAAAGACGGAGTTGCAACGGAACAAGAATATGGGCACGATCATTTTTTTCCACGCTCCGTTGGAAGGCACTGGCACTGGGAAACGTGATGACCCAGACAAGAGCAAAGACAATCCATACGCGGAGCCGCGCGAAAAAATACAGACCATCCTGAAAGAAAACCCGCAGGTCTTCCTGTGGGTTTCCGGCCATGTCCATATCGCCCCAAGCAACGAGGACTTCAAATCGCCGCAGAACCTCTATGAAAACCACGTGATGGTCATCCACAACCCCGACATGAATGGAACCAGCCGTTTACACAACACGGACACATCGAGCACCAAGCACAACAATCTCTGGACAAACTCGTTGTTCCTTTACCGAGACAGGGTGGAAGTAAAGACCTTCGATCACAAGAAGTCCGACTGGTTGCACAATCTGGATAGAACCATCGTTCGGCCTCGTGGTCCATAGACCGGACGCCATGAGTTCCTTTCTCAGAATGCCCCATCATTTCACTTCACCGCTGCTCTGGTGCTGCGCCGCGATGTTCGCGCTCGCCTTGCCGCTCCGCGCCGACGACGAGCTGAAAGGCAAGCTCGTCATCGTCGGTGGCGGATTGATGCCATCGGGTTTGCATCGCCGCATGCTCGAACTCGCGGGCGGCCCGAAAGCCCGCGTGCTCGTCATCGGGCAGGCGTCGCAGAGCGCTGAATCCGGCGACAGCTCGGCCCGGTCCTTTGCCAGCGCGGGGGCGACGACCGTTTCAACCCTCAAGACCACCAATCCGGCTGAAGCGCTCGCCGCCGTGCAATCCGCGGATTTGATTTGGTTCGGCGGCGGCAAGCAATCGTTGCTTATGACGGAATTGCAGCGCCTGAAACTCGTCGCGCCGATTCGCGAGCGCTACCAGCGCGGCGCCGTCATCGGTGGCACCAGCGCTGGCGCGGCGGTCATGTCGAAAGTCATGATCACCGGCAAGCCGAAGCGAGTGGGCGAAGTCCCGCCGCTCAGCGAGGGCTTGGGACTTTGGCCGGAGACCATCGTGGACCAGCACTTCATCGTGCGGAACCGGGAACCACGCCTCCTTGCTGCGGTCAAGGCCAATCCCAAATTGCTCGGCGTCGGCATCGACGAGTCCACCTTCGTCATCGTCAGCGGCGACCGCGTGGAAGTCGACGGCAAAAGCACGGTTGTCTTGCTCGACGCTCGCACCGGCGGCGAGCCCAAGCGCCGTGAACTCAAGGCTGGAAACACCTTCAGCCTGTCCCACGCCTCTCCATAGCCACCGGCGTAGTGTTCCGGTTTTGTTCCGGTTTGCCGCCCTCACCCTCGGCGTCTCGCTCCGCTCGGCTTGTTCCGGCTACACTATTTGCCGATGGGAATCGTCAGATCGTTGGTTTTTCGCGGATTTAGCGTGGGGCCGCGGCCAAGGTGGACAACAATTTTCCGGCAAGACGGATCGGACAACGGTTCGACGTGGAGTGCGGTGGTCTTGCCGTCGGCGGCGACTTTCAATTCCATCGTAAGTTTGCCGAATGGCGTGGCGATGCCGGTGAGTTTGGTGGTCATGCCGGGTTTGATCCATTCCGGCGGCAGGCCCTCGAACAAATGCAGTTCGTCGCCGCGGTCGAGGGCGAGGAGGTGGACGGTGAGACGGATGAACTCGGCGCTGGCCCAGTTGTGCGGCAT
>CAZNOK010000042.1:0-29328 GCA_964574605.1 uncultured Verrucomicrobiota bacterium
GGTTTGAAGTGCTCGGACCGAACCGCGCACGGTTTCTCGGCGGCGTGCCGAGAGAAATGTTCCGACGCGGCGCTGGCGTGCGGTTTCACACTGCGAACGGTATCGTACGGATGCGAATTCGACGGCGGATTGCCGGTGAAAACCGCGTTGAGTTGAGCGGCGCGGCAGGTTTGCGGCGCGGAGATTTCGGAAGCTGGGACTTGCCGGTGTTCCGGCTTTGTTCCGGTACAATTCACGCGACAGGGATTGACGATGTTCTCGGCATCGTGACGATTCTCGCGGCGTTGACGGAAATTGTGCGGCGTCGGGTACGGACAAATGTGTGGGGCGTGTTTACGCGAGCGGAGGAAGTCGGCTTCCTCGGCGCGATTGAGGCGGCGCGGTCGGGACGGATTCCGCGCAATGCTCTCGTCGTTTCGTTCGAGACAAGCAAGGAACGCCCGTGGGCGCGAATCGCCGATGGCCCGGTCATCCGCGTGGGCGACCGGATGGCGATGTTCGACCCTGACGCCTCGTGGTTTCTGACGGAGACGGCGCGCCGCGCGGAGATTCAGGCGCAGCGTTGCCTGATGGACGGCGGCTCGTGCGAAGCAACAGCGTTCGCGGCGCACGGCTACCGGGTCGGCGGTCTTTGTCTGCCGCTGGGCAACTACCACAACATCGGTCCCGGCAAACACCCAGCGGCAGAGTTCGTGAGCGCGTCGGACCTCAGCGGTTTGGTGGCGTTGACCGTTGAGGCGGCACGTCAGTGGCCGCACTTTAACGCGGTGACGGATGACTTGCGGAAACGGGTGGACCGGATTTATCGTTCGGCGCCGCGGAAATTTAGCGATGAATGAAACGGTTATCACAGTAATGATGTCGGCGCCGGCGGCGGGCGTTCTCGGCCAGACCGCGACGAACACGCTGCCGCATCGCAACGGTGCCGACAACCCGACTCTGCGCAACCGGCCGCGCTGACCAGACTTCCACGACCGATGTCGTGCAGTTGGCAGCGCGAATAGTTCTGCCACCTCATCGCAACGCCGACAACGATGATGCCACGATGGTGACGCTAAGGCGCTATTTTTTGTTCTTCACCGGCGCAGGTCGCTCTGAAGCGCCGCCAGCAGCAACGGAAGTGAGTTCGATCTTGCTAAGACCAGCGGCACTTCCTGTAACTTTGGATTGTCACGGTCATGGCACTCGTGTCAACAGCCGCGACCGTGGGGGGCAACCGCTGGTCGCACTGGATTGGGATTGTTATGATGATGGCGAGCTGCAACTGCCGTCGTGCTAAACAAGCAACTTACGCACCGAGTTGTCGCCAACGCTGTTGATTTGAGAGTGATTCGTTTCATATGCCTCCGTTCTGCGTTGCCGGATACAACGCCGTATGAATAATCTCGTTCCGCAGTGCTTTCCCGTTGCCATCCAGTCTTTCCTTTGCTATTCTAGCGTCATGGAAATCAAGAAACCATACGTTGAGCCGACCTTGGAGGAACGTGACCAGCTTGTTGAGGTCACTGAGATGGCCACGATCATTTCCGGCACACCCCCACCGCCTTAATAGCAACCATTATCGGTTGCATTAGGAGTCTGTCGGATTTTGGGCGATCAGTTTTTTTGAATATCGAGAGGGTCGGTATTGTCGGTCTAGTATTCCGGCGTGATTCGTCAGCATTGCTCGCAATGAGCTATTGTTGTTGCCTCCCGACCTGCCCCAATGGGATCCCGAAGACCATCTAGCAGGACGCTAAACAAGTCGGGTTGACGCGCCGGTTATACTGCTGACCGAACAAGGAGGTTTGCATGCGTGGTCAGGTGGATCGGCAGGAGTCGTTGTTCGTAGTGATCTCGTTGGAGCAACGGGTGCCAGCCATCCATCCACTACGCGCCATCAAGCGGCGCTGCGACGAACTGCTGGCACGGATGAATCGCCAATTCAATCGCGCCTACAGTTCCATGGGTCGGCCCTCGATTCCGCCCGAACAACTGCTCAAGGCGCTGCTGTTGCAGGCGCTCTACTCCGTGCGCAGCGAGCGCGCGTTGATGGAACAGATTGAGTTCAACCAACTCTACCGCTGGTTTGTGGACCTGCCCTTGGAACAGACCGCGTGGACCCCGGAAGTCTTCAGCATGAACCGCGACCGCTTCGCCGCGCACGGCTTGGTGCAAGCCTTCTTTGACGCGCTGGTACGCCAAGCGGTCTTGGAAGGCTACGTCAGCGATGAACACTTCAGCGTGGACGGCACGTTGATTCGTTCGTGGGCGAGCCTGAAAAGCCTCCAGCCCCAAGACGCGCCGACCCCGAGCGAACCGCCCGACGATCCCGGCAACCCGACCGTCAACTTTCATGGCCAACGGCGTACCAACGCCACACACGTCAGCCGCACGGATCCCGAAGCGCGCTTGGCACGCAAGGGTGCCGGCAAGGAAGCGCAGCTCTGCCACAGCGCCCATGTGTTGATGGAGAATCGCCACGGCTTGTGCGTGGCCGCCAGCGTGGATGCCGCGGACGGTCAGGCGGAACGCCGACAAGCCCGCGCGTTGCTGGCGCGCGTGAAACGTCGGCATCACTTGCACCCGCGCACGCCGGGGATGGACACCGGCTATGATGATGGGAAGTTTCTCGCGGGGCTGGAGCGCGCAGGAGTCGTGCCGCATGTGCCGTTACGGCGGGGGCGGATCGTCGCGCGGGATCGGAGCGGGCAGGCGCGGCGACGGGCGCGCCGGCGGATGAAGCAGGTGCGCTATGCGATCAGCCAACGAGTGCGCAAACGCATCGAAGAAGTCTTTGGCTGGTGCAAGACAGTCGGCCGGGTGGCTCGGACGCGACTGGTGGGGCGGTGGAAGATCACGCAAGAAGTGCTGCTGACCCTGAGCGCGTACAACTTGGTGCGGCTGGTGAGACTGGAGGCCCGCCCGTGAAGCCAACCAGCATTCTGGCAGAGCAGCACGAACATCGGTCGGAGAGAGCGCTCTCTCGTGCTCTGCCACTCAGAAAACGTTCACCAGCGACTTTTTTAGCGTCCTGCTAGTGCAGTTTATCCTCGATGCTATGGACAGCCTGCCGGCGAGATTGCCTCCAACACTGCCATCACCGCGCTGAACCTCTCCGGCAAACGGCTCTGGCAGATCACCAACGGTTCCGCTTCACGCTGCCCCTACCCAGGCGGACGCGGCACGCCGACCATTGACGGCGACCGTTTGTATCATCTCAACTGTAGCGGCGACATCCTGTGCGCCGTTCAATCCCCCAAAGTAACCGGTCCGTTGGTTTTGCATAGGTCGCAAAAGAGCGCCAACTATTTTCTTGCAATACCCAGATGTGGGAGCATATTACCAACAATGGTCAGTGCGGCAGGTGGTTTATCATGAATGCAGTACAACAGGAGTGGCAATCATGAAGGTAATGTTTCTATTGCGTCAGTGTCGCTACATTGGAGTGGCGACGGCAGCAGCAATTATAAGCTTGGCCGCCAACGGGCGCGCCGATTGGGACCCAAGCACCCCCAATACCAAATGGCTTCAGAACCCAGACCTTACTACCACTGGGATGGATGTTTTCGTCATCTCCCCCACGATTCTGGCCGATGATTTTCAGTGTAACCTCACGGGGCCAATCACCGACATTCACATCTGGGGTTCGTGGCTGAACAATGTAGGATTCGGGGCGATTACCAATATTCATATCAGCATCCACGCTGACAAAGCGGATCCGGACGGCCCCGGCCCGTTGTACAGCATGCCCGGCGACGAGCTCTGGTCCACCAACTTCTTCGCAGGTCAATTCATCGAAACATTCTGGGCGACCGCCAACGAGGTCTTCTACAATCCCAATACCGGTTTGCCCATGGGGCCGGATACCTTGGTCTGGCAGTACAACATGTTCATTGATCCAGCCAATGCCTTTGTTCAAACCAATGGCACGGTGTACTGGCTGGATGTGCAGGTGTTCGCCACCAACGGCCTGTTCGGTTGGAAAACCTCACAAGAACACTGGAACGACGACGCGGTCTGGGGAGACACAACGGATCTCGTCTGGAGCGAACTGCGTTATCCAGAGGGGTCTCCACTAGTGGGAGAGAGCGTTGACCTCGCTTTTGCTCTAACGACGGTTCCCGAACCAAGCGCCCTCCATCTGATGTTGCTGGCCCTCGCTGGAAGCGCGTTGTTCCATGGTTGGCGTCGCCGTCACTCCTGACCCGCTGACTCCCCACAAACCAACGCTTGAGACGGAGCAGATTCCGATTTACACATTCCCATCGGAATCAGATGCCAAAGTGGTATTACATTGTGCTCGGATTGCTGCTGGTGACGGCGATTGCGCTCTACCCGTTTCAAGGCTGGATCACCTACATTTTCAACCAACGCCGCCACGAAAGTCGTTTCAGCATTGTTCATCCCAAACACCATCCCCAACCATCACGATGGCCAGACGACCGCATCACACTCTCATGGCTCGGCCACGCCACGGTGCTGATCAACTTCTACGGCAAATGGATTCTCACCGACCCCGTTTTCGGCAACAGCATCGGCCTGCATCTGTTTGGTTTCCTCAGCTTCGGTCCGCGACGAATCGTGCACTGTCCGTTGAAGCCCGACGCACTGCCACCGCTCGACCTTGTGTTGATCTCCCACGCTCACATGGACCATCTCGACACCAAGAGCCTCCGCCAACTCAAAACCGGACCCGCCGTCATCACCGCGCCGCAGACATCAGATTACCTCCCAATGCCAGCCCGTGAACTCGACTGGAAGCAGAGCGTCGAGACCAACGGCGTCCGCATTACGGCCATCGAGATCAACCACTGGGGCGCCCGCCTTCCGTACGGACGCCAACTCGGCTACAACGCCTATCTCCTCGAACGTAACGGCCAGGCCATCCTTTTCGTTGCCGACACGGCGTACACCGACAGTCTTCGCCGTGCTTGCGCGGGGCGCGCCATTGATGTGGCGATCCTGCCGATTGGCGGTTACAAACCGTACATCCACTCGCACGCCTCGCCAGAGCAAACGTGGAAGATGTTCAGCGACATGAAGGGGCGTTACCTCGCCGCGATACACCACTCGACATTTGTTCTCTCGCACGAGCATCCCGACGAACCGTTGGATAAACTGCTTGCCGCTGCCGGGCCGAAAGCTGACCGCATCATCCTCCGCCAGATTGGCGAGACGTTTACGGCGCCGAACCCGTGAGCTTGCGCCACACCGACATCGAACGAGCAAGATAATCGCGTGGATCTCCGGGGATGCCGTAACACATCAAGCCAACCGGGCCGCGATAGCCGACCTCGTCAAGCGTTGCCAGTAACTTGCGGTTGTCGAAGTTGCCCTTGTCGAGCGGCTGGATCAGGCCGTTGGTCCATGTCGTGGCACCGATTTCCGCACCGTTGATCGTCACGCAGAACAACTTCGCCGCGTGTTCGCGCAACAGCGACGCGTAGTCTTCGGTGCCGGAGACTTTCAGCCAGTGGCAGAGGTTGAAGTTGAAGCCAACTTGCGGGTGGTTGACTTTCTTCACCACCTGAACGGCGAACGGCACGCGCTCGGTCCAGTTGTTGACGTGATTGTAGATGGAGATGCGCACGCCCGCCTCCCCCGCAACGTCGCCGAGTTCACGCAATACCTTCACGGCTGGCTCCATGCCTTTCGGGTCACCGGGCTTCATTCCAACGAGCAACACGCTGACGGTGGCAGGCCGTCCTTTGAGCTTGCGAATTGCTGCCACCTGCTTCGGATCGCAAGAAGGTGTTTTGCTCAGGTTGACGCTCATCCAGAACAGGAACGCTTGCAGCCCGGCCTCGTCGAGGAGCTTGAGGTTTGCTTCAAGCCCATCACCAAGCGGAAGTGCCAAGCCGGTTCCGTCGAAACCAAGCTCGCGCAGCAGTTTCGCCTGCTCGCTGAGCGGGCGCGCCTTGAGGCCGGTCACCCCGGCCTCGACGCAGTAGGCGTAGAATTTTGGAGGCGTCGCAAACGCAAGCGGCGTCAACAGCAACAACGCGGCAGTAAATAGCGATTTCATTTCTGCTTCTCGAATGATTGATACAGCTTCAGTGCTTGTGCGTCGGTGATGCCGCGACCGATGATGAGTCGCGACTTCGCCTCGACTGACTCGCCGGTCTTCAGGTCGCGTCCAAACAGTGACAGATAGATTGACCGATGTCCCTCCTCATCCTGCGGGCAAGCGACGGCAAAACAATCCTGTCGTCGCGCCATCACGACGGCTGCCAACTTGCGCTCCTCATCGCGACGAATGGCCAGCGGCAAGGCCAGCTTCGGGCGAATGCCCCACTCCACCGGATTCGGTGGATGCTTCCAGCGACCGTCCTGAATCATTTTTACGGCATCGTCATCGCGCGGGAACATCTGCCATTTACCGGCTTCCTTCGTTGCGCTGATGAACGATGGCGGATTGCCTGCGTACACCAAGGTGTTCGGAAAACCGTCGAAATACGACGCGAGAAACACTTCCATCTTCCGCAGTTCCTTGCGCGCGGTCAGGCGCGTTGTCAGGTCAAGCGTATTCGGCGCGCTCCAGCGGTAGATCGCCATCAGATCAAACGGGTACGTCTCTTCGGGCTTCCAACGCACCTCGACTGTGCCGTCACTCTGCAACTTCGCCTCACTGTCCCAAAACCACCCGGCTTTGCCGTAGCGGGTTTGGTCAGCGAGCAAACGATAGTGCGAGAACAAACCGAGCGATTTCGTCAGCGCCGCGCCGGTCGCGCAATCGAACGCTGGGATCAACCCCTTCGACTGTCCGCCGCCGCGGAACGTGCCCCGCAGGACGCCGGTGTCGAAGGTGAACTCCTTGTCGGTAGCGACGAAGGCGAGTTTAGTCTCCGCCGCCAGCGCGCGCCACATCGCGTCTGATGCTGCGGCTGCTAGTGCGCCACCGATGAATTGTCTGCGGGAAGATTTCATGTTGTCCTTGTTCTGAGTCTAGCTACTTTAACATCGCAACGCGAAAACCGACGGAATGATAACCACCGTTTCGTGAGCGGCCTTCACCAATCCCGATGCTGACGCCGCTGCGCCCGGTCGAATACCATGATCCGCCGCGGATTTCGTTCACACGTTGTCCCCGCTCGGCGCCGTTGCTCGCCGTGATGATCGTGCTCGTCCATTCGTATGCGTTGCCAGCCATGTCGTAGCAGCCGTAGGCGCTCTTGCCATCCTCATAGCTTCCCACGGGCTTCGTGAACCCACCCTCCTCCACCAATCGCCGGTAAGTCTCCGTCTTCACAAAACCGCTGTCCGTTCGGTGGTCCATCCAGCCAGTGACATTGCCATCCGGAGTGATGCTCATGCCGGGCACCGACTGCTTGCCAAGGAAGTGAGCGGCACAGACGGCGTTGTAATTGAATCGAGTCTTCAGCTTGCCGCCAGCGTAATGCGAATCCTTCTCGTTGCCCCACGGATACCGCCAGCCTTTCGGGCCGCGCGCCGCCTTCTCCCACTGCTCGGCGGTGGGAATGACAGCCTTGCCGCCGGTCTTCTTGCTCATCCAAGCGCAATAAGCCTCCGCGTCCACAAGCGACACAAACAACACGGGATGATTCGCTTTCCCGGCAGGAAAGCTGCCGTTCTTCCAGTAACGAGGCATTCCCCGATAATGCGTCGCATCCAGAAACGCCTTGTATTCCGCGCATGTCACTTCATAACGACCGATGTAATACACATCCAGATACACTTCGCGCGCATCTGCGCCGTCGCCGAATTTGAACTTGCCGGCCGGAATAAGCGCTACATTCGTCGCCACCTGATCCGCGCGTGCAACGACGGCGCTCAGTGCCATCACGACTGCGAAGAGTAGATTGCGTTTCACTTCTTCAATGACTTCATCACGCCGCGCATCCAGCCAACGCTGGCTTTGGTGTTCTCGTCGGAGCCGTGGCACTCGATGGAAACCGAGCCGCTCCATTTTGTCTTGTGGAGAAACGCAAGACACTTCTTGATGTTCTCGGCGTTGACGCCGCCACCGACCGGGACAACGGAACTGCCAATGCCAGTCTCCTCGCCGCGCGCGGCAGCGGCCAGTTGTGCGCTGACATCCTTAATGTGGAGGTGTGTGACGTAGGGCCGGAGTGTCTTGAGATAATCTTGCGGCGCGTGCCCGGCGATGAAGGTGTTGCCGGTGTCGAAGTTGCAACGTAGATACTCGGAGTCGAAATGCTTGAACAGCTTCAGCATGAACTCAGGATCGTTGGTGTATGGGCCGTGCGGCTCGACGTTGATGACGATCTTGTAGTCCTCGGCCCACGGCAGGCATTGCGCGTAGTTGTCGCAGGTGACGCGAAAGACTTCGTCGCGTGTCATGCCCGGCGTCTCGAACGCGCCGTCCACGGTGTCCACCATCGGGCATCCGATTTCCGCGGCGAATCGGATACTCTGCTGAACGTATTGCACACCGAACGCGGAACCGTTCGGCCCCATCATTGGATACGAGCCGTCAATCTGCGTGACCTTCAAGCCTTTCTTGTCGAGGTAGCGCTTCAACGCGAGCGGGTTGGCTTGCAGCGAGATGCCCGGATCGTAGCCGAGCGCCTGAATGAAGTTCTGGCCGTGAATCACCGCAAACTCGAGGTGCTTGATGCCGACGGCCTTAATTTTCTCGCACGACGCCTCGAAGCTCATGCTCAATGGCCGCCAGTTGTCAGTGTGTAGTCCTAATTCGATCATGGTTGGTTCTCCTTATTGGTTTTGGATTCTCACGTTTTCAGTTCGCTCGTGTCAAACACGAGTTTCTTGTTCTCCTTGATCAGCTCGTCCATCGTAAGATGGCAACCGCGCGCGCACGCCTCCCGTCCGAGCACAGCGGTCAGCACGTCGTTGCCGGCCTGCTGCGCACTCGGATTGTCGAAGCGGCCTTGGACAATATTGTCGTAGAACGTCGCGATGTTGCGGATGGCGCCTTGGTCGTAGAGGCTCACGACCTCGCCGCCACCGTAATGTTTCGGTCCGCCGCGCAAGTAGGATTTGCCACGATAGCTGACCAGCGCCGTCGCCTTTTCGCCGTACGCGTCCAGTTTCAACGTCCATTCCAACTCGTTCTTGAGCGTGTGAACCCGGTGTGTCCAGAGCAGGCCGTCGTCAAACTCATACGTCACGAGGTAAATCTCGCGGAAGTCCGTGTTTCGGCTTGCACGGCAGACGCGCGTCCGACCGATGGCGTTCACCGGGCGTTTGCCGACGACCCACAAGACGGCGTTGATGGAGTGAACGCTGAGCTCGTTGATGACATCGCCCGAAAGCGCTGTGGTCGGCGGCCAGCGACGCAACCGGTCCTCGGCGGTCTTCAGCACCGGGTCGCTCCACGGGACGGCGAAACCTACGCTGTCAATGTGACAGAGTTTGCCGAGACCGCCTTCGTGAATGCGCTTGACGACCTCGATGTTGATCGGGTCGGTCCACATCTGGTAGTCCACGAGATAACAGAGCTTTTGCTGCGTGGCGAATTTGCCGGAGCCTTGAACCTTCAGCGCGCCCGGCACATCAATCGCCACCGGTTTCGCCGCATAGACGTGACAACCGGCCTCGACTGCCGCGCGTCCATGGTCAGGATGAAAATGCGGAACATTCACAACCGTCACCGCCTCGACACCGCTGGCGAGCAGTTTCTTATGCGAGCTCAGCCCCGAAAACCGGTATTCCTTGTCCACGCTGAACTTGTCGCCGGCCTTTTCGGCGCGCTCCGGAAAATAATCCGCAACCGCACGAATCTCGTAACCGCCGTGCTTTGTGAACAGATCGCCGAGCCACGACCCGCGCCCGCCGCAACCGATAAGGCCGAGTTTGATCTTGCGGGTGAACTCCTTCGGCTTCTCCTGTACGAGTGCCGTCAATGGTGCCGCCGCCAGCGCACTGCCAATGAATTGCCGACGCGAAAAGGTCATTTCTGTGTCTCCTGTTGTAATCCCGCCGCCCACGCCGTGCCGCGGCGGAACAATTCGAGCGTGGTGGGGTTGAGCGCCTTCACATCGTGGCCGAGCACGCAGTGGAACGTGCGCCCTTTCCCCCGCGTCAGCACGAACGCCATCGGGTGATCTTTCTTGTCAACCTTCGACGTTGCCTTCGCCAGCACGTGAATCGGCACATCGCCGTCCAAGCATGTGTACAACTCATCTTCGGCTTCAAAGTCTGACAGTCCCCTCGTGATCGGATGTCGCTTGTCCGTTATCTCCACCTTGAACGATCCGCGCGGGTCGTGCCCCCGCAGTTTCGGATTCCAGACACGACCGGCAATCGCCAGAAAATCCGCAGGCACCGTCTTCGTCGTCCAGTCAATGAACGCGCCGCACGCGAAGTGAAAGAGCACCAGCCCTTTGCCGCCTTCAATCACACTTTTCAGGTTCCCCAGCGCGCCCTCCGGGGGCGGCACGTTGTGATTTTGGTAGTTCAGCAGAAACACGTCGTACTTCTTCAGTTCCGGTGATGCCATGAACTGCGGGTCCTCGACCAGGCTCACTTCCAGCCGCTTGTCCGCGCCAAGCGCCTCCGCCAAGATCGGCGCCGTCTCGCGCCATTTGTGTCCGGGATACTCCAGCCCCGTCACAATGAGCACCTTTTTCGCCGCCCCGGCGTTCGCTTTCACCGCGGGGCTGTAGTCACGGCGCTCTGTCGCCGCGCTTCCGCCTTCAATCACCCATATCTCCGACAACACCGCGTTACTCGCCGCTTCTTTCCGGAATTCAATTGTGATTGTTCCATCCTTGGCAGGGACTCTCACGTTGAGCGTCGCGGGACCTTGGCTTTGGGGTAACGCTGTTTTCTCAACGACTTTCTGACCGCCAAGCCACACTGACTGCGCGCGACCGTTGGCGTCGGCGTCCCACCACGTGAACCCGATCTGATAATTCTTCTTCGCATCCAGCCCGGACATTTCCACAAGCACCCCCGCATTGTCGAACGCTATCGTGCTCGCTGGATCGTCTCCCCAGCTATACGGTTTGCCGCGCGTGACTCGCAAGCGCACGCCATCCGCTGGCTTCGTTGTGTTCTCCGTGCCGCAATCCAGATAGGCCACCAGCCGCACTTCTGCCGGCAGCGACTTCACCAACGCTTCACGCCGCGCTGCGGTGGACACCCGTGGTCGGGACGCAGCCCGTTTCCCGCGCGACGGCGGCGCGGTCAGCCGCGTCACCGCTCGCTCCGCCAACGTCCGATGCACCTTGCTCGCTGAGGCATTCGCCGCCAGCTTCTTCAAATCCTCCAGCGCCGACGCATCCGGCCAGTCGCACAACGCACGGACCGCAGCGTCACTCTTCGCCAGACGTTCACGCACCGGCACCAATGCCTCCATGCCGCCAACCGGCGCGAGCGTCCGCATCACCGAGTCTTGCGCGTCCGTCGAGATGCCGTCGCGTTTCAGCAGCGCCAGCAACGGCGCGAGCCGGGCTTTCGGGTCGTCCAATCGCCGGCCCACAGACACGACCGCACTCTCCAGCGCAGGGTTATGCACGGTTGCGAGCATCTCGACCAATTGTGGATACACGTCGGCGCCGCCGCTCTTTCCCAACGCTTTCAACGCGGCGGCTTGCACCGACTCATCCTTGTCCATCGCCATGTTCACCAACAACAGCCCCAGCCCCAATATTTGTCGTCCACCCGCTGCGTTGATCATCACGGCGCGTTCCGCCGGTGTGCCCGACACGACTCCCGCGAGAATCGCGTTGTCCACGCCCGGCCCGGCCAATTGCGCGAGCGCATTTCCGGCGGCCAATTTGATTGCCGACTTCTCATCCCCGGCGAGTTTCGCCAGCACCGGCACACTCCCGACACCGCCGACCGCGCCAAGCGCGTTGATGGCCGCCAGCCGCACCAGTTCATCGCCGCTATTCACCAGCGTCGTGACGGCACCGCGCGCCGCCGTGACCTTCTGTTCCGCCACGACTGACAACGCCAGCACTTGGCGCGACGCATCCAACTTTGTCAGGTGTGTCACCAACGCGGCGGGATTGAGTTTGCCGGTCAGTTGAATCGCCGTGGCGCTCACGATCGGGTCGGGGTCGCCCATCGCCTTCGCCAACACTGCCAAAGCCCCGGAGGGATGAAATCGAGCGAGCGACGCCAGCCCTGCCACGCGCTTCGCCGGTTTCGCGTCGGACGCTTCCGCAAGACTTGTTTCCTTTGGCACGACCTTCGGTGTCGCGTCCACCATCTCACCAAGATGTTTCGTCACCAACGCCAGTTCAGCTTCGCTACCAACCACCGCGAGTCGTTGATAGAGAATTGTGCGGCCGAGCGGCGCCGTATCAGGTGCTGCCACCGCTTTTACCAGCAACGCCGCCAACGCAGCGCGTTGCTCTGCGTCGGCCTTCGGCGTGAACTGCTCCAGTGTGTATGGCGCAGTGCGGGGTTGTGAGTAGTCGTACTTTCGCACCTGCTCGACAGCTTGACGCACATTGTCCGGGAGCGGCGCGGCGAAGACAGGCAACGCGACGAGGAAAAGAAGGAATCGTTTCATCGTCGCACCCCTCAAATTCGCCACGGACTGCGCATCGGGCGCGTCAGCATCCGGTTCGCGATGTCATCGTTCACGAATAGTTCCTTCGACCAATCCCACGTCAACTTGCGCCCGGTGCGCGTGGCGATGTCGGCCACGAGCGTTGCCGTCGTCGCTGCGTGGCACGCCTCGACTGGCGCGGCGGGATCGCGGCGGGTCTTGATGCATTCGATGAAGTTGCCCATGTGATGATCGGAACGGTAAAGATGTTCCTCGCTGGGCTTGATGGGGACTTCAAGAAGCGATTTCGGCTCGGCCTTGATGTTGCCGCGCACGACGTGAACCCAGCCTTGGTCACCTTCGAAGCGGACGCCGTGGCCGAAAGGCGAGCTGCCGTCGTCGTGGAACTGCAACAGCGGTCCGCCCGTCGGCATCATCTTGACTTGCCAGCCAAACGACACGTCGGCGTCGCCGTCCGGCTCGAATTGCGCGGTGCCCTCGACGGTCAGCGTCGAGGCAGTGAACTTCGGCTCACCCCAGAGCGCGATGTCCATGTGGTGAACGCCCCAACTCTGAATCCAGCCGGCGCAGTAGTCGGTGAAGAAATACCAGTTGTAACTGCAAATCCCGTCGCGATACGGCTTGAACGGCGCGGGGCCGAGCCAGAGGTCGTAGTTCAACTCCTCCGGCACAGGCGCGACCGGCAAATGCAACACCCGACGACCGCTGGGCACGGCGACGGTGACGGTGTGGACCTTGCCGAGGTAGCCGTTGCGGGCCAGTTCGCAGGCGAACCGGAAACTACGGTCGGAACGCTGTTGCGTGCCGGCTTGAAAGACGCGCCCGTACCGGCGAACTGCGTCGCACACGGCGCGACCTTCGCGCACGGTGAGCGACAGCGCCTTCTCGCAATAGACGTCCTTGCCGGCCTTCATCGCTTCGATGGACATGAGCGGATGCCAGTTCTCCGGCGAAGCGATGGTCACGGCGTCAATGTCGGGACGCGCGAGCAGTTCGCGGAAATCCTGGATGGCAGCGCAATTCTTGCCCCCCTGTTGCTCATTCACCCACTGCTGCATCTTCCCGGCCTTGGAACGGAAGACGTCGCACACTGCCACGACTTGCACTTCGCTGAACGCAGAGATCTCGCGGACGTGTCCACTGCCGCGCCCGCCCATGCCAATGCAACCGGTCACAATCCGGTTACTCGGCGCGACGCCCCACGACGGAATGATGTGTGGCGCGCCAAGCGTCGTGGCGGCAGCGGCGAGAAACTGTCGGCGGGTGATGTCGTGTTTCACGTTTTCAGATCAGTTTGGTGACGCCGGGGACATACACGGGATAGCTGCCGTCGGCGCCTTTCTTCACCGGCGGCTCCATGTCCATCCGACAGTCTTCAGGCTTGGGCGGGAAATAGAAATCAGACGCGTTGATCTGTTCCCACGTGACTTCCTTGCCGGTGTAGCAACTGATTTGTCCCATGATCGTCATCAACGTGCTCTTGGCCATGTAGTCGCCGTTGTTGATGACCTTGCCGTTGCGCAACGCCTCGAACAGCATCTTGTGCTCGTAGAAGTGCGCTTCGGGCGCTTTGCCTGGATACTTCCACTTGGTCTCGCCCTCGATGCGGCAGCGCATCAGATCGCAACGGCCTTTGGTGCCGAGAATGAGGCTGGAGTATTCGTTGTAGCAACCGACCTCGGTCCGGCAAAATGCGTACGCGCGCACGCCGTTCTCGTAGTGGTAAATGACGGAATGATGATCGAAGACGTTGCCGTATTCCTCGCTGAACTGCGAGGCGCGTCCGCCGATGCCGTGGCATTTGAGCGGCGCGACTTCCTTCATCGCCCACGTCGCGCGGTCCATGTTGTGAACGAGCGACTGCGGCACGTCGTCGCCACTGAGCCAGGTGAAGTGATACTGGTTGGCAATCTGGCTCTGGAGGTCCGTCCAACCGGGTTTCCGGGGATGAACGCCGTACGGCGCGCGCAGGAAGTTTTCCTCAATGGACACGATGTCGCCGATGGCGCCGTCGTGAATGCGCTTGATCGTTTCCTGATAACCGAGGTCGTAGCGGCTGTGCAGACCGGAGACGACGCAGAGATTCTTCTGCTTGGCCAGTTCGCAAGCCTTGACGAGCAACTTGACGCCGTGCGGATCAATGCCGTGCGGCTTCTCGCAAAAGACATGTTTGCCGGCTTGTATGGCAGCCATCGTATGAAACGGGTGGAACTTCGCGGCATTGGCGATGAGCACCACGTCGCTCGCCGCGATGACGCCTTTGTAGCCATCGAGTCCGTCGAAGCAGTGTGCGTCATCCACCTGCACTTGGTCCGGCTTCGCTTTCTTCAGGACGTCGAGTTTTTCCCTCACGCGCTCCATGAAGACGTCGTGGATGGCCACGAGCCGCACATCCGGCCCGGTGTTCATCGCGTCCATAGCCGCCCCGGCGCAACGTCCACCGGCGCCGATCATGCCGATCTTGAAGACGCCGCTGCCGGCGGCGTGGGCGAAGCGGCTGATGTCGAGCGCGCCGAGTGCGACGGCGGAAGCGGCAGTGGTTTTGAGAAACTGTCTGCGATTGATTGGTTGTTTCATGGTTGTTCCTTTCGCGCAGAGCGCAGGACGCGACCATACCAGCCGGCGTGGACTCTGGTCAATGTCAGGTTTTGTATTTGCATTCACAGCGAGCCGCGGCTAATTTCCGCGGTCGTTTCAACCCAGGAACATCACATGCCGAAAGCCAAGACTAACAACGATTTCAAAGTCCGCGACCTGTCGCTGGCCGAATGGGGCCGCAAGACCATCCAAGTCTGCGAACACGAAATGCCCGGCCTCATGGCCATCCGCGCCAAATACGGGCCGCAGAAGCCGCTCAAAGGCGTCCGCATCACCGGCTCGCTGCACATGACCATCGAGACCGCGATCCTCATCGAAACGCTCATCGAGCTTGGTGCGTCTGTCCGCTGGGCAAGCTGCAACATTTTCTCCACGCAAGACCACGCCGCCGCCGCCATCGCCAAGGCTGGCATCTCCGTGTTCGCTTGGAAAGGCGAAACACTCGAAGACTACTGGGACTGCACACTCGCTGCGCTCACCCACCCCGGCAACAAAGGTCCACAACTCGTCGTTGACGATGGCGGCGACGCCACGTTGCTGATCCACAAAGGCTACGAACTCGAAAACGGCGACGACTGGGTCAACACCGCCAGCGCCAGCCACGAAGAACAAGTCATCAAAGACCTTCTCAAGCGCGTTCTCAAAGAGCGTCCCGGCTTCTGGCACAACGTCGTCAAGGACTGGAAAGGCGTCAGCGAAGAAACGACTACCGGCGTCCACCGCCTGTATCAGCGGCTCGAAGCCGGCACATTGCTTGTGCCTGCGATCAACGTCAACGATTCGGTCACGAAATCCAAGTTCGACAATCTCTATGGCTGCCGCGAATCGCTCGCTGACGGCATCAAACGCGCCACCGATGTCATGGTCGCCGGCAAAGTCGCAGTCGTCTGTGGCTACGGCGACGTCGGCAAGGGCAGCGCACATTCGTTGCGCGGGTTTGGCGCGCGCGTCATTGTCACGGAGATTGACCCGATCAACGCGCTCCAAGCCGCGATGGCAGGCTTTCAGGTTTCGACCGTTGAAGACACCCTCGGCGTGGCTGATATCTACGTCACCGCCACCGGCAACTGCGAAGTCATCACGCTGGAGCACATGCAGAAGATGAAAGACCAAGCCATCGTCTGCAACATCGGGCACTTCGACAACGAGATTCAGATGGATCGCCTCACTGCTTGTCCGGGCGTCAAGAAGTTCAACATCAAACCGCAGGTGGACCGATACACGTTCCCCGACGGCCACAGCATCTACATTCTGGCCGAAGGCCGCTTGGTCAACCTCGGCTGCGCCACGGGGCATCCGAGCTTCGTGATGTCGAACAGCTTCACCAATCAATGTCTTGCGCAAATGGATCTGTGGAACAACAGGGACACGAACAAGATTGGCGTCTATTGTCTTCCGAAAAAGCTCGACGAAGAAGTGGCGCGCCTCCACCTCGGCAAGATCGGCGTCAAGCTGACCAAACTCTCGAAGAAGCAAGCCGACTACATCGGCGTCCCCGTCGAAGGCCCCTATAAACCCGACCATTACCGGTATTGATCGCGAGCAACTTGCCCCGGCTCGTTACAGTGTGAGAAAGTGATTTACAAAAGTGGTTCACGTGAACCACTTTTGTAAATTATTCCTTAGACGCATCGTTTGGCTCGTGGGGTCAAAAACGATCGCGATGTAACACGTCGTTGAGTGAACGCTTCGGCGGCATTGAGGAGGCGTTGACCGCGTAGCCGATGGCAACCAACCCCACGAGTTTTCGGTCGGCTGACGCACCCAACATCTGTGCGACAGCAGTGCAATACGGTTTCTTGTCACCGGCAACCCAGCAGGAACCGAGGCCGTGGGCATGCGCAGCCAGTAGGATATTCTGTAACGCCGCGCTCCCGTCCTCAAGGTAGTACTTCACATCACGGCAGAATACCACGATACAGACCGGGGCATCGGCAATGAAACGGCCCGTGTCAATCATCGCCGCCAGTCTCTTACGGGCGGCTGCTTCAGTGACGACAACGAACTCCCACGGCTGGACGTTGCGCGCCGTGGCGGCAAGACGTCCGCAATCAACGATGTCTTCAATGAGCGCCGCAGGAACGGCGTCGAGCCGGTAAGCGCGGACGCTTCGTCGGGTCTTCAGTGCGGTGAGTGCATCCATTACAGGGAAAGCAGGAACTCTACGAGGTCATCCAGTTCCTGCTTGGTCAGGTTGGAGGTTTTCCCGTGGCGGTCGCCGGGATTGAAGGTCGTCAACACATCCATCATCGTGGCGGCGCGTCCATCGTGCAGGTACGGCCCGGTGCGCCAGCCCTCGATCAACGCCGGCGTGTCGAAGGGCCGTCCCTTGTCAGGACCGACGCCGGTGCCGATGTCGTACTCTTTCTGATTGGTGTAGTATGGCCCGCTGTGGCAGTCCATACAGCCGGCTTTCTTGAACACTGTTCGGCCGCGGCGCGCTGACGAGCTGAGATCGCCCTTGACCAAGTGCGGACTTTGCAGAGGTGTCAACGATTTCAGGAATTCGTCCACGGCTTTGTTCTCGGCCTCCGGGGGCAGCGCGAACTGGATGAACTTGAAACCACTGCGGACGGCCGATTCAGCGCCTTCGCGCACTCCGAGGCTCATGGCCGGGGGCGTCCTGTGGGCGTAGAGCATGTTCTTGGTGTTTTTCGGGTTGCCGATACCGTCGTTGAGCAGGTCCCAATTCAAGCCGTCCGCGCGGATGTCGGGATGACAGGACGCGCAACTCTGCCACTTCTGGAAACAACGGTCGGCGTCGTGAAAGATCATCTCGCCGCGCCGCACCACCGTCGGCGATGATTGTGAACCGAGCGAGAGCGATTGCGGACGCGCGTTTGCGGCGGGATCCAAGTCCACCGCAGCCAGCGTGCCGCTGAAATACTCGGCGGCGTACACTTTTCCGCCGGCGATGGCCACGCCGCGCGGTCCGTTGCCCGGAAGACGGATGCGGCGGCGGATGCCGACGAGGAATGTCAGGTCACTCGGCACGTCGTTGTAGCTGCCGGTGACCTCGGTGACTTTCACTCCGGAGGCGGCTTTGGCGAGCCGTTCGTGAAGCGCGGCGCGGTCAATGATGCTCAGCTCGTGCGACCCGGAATGCGTCACGCAGAGGTACTTGCCGTCGGCGCTGCAAATCACGCCCCACGGATTAGCGGCGCCCATCTCCACTTCGTCGAGCAACACCGTGTTGATTACCTTGCGCGCCGGTACGTCAATGATAGTAAGTCCTGCGGTGCACATCCAGCCGCGCTCCAGTTGCGTCGTCGGCAGTTGGTAGTGCGCGAGAATGTGGGTAACGTAGGCATACTTGCCGTCGGGCGACACGCAAATACCGCGCAACGACATCGAGCCGTCTGGCAACGCGAGGCTGGCCACCACCTTGTTCGAGTCCGCGTCAATCACCGACACGACCGCCGCGACATAATTGCTCGTGGACGGGGCAGTGCTCAAAAGGTTCGCGACACAGATGCTCTTGCCATCCGGTGTGATGGCGACCGCGACGGGTTCCCGCGACACGGGAATGCGGGCCAATTCCTTCCCGCTCTTGAGGTCATAGACGCCGATGTTGTTGTTGTAACGGTTGCAGACATAGAGCTTCGCGCCGTCAGGCGCGACCGCCAAGCCGGTAGGCGTGTGACCCACCGCCAGACGGCTGACAGCCCTGCGACGGGCCACGTCAATGACGTGCACCTGCCCGTTTGGCACGGCACCGGAGACGTAGAGCTGGGCGCCGTTGGGCGCGAGAACGATGTCTGCCGGCGTGCCCGGCAGATCCACCGTGCCGGTCACTTTGCCGGACGCGATATCCAAGATCGCAACGCGCTTGGCCGCGGATTCGGTGATGTAGAGCGTCTTGCCGTCCCGGTCGGCCACGAGCGAGACGGGCGAGAGGTATGCAGCCATCGCGTGATGGCCGGTGATGAGCAAGAAGATTACGACCCAGATGGAAGGCAGGGATTTCTTCATAGATTCTGAAAACCTCAGACGTTTGTGGTTTTGTGTCATTCAGGGAAACTCCAATTCATCGTGACGCCGTCTGACGCAACGGCTGGGCCACCGCGTCCGTCTCGCAGACGACGCGGAAGCCGACGTTGAAAACTCGTTGCCATGGCGGATAGGCGAGGCGAAACCCGGAACGCGCCCGTCGCGGTCGGTCGTAGAAGGAGCCGCCACGCACCACCTTCAAACCGCCGGTGTCCGACGATGTCCACTCCGCGGCGTTTCCGTGCATGTCGAACAAGCCCCACGCGTTCGGCGCATAACGACCGACATCGCATGTCACGACTGCGCCGTCGTTGACCGCCGCGATGTGCGGGAGCCATTTGGGCGAGTCGCGCCTGCAGAGCTCGCTAAGCCGCTTGTCAGCAAGGTTTGCGCACTTCATGAAGTCTGCACTGGTGTCGCCGTAGTTCATGGCCGTGGCGGCGCCGGCGCGGCAGGAGTACTCCCATTGCGCCTCCGTCGGCAACGCGAACGTTTTCCCGGTTTTGCGGCTAAGCCACGCACAAAACTCCTGCGCCTGTTGCCAGCTCACGCGAACGACGGGCTGTCGGTCGCCGCCAACCGCCTCGCCGCGGGTGTTCTGGTCCTTGTTGAAATGGCTGATGTAGCCGCTGTCGTGGGATGGGTCGAACTTGTGGAACTGCTCATTCGTGATCTCCAATTTCCCCATGTAAAACGCGCTTGCGGTCCGCACTCGCGTCTGCGGCGCTTCATCGGCGTCGCCCATCACGAACTCGCCCGCCGGCACCAACGCCAGCACCAACGGCACGCCACTGAGATCAACCGTCATTTCCACCGGCAAACCCGCGGTGTCTTGGCGCCGCCTCGCTTCCGCTGCGTCGAACGGCCAGCCTTCCGCCCTGACTTCCGACGTGGCAATGCGCTGCACATCGCGCGGCTTTTCAAACGCGACCGGGCGCGGCGTGGCCACGGAGGCCGGATACGCTTCGGGGTCTTCCGTGATGCCGGCGTGTTGTTTGTGGTATTCGGTGCGCAAGGCGTGTTGCTCGGTGATGGTCTGGCCACGATGCTCGCCCCAAGTGCCGTGACACGGAACATTGAGGTCGGCCCACGTCACGAGCCGGCTCCACGCGTCGCCGTCGAGCCGCACGCTATGATGGCCTGTGCCAAGCATCTGGAATAGTTCGCTGGTGCTGACGTGATACTCCATCGGCACCTGTATGTGGAAATCGCTCTCCGGTCCCGGCCGCCGGACGTACGGCATCAACGCGGCATACGACGCATCGAATTGAAACGCGCCTTTCCGCCGGTTCAATTCGTACGGCGGCTGGTTCGCCGTGAAATTCGGCATCGCCTCGTTCTTCCCGTCGTGGCAACCGACGCAATGCTTATCGAGAACGGGCTGGACTTCGCGGCGGAAACTAAACCCGCGCGCCGGGCCGTTCCACGGCGTGATGTCGCTCGGCGCGCGCCGCATCGCGAGACTCGGTTTCGCGGGCGGGCCGGAGTTGACGGACTCGTGGCAACCGACGCACGACGCGTTCTCCCCCGGCATCGTGACGAACCAGCTCCGCATCAGCGCGACAGCTTCACCTCGTTCGTTGAGCGGCTGGATCGCGATGGGCGTGTTGGCCGGGACTTTGAAGTTGGCGGAGCCGTCCTCGTAGACCGGCACCGTGCCGAGGATGCGATGCACGTCCCACGGGCCGTCAATGCCGATGTTGATGTGCCCGCCCATTCCCCAGTAGGCGTAGTGGAAGCTGAACAAGCGAAGCGATTTCACCGTCCCGCGCGGCACGCCTTTCAGGCCCGGCCCGGCATACACGTCGCTGAGAATGACGGTGCCTTCCTTCATCTCCGGTCGGATGCGGTCGGGCAACACCTGTGGTTTCGGGCGCGCGCGGAACGGGATCGGCTCGAACATCGCGTAGCCGTCCTCTTCGAGCAGGCAGAGCATGTTGTCGAAGATGTCCACGAGGTAAATCCCCCACTTCGATTGCGCCGTCGGTTTGCAGGAGACAAGGATGTATTTCTCGCTGAGCGGATACGGGTGGAGAAACTCCGGCCACGAATTGTTCACCAGTTGATCCACGATGACCGGCTCCACCTTCTTGCCGTAGCCGGGAATTCGCTGCGCCGCGCCGGATGCCTCGAACCGGCCTTTCGCGAGGTCAAACACAATCAACTCCCCCATCCGCGCCACACCGTGATGGCCGGAGATGACGGCCACGAACTTCGAGTTCGCGCCCGGCACTTGGCGCGCGTAGAAGGTCGAGTTCGGCCAGTAGGAATTGCTGCCGTAAAGCGAGAGTTGACCGGTGCCGTCAGGGTTCATACTCATCAGCAGCCGCGTGAAATAATGCGGCGTGTCGGAGTATTCCCACCGCGTGTACAACACACGCCCGTCGTTCAGCACACGCGGATACCAGTTCTGGTCCTGATCGAAGGTGAGCATCCGGACGTTCTTGCCGTCGGCGTCCATCCGGCACAGGTTCGCGACCTTGTCGCTGCCGCTGACGCATGGCACGCCCTGAATGTTCATCGTCGAGTTGAAAAGAATGTTCCCATCCGGCAGATAACAACCATCGAAATTGTCAACCTTCGCAATGTCCGGCGTGACCTGACGCAACCCGCTGCCGTCCGCCTTGATTTCCCAGAGTTGCCAGCCGTTTGTCCCCGACATCGAGAACATCATGCGGTCCGCGTCGAAATGCAGGTCCACATCACCGACAAACACCGGCTCGCGCGGTTTGAACAGCGTCGTCACCTTCCCCTCTGGACGCACGGGCGAGAGCACGGCGATCTCGTTGTTGTAACCGGTTTTTGGCAGTGTGGCGTTGCTCTGCCAGTTCTGCGGCAAGCCGAGCTGCTTGAATGTTTGTTTCTTCTTCGGGTTCGGATCGCTGCCATCGGCGCGTTTGATGAACAGAAGCCGGTCGAAGTTCAACAACGGATTCGCCAGCAACGCCTCCCGTTGGAGCGCGGCCAATTCCGCGTCATCCTTGATGGTATCGAGACGTTTCAAAAACTCCGCGCCAGCCCTGTACTGGTTCGGAAAACTCTTGTACAGATCCTCGATTGCCAGCCGTACTGCTTCTGTCGTGACGCTCGGCGGGGCGGACGAATTGGCATCGGCGCCAAAGAAGAACCCGCAGTGGCCGGTCCTGTTGAAAATCTTCACGAGCAACGGGTTCGCGCCCGGCGCGAGCGACAACATCACCGGGTCTTGGCCGGGCGCCACGCCGCGCGGCACATTCTTCGAGTGGATCTTCTTGCCGTTCAACCAGACTTCAATTCCGTCGTCACTGCCAAAGCTCACGGGCAGGTGTACGGGCTTCTCGACCGTGATGACGCGGTACAAATACGTGGACGAAGAAGCGGGGGCGATCAACTTGTGAACGGCGCCATCGGCCCACTCCGGATGTTGCGACCAGACAATCTCCCCTTTGTCATCTCTTGCAGTGAGATCAACCCTCTGCTCGGGGAACAGCGGATCGTCGAATCGTTTGGCGGCCAGGGGGCCCGTTGCATACCACGGGCCGAGACTCGGCGCGGCAACGAGCTGGCCAGCCAACAGGCCGACAGACAAAACAGCCATCCACATTGTTTTGTATTGCACTCGATTTTCCTTTGAGCAGTCGGACGAGGTTATACCCATCGGGATTCAATTCGACAAGTCGTAATGAGCTTGTTCTTTCGTCGCATCGGGAGTAGGTAAGCGGCCATCATGAACGCGCATCCTCTTTCCCGCCGCAGTTTCATCCAACAAAGTGCTGGTCTGGTTCTCTCAGCCAGCTTGCTGCCACTAACCGGTTGTGTCACTAGACAAAAAGGCTTTCCCGTCACCTGCCGCACCGCGGATTTGAAACAGACGGGCGCGACGGATTGCTGGGCGGCCATGAAGGCCATCGGCGTCAACGGCGCGGAGGCAGACGTGGACATGAATCTCGCTTGCGCGGGCCTTTTCCACCCGACGAAGAAATACAGCCTCGACACGCCCGACAACATCCACATCCTCAAGGATGACCTCGCGCAGGCCGGGGCGACGGTCACGGCGTTCTTGATGAGCAATCGTTTCGATGAGCGGCTGGACGACGAACTCGCTTGGATGAAGAAACTCGTGAAGATCGCCCCGGAAGTCGGCGTCAACGCGATCCGCATAGACGTGGTCTCGCGCAAGATCAAGGGCGAGGCGTTCCTCCCGTTCGCCATCAAGACCTGCAAACAACTTTGCGACATCGCCAAGGACACGCCGATCCGGTTCGGCGTCGAAAACCACGGCGCGACCACCAATGACCCGGCGTTCCTGGAAAAGCTCTTCGACGGCGTCGGTTCGCCCGCGCTTGGCCTGACGATGGACACGGGCAACTTCTACTGGTTCGGTCATCCGCTGGAGGACATCTACAAGATTTGCGAGAAGTTCGCCTCGCGCGTCTATCACACTCATTGCAAGAGCATCAAGTATCCCGACGACCAGAAGAACGTCCGCCGCAAGATGGGTTGGGAATACGCCAAGTTCAACTGCCCCGTCTATGACGGCGATGTTGACTACAAACGCGTCGCCGCCATTCTGCGCCGCGCGAACTATGCGAACGACCTCTGCATCGAGGATGAATCGCTCCGCAAATTCCCAGAGGCCGAGCGTGTCGAAGTGCTAAAGAAAGAAGTGGCTTGGTTGAAGAAGGCGCAAGAGTAGCCAATCACACGGTCACACGATTTCCTCGCGCGCCGAGTCCCAGCGGACCTGACGCCGCTGCCGGTATGACTCGACGGACATCAGGAATGTGGCGCACTCGACGAACGCTTCGTCCACGTTGCACTTGGGCGTGCCGCGAGTGCGAATGCAGTTGAAGAAGTCTTCCATGTGGTTTGGCTGTTGCGGCGTCTTGCCACGGGCGTAGCCCTTCGGAAGCTCAGTGCGCTCGTTGAATGGAGCACGAATGATCTTGAAGTCGGTCACGTCGTGCGCGATGCCGTCGAACTGAAGCGTCGCTTCCTTGCCGCAGAGCTCGACGGGCTGTTTGGTCGTCGCGTTCATGCTTGCGCTGAAGGTGACGGTGCGCCCGATCTTCTCGAACTCGTAAATCGCGTTCCACGTGTCGGGCACTTCGCGGTCGTCCTTCAACAGCGCGTTGATGCCGGTGCAGTAGCAGGTGTCGGGGACGCCGTGACCGAGCAGGTATTGGACGAAATCCAATTCATGCGAGAGCAGATCGCCGGCTTGGCCGGTGCCGTAGCGCCAGTAACAACGCCAGTGCCAGAAATGTCGCTCGTTGAACGGCTGCCGTTTTGTATCGCCGAGCCAGAGCGGCCAGTTGACCTCTTTCTCGACCTTCGCTGGGTCGGGATGTTCCCACTGGCTGTAGTACCCGTACCAACGCCAGATCGGATGTGCCGGTTCCGTATTGCCGAAGCGGCCCGTGCGAACCAGCGTGATAGGACCGAGAATCCCTTTCGCGATCAGTTCCTTCGCCTGCAACGCACAGGTGCTCTGCCGCGCCTGGTGGCCAAGCTGAAAGACAACCTTGCTCTTCTTGATCGCGGCGCGCATCAGCTTCGCCTCACGCAACGTCAGGGCAAAACCTTTTTCGCAGTAGATGTCCTTGCCCGCCTTCACCGCATCGAGCAGCATCCGGCAATGCCAGTGGTCAGGCGCGCCGATGACGACGGCATCCACGTTCTTGTCGGCGAGTAACTCATGGTAATCCACGTATGTCTTCACGTCGGGATTCTTGCTGCGCTCCACGCCCTTCTGCCGGTGCGGCGCATACACGTCGCAGATCGCCGTGACCTTCACGCCGTCGCAATTGACGACGCCGTTGATGAGGTCGCCACCGCGCGTGCCCATGCCGATATGGCCGACGCCGATGGTGCTGTTCGGCGACTTCGCGCTGAGAATGGACGGGAACCCCGCCACAGCCGCGACAGCCGTGGCGCCGATGAATTCACGGCGTGTCATGTTACTCATTGTATCTCCGCGTTAGAAGGCGAACACCAGCGCGAGCACGCCGGCCAGCGTCAACAGCATCGGCACCGCGAACACTTTGCTCCAGTTGAACTTGCCGTCCACCGAGAACTTGTCCATGACCGCACCCGCCAACTGAGTACCGAGGAACAACCCAATGGCATTCGTCGCCCAGAAAATCAATGCTTGGGCAGAACCGCCGACACCTTTGGGTGCCACATCGTTGGCATACATCTGGCCGGCGATCATAAAGAACACGTAAGCCAATCCATGGAGAACTTGAGATACAACAATGGCGCCCTTCGGTAATCGCAACACATAGACCAGATAGAGCAGGAGCCAGCAAACCGCGCCGAGCGTGATCGTCCATTTCGCGCCGAGCATCTTGTCGTCAAACAACAAGCCCAGCAGGAACAACGTCGCCAGCGCCTGCGCGGCCTGCGCGATGCCCATGCTTGCCGGAATGTTCTTGCCCGAAACACCGAGGTCGGTCAAGTAGCGCGCCGTGCCAAGAAAGTAAAACTGCATCATTCCTGCCACCACGAGAGACGCGACAAAGAACACAGCAAAGTGAAACTTCAAGAGCATTGAAAATGCTTGCAGCATGGGAATGCCTTCTTTGCTTTCAGGTGGCGTGGGCGGTTGGATCAAGCAAACCACGGTCATGATTACTGAGAGGATGGCGGCGAACTTCAGACAATCGCTGCCGTCGCCCTCGGTCTTGCGTAGATTGCGCCAGCCGGTGAGCATGTAACCGATCAATGCCCAAGCCACTGGCGCCCAGATGAAGATATAACCCACTTGGACCTTAATCTCCCCGATATGACGGAACATCACGAGGTTCACCAACGGGAGAGTCGCCCCATAGAGCATCGAGTAAACGAGCATGACAATGAACAATGGTTTGAACTTGCTGATGCGAGCCGCTAGGAAAAGGAGCACGATTCCGGCCGCATGACAGAAAGCAAGAACCCAACGTGGGTCAACATACTTGTCCGCCAGCAACCCAGCAAAGGGCAGTGAAACCAGACTGGCTAAGGGAAGCGTCGCATAAATCCAACCGGTTTGTTTGCCCGTCATCTGGAGCGGGCCGAGAAGCCGTGCCGCCAACACGGCATACCAAGCCCCCCACACCGCATACTCCATGAACATCAAGGCACTTACTTGCAGATACATTGTCGTGTTCATCGTCTTCTCCTCCTCAAGGGATTGGGTTAAGTGGCCGCCAGTGTAAATTTTCCCCCCGCCAAGTCAATCCCGATTCTCCGGCAGTCGCAGAAACTATGTGAGATTGTAGCAAACAGCCCAAACGCTAAGACAAAGGCTGTGTTCTGGGCAACTTCGCGGCGGAGGATGGTTGCCTCGATTCGCGGGACATACATATGCGTCTCCGCCGGCAGACGCGTGGCGATGGCGTCAAACGTCAGGCAAACAGTTCGCGAATCTTGGCTCGAACGGTCTGGAGTTTGGCGTCGCTGATTTTGCCGACCACGTAGAGGATCACGGATTGTTCGACGGTAAAGAGACGGTTGCTGATGTAGCGGCGTTTGTGTCAAACGCCGAATTCCGCGGTAAATCAACGAGTGGCGCTCCGCAGAAGCGTCGCTACAGCACTTTCCAAACACGCTCTCACGTGCATCAATGCATCGCCAAGCCGCCGCTGACGTCCACCGTCGCGCCGGTCATGTAGCTCGAACATTCCGACACGAGGAAGACGACGACGTTGGTGATTTCTTCGAGCGTCGCGATGCGGCGCAGCGGGACGCGTCCCTCGAACTTCTCGCGGTTCGCGTCAATGAACGGCGCGAGCATCTCGGTGTACATGAATCCCGGTGCGACACAGTTCACGCAGATGTTCTTCGGCGCCAGTTCGCGAGCAAGCGAGACGGTGAACGCGATGATCGCGCCCTTGCTGGCGTCGTAGGACGCTTTGCCCGATTGCGAACCACGGAATGCTGCTTGCGAGGAGATGTTCACAATCCGCCCGCCGCTGCGACGCCGCGCAAACTCGCGGCAGCAGAGGAATGTGCCGGTCATGTTGACTTGGAATGTCCGGTTCCAGTCCGCCTCGCTCAATTCGGTGACCGGAGCGACCGGGCAGACGGCGGCGTTGTTGACCAGCACGTCCACGACACCAAGCTGGTCGAACATCCCCGCGACATCCGCCTCGACCGCGATGTCGCCGGGCACCGCGACGGCTTGACCACCCTTCGCGCAGATTTCCTTCACCACCGATCCGGCTTTCTCCGGGTTGCGATGATAATTCACGCCGACCTTCGCACCCTCGGCGGCGAGACCGAGGCAGATCGACCGGCCCAAGCCGTGCGAGCCGCCGGTCACAAGTGCGAGTTTGTCTTTCAACTTCAGGTCCATATATCGTGCCTCTCTACGTTCTCTCGACGAATCCTATGTAGGGGCGCACTGCGCGCGCCCCGTTGTGATGCGATACCCACGGCGGGCGCACGCAGTGCGCCCCTACAACAACGAGTCGTTCATCAACGAGGTTGTTCAAACGCCTCCACAAATTTCAAGATGGCCCGCACATCGTGGTAGTTTGCTTTCCAGTTGTGCGCTTTCGCCGGGTTCTTCGGCTGGCCGTCGGCAGTGACGGCGTCAAACCAAATGCCATCTTTCGGGTCAGCTTGATATTTCGCGATGAAGTCGAGCAACTTCACCAACGCTGTTTCGTATTTCGGATTCGCCTTGTGTTGGAGCGCCTCCGTCAACACTGCCAACATCTCCGCCTGCACCCACCAGACTTTCTTCGTGTCGTTGGCCGGTTCGTTACCGATGCCGCGATGATAGAGGCCACCACGCTTGGCATCCCAGCCGCACTCCAATGCGTGGCCGAGATGCATGTAGAACTCCAGCCACGATAGCTCGCATTCGAGCACTTTCTCCGCACGAATCATCAGCCACGCGAACTCGACGTTGTGCCCATACGAAAGTCCCGAGCTCCGCGGGTCGGTTACCACCGACCAGTCGGGGTTCCGGTGAAAACACGACTGCCCGGCGGCGAGTGGGTAGAAATACATCATGTTGATCATCAACGCTTCTTCCAGCGACTTGCGGACTCCAACCACGTGCGTGGCGTCGTAAAGCTCTGTCAGCGCCTCCATCACGTGCAAGTGTGTGTTCGCACTCTTCAATCCAGCGACCTCAACTTCACCGGACGGATCGCACAACGGCAACGGCATCCAGTCTCTCGTAAAATGCTCCACCCAGCCACCGTACTTCCCGTCGTGTGCTCGCGCCTGCAACGTCTGCCAAAGCTCCATCGCGTGTTGCAGCCCGGCTTTGTCACTGCTGGCACGGTAATACTCGACAAGTGCGTAAATCACGAATGCTTGGCCATAGATGAACTTGTGTTGTTTCACCGGCTTGCCGGTGAGATCGGTCTTCCAGAAGTAACCACCGTGTTCCTTGTCGAGGAAATGCTCAATGAGGAAGCGGTATCCCTGCTCTGCCGCCTTGAGATAGTTGCGCTTGGAATCCGAGAAGCCTTTGCGGTGGACGAGTGAGAACGTCCAGATCATCCGCGCCTGCGTGACGATGGCTTTCTCTTTCGCCTGCCCCGGATCGGCCAGCAGGTAGCCGCCGTTCGTCTTGTCCTGCGCCGTGTCGTACCAATACGGCAGAATCTTCTCACCGAGTTGTGTTTTGTATTCGCGCGCCCGCTCAGCCAGCGGCGTAGCGGTCGCTGCCTGTAACACCAAGCACGTCAGAATGACGAACCTAGTAGTTGCCACTGGCCTGACCTCCATCCAGTACCGCTTCCGTCGAACCGACGCCGAGACGGTCAACGCCTTGTTGTAGGTAACCGACCGCTGTCTTCCAATCGCGGATGCCGCCGGAGGGTTTGATCTTCATCCGTCCGCCGATGGTCTTCTTCATTACTTCGATGATCTCCGGCGTCGCGGTGCCGCCGGCGAAACCGGTCGAGGTTTTCACGAAGTTCGCGCCGGCTTCCTCAGCGAGGAGGCACGCCTTAGCAACTTGATCAAGCGTCAGGTAGGCGGTTTCGAGAATCACTTTCACCAACACGCCTTTCGGTTTGGCGACAGCCACGACGGCGGCGATGTCTTTCTTCACGGCGTCGTAGTCGCCGGAGAGGAACTTGCCGATGTTCATTACCATATCCAATTCGCGGGCGCCGTCCTTGATCGCGAGTTCGGCTTCAAGCGCCTTCACTTCGGGCCGGTGATGGCCGTGCGGAAAACCGATGACAACACTGACAAGCACCTTGCTCCCTTTGAGGCATTTGGCGGCAAGCGCGGCGTCGCACGGGCGGACGCACATGCTGAACACGCCGCGCGCGATGCACATTTTCGCATTCTTCTCGATG
>CAZNOK010000043.1:0-29064 GCA_964574605.1 uncultured Verrucomicrobiota bacterium
CCCGCAGCCTCATTCAAAACTTACAAGCGAATTCTTGGACAGACTCCTAGATAAAGCATTCAAAGGTGGACTTTAGTTAGTATGCGATCGCCGCGCCAGTACACATGGTTTTCCGATCATGCATATGCCCGTGTGCAAGAGCGGTTGACGATGGATTCTGAAGAGGTTGCCGACTTGCTCGATGCTGATCTGGTGGTTCGAATCGGGCAAGACCCGGATGCAGAATGCGTCCACCGCCTATTTTATAGCTACGAGGATCGGCAGTGTTTTGTGGCTGTTCAAAACGAGAAGACGAAGAAGCTCATCACGATCTTGCCTGTGGATTATTACGAGACTCTTTCAGCGAGAATATCACAAGGAGCTTTGCAGGAGGCCGAACGACTGGTTTCAGCAGGCGCGGATATGCAAGACGCCACGGCAGGCCCCCAGCGAATCAGTCGGAACGTGCAAACAAAAAGCCACGCCACGGTGATTCCGTCGGCTTTCCGAATCACGGGCATCGTCGCAGCATGGGGAAAAGCTGGGCGGCGAATCAATCTAGGGCCGTGGCCAGTGGGCGCGACAGAAGGTTCGGTTGAGAAACTCCTTGAAGACGAAGAGTTCGTTGAGGCAATAAAACAACGAGTTCAACCGGAACTCCAAGATGGGGAGTATGTGCAATGCTATATCATTCGCTTAGGGAAGAAGGGAGACTGGTGGTCGGTCGGTGCGGATGAAGAAGGGCATCCAATCCCAAGATGAATGACACGGAGCAACGGCGACTGGTGGGGTATCTGGACGGGCTGGCCGGACAGGCGGCGCGGCTGCAGCGGCTGCAAACCGAGACCGCCGCCGCGTTGGATGCCCTCCTGCCTTCTATCCGGCTCTCGGTTCAGCTTTCACCTTACTCCAGTGTTGGGCGGGCGATTTCGCCGCGCAGTTGAGCCAGGCCACCTTCTTTTTCATAGACGCCGTAGAACGGCGAGGTCGAGTCGAGCCAGACGGCGATGCGATGCAATTCCTCCGGCGAAAGCTTCACGTCGTGGTGGCCTTTCACGAGCATCGGGTAAAGCTTCGAGGCGCGCGCGCCGAATTGACCGGGGATCGTGCGGTAGGTGCGCTCGTCATTCCAGTCGTGCCCGCCGTAATCGTAGAAGCCGTATTTCTCCGCAAGGCTCACGTACGAGGCATAGAACGTGCCGTCGGTCTGCCAGCCTTTCTGTTTTATCTGAATCAGCCCGGCATCGAGTCGCGGCGCTTTGTCGGCGTTCTTCTGGTGGCACGGGACGCAGTTCTTGTTCAGCACCGGCTGGACGAGCCGCGGATAGCTGAACGGGTTCGTGCCGTCCAGGTCGGGCTGGATGCGCGACGGCGGACGACGCATTGCGAGCGGATTGTCCTTCGTGGGTGGGGGCGTGCGCAACTTCGGCTCGTGACAACCTTGGCAGGTGCTTTTCTCGCCGGGCTGGACGTGCGTGGCGGAGCGCATGGACTGGATGGCGAGGCCGTTTTCGTCGAGCGCTTGGAAGAACAACTCTTTCCGCGCCGGCACGGTGAAGTAGGCGCTGCCATCCGATTCCACCGGCACGGTGCCGAGGATTTTACGCGCGACGTTGACGGAGATTGTGAAAGGGACTTGGACGCCTGTTGTGTGCGGAAGCGCCACCGAGCCGAGCGTCTGCGGCAGGATTTGATAGATACGCAGCGCCTTGATTTTCGTGCCGGCCGGCCACGGTTTCAGGCTTTGATAAACGTCGAGCACGGCCATCGTTCCCTCCGCCGGTTCGTTGGCGACACCTGCACCGATGCATCCGGAATCACTGGCGGTCTCCGGCGCGGCGCCAGCGGCATCGGGTTGTGACAGCCGATTTCCGGGTCGCGATAGATCAATTCCTTGTTCCCAAAACTGTCCACGAGATAAATGCCGTAGTTGCCTTTTCCCACAGGCCCGCCCGATCGTTGTTCAGCGGCATTGGCATCGTAAACGCAAAGGTGATAGTTCTCGCTGAGCGGCCACGCTTCGCCATAGTTGACAGTGCCACCCTGACTTTCGGGGAACGCGATCTCTGGCGTCAGGCGCTTGACCGGCCCCATCGCGTCGTCGTCCTGCACGCGCGGGTCAATGACGATAAGCGAGCCGAACGACTGGCCGTGATGCGGCGCGGCGGTCGCAACAAACTTCGGCGAACCGGGAATCGCCCGCACATCCAGTTCCATGTCAGGGCGCTTTGTGCGAAACGAGTAGTTGCCATGAATGGCGCGCGGGTCTCGACCGTCCGGCGTCGTCGTCCACGGCATGTGCGCGACAACGCCGTGGCGATCCACGTAATCCCAGCGCGTCCAAACGATCATCCCGTCGTGCTTCACACTCGGATGCCACTCGTTGGTTTCGTGTGGTGAGAGACAGCGGATGTTCGTGCCGTCCGCCGCCATGTCATAGAGCGTGTAGGTCGGGCAAATCCGCCCGCAACGCAGGTAGCCGCCGCGCCGCTCGCTGACGAACGCGATCCGACCGCTCGGCATCCAACACGGATCAAACTCGTTCCACGTCCCGTCGGTGAGTTGCTGCAAGCGCGAGCCGTCGGCATTGACCTTGAAGACGTGATAACAGCGACTCTCGACCCAGTGGCCGCGGCTTGGATCGGTGTGTTCGCGATGCCTGCCGTCGCCCCGGCACTCGACGTAGGCGAAGGCGATCTGTTTGCCATCGAACGACACGTCGGGCGAGAGGAACGAGCCGCTTTCCGCTTCATCGCCGCTGACGTTGCCGTGCGCGTCGAAGACGAGTTTATACTCGCGGTTCGGGCCACCGCTAAGTTTTTGTCCCTTGAGTCGTCCGTTCTCGACGACGGAGTTGGCGAGCAGGTCTCGGACGCGGGCGTTCGGGCTGAACGGTTTTTCCAGCACGCAGAGCGCGCCGCCGGGCCGGGCGGTGACGCCGTAATACTGGTCGCACATGTGGTTGTAGATGGAGAGGTGGCGCTTCACGAAGAGCAGCTTGTCGAAGTTCAGAAGCGGATTCGAGAATGCAATCTCCCGGCGCAGGCGGCAGGCGTTGGCGAAGAGAACGTAGCGCGCCTCGACGTTCGCCGGCGGAATGGCGGCGTTGGCGGCTTGGAGTGCGGCGAGGTCTTTCTCGTAGTCGCACCCTTTATGGGTGCGTCCATCCCCCGCAGGCGTAAAGCCTGCGGCTACACCCCTGAGGTCGGCCAGCAACGCCGCTGTTCGCCGCAACACGATGTCGGCGGGGTCGCGGTCACTCGGCAACGCCAGCGATTCAGGTCGGAACGTTTCGCTGGCGATTTTCTCGAACATTGCCCGGTTGCCGAGGTCGCGGAGCAACGACGCGAATTGTTCTTCCCATTCCTGTTCCAAGCCAACCGGCGGCCCCAGCAATGACTGTCTCACCTCGCGCACTTCGCGGTACAACGCCGGCACCTGCGCGAGCGCCGTGGCGTCCTGTTTCAACGCACCGGCAATGATGCCGCGCCACCTCGGTTCGGCGACAGCACGCAGTTCCGCAATGCTGCCGACGTGAGTCGTCGGGCCGTTGTCGGCACATTGCCCGGCGAGTTGTTTCAGCGAAGTCCAGCGTGCATCTTCCGTCGCGGTCTTGACGCGGTTCAACTCGGCGACCCGGTCTTCGATGCCCTTCCGTAACTCCAAGAGCCACAGCCCGCGGCTCGCAGCGGCGATCTCTTCGGTCCGACAGGCGCGCCCGTAGAGGTCGAGCCAGCGCGGATCGTTCGGCGGGACCTTCGCGCGCTTCAATTCGTCGAGTTCCGCTCGGAACATCGTCTCCATCCCACCGAGCCGGGGCAACACCAACCCCATGATCCACTGCTCAAAACTCGCGTCGTGCGAATGCACGAACCAGTCAAGATGACGCTGCCGCGGCAAATCGCGCGTGAACCACGCGCAGTGCGTCGGCCAACCCTTGGCGACCTGCGCCCAGACACGCGGCAACGGCGTCGTGTTGAGCTTCGTTTCCTTGGCGTCCTTCAACAGGTCGGCGCAGTTGGCGCGGGTGGCGATCATCGTCTCCGACCACGTTGCTTTCTTGACGTATGCCGGTTGGCCCGACGCCAGCAACAGAACAGCCAAAACAAATGACGAGTTCATGGATTGTTATTGCAGAGTGGCGCTGGCAACCTCGCCGCGGAGTTGGGCTTCGCCGGGTTCCTTCTCGAAGACGCCGTAGAACATCGAGACGGTGTCCTGCCACAACGTGAGCCGGTGGAAATCGTCCGGTGACAACTTCACGTCGTGGTGTCCCTTCTCCAACATCGCAATCAGCTTCGAGCCGTAGGCGCCGAACTTGCCGGGGACGGTGCGGTAGTGATCGCCGTAGCTGGTGAAGCCATGCTTAATAAGGCTGTTGTAGGAGGCGTAGAACTTGTTCTGGATCGGTTCGCGCGTCAGAACCGGTGCCTTCTTGTCTTTGTTCTCCTCGTGACACTTCACGCAATTGCGGTCGAGCACCGGCTGGACAAGCCGCGGATAGCTGAACGGATTCGAGCCGTCCACGTCCGGCTTCGGCTCGGAAGGCGGACGCCGAAGCGCCAATGGAATCCTCTCGCCGGCGGTGGCGGCCTTGTATTTTGGTTCGTGGCAACCTTGACAGACCAGCTTCTCGCCGTGGCGGACGGCAGTGCCGGAGCGCATGGATTGGATGGCCATGCCGCGCTCGTCAACGAGTTGGAAGAACAGTTCACGATACGCCGGCACTTTGAAGTGGGCGCTGCCGTCGGCCTCAATCGGCACCGTGCCCAACACCCAACGCGCCGGGACAACCGAGTCGCGGGCTTCAGCGATGCGCGCGCCGGTCTCGTGCGCTCGCAGGCCGCCGGATGGAACCGAGCAGGGCAACAGTTGGTAGATGCGCAATTCCTTGGCCCTCATCCCTGCCGGCCACGGACGCATGGTGTCATAGATATTGACGACGGCCATTGTGCCTTCGCCGGTGTCGCCGGGCTTGATTGGCTGGGCATCGGCAACCAACTGCGGGTTCACGGTCACTGGAGGTGTCTTCGTGGAGCGCAACGGAATCGGGCTGAGACAACCAATCAGCGAATCACGGTAGATGAGTTCTTTATTGCCGTAGGCATCCACCAAATAAATGCCGTAGTTTCCAATTCCATTCCTCGCCTTGCTGTCCATCATCGCGGCATCGTACACGCAGAGGAAATAATTTTCGCTCAACGGCCACGGAGTCCCGTACACTTCGCGTCCACCCTGGCTTTCCGGAAAACCGACATCCGGCGTGATGCGTTTGACCGGTCCCATCGCGTCATCGTCCCTGACGCGCGGGTCAATGATGACCAGCGAGCCGAACGCCTGTCCGTGGTGCGGGGCGCCGGTGGCGACATATTTCGGCGAACCGGGGATCGGGCGCACGTTGAGTTCCATGTCGGCGCGTTGCTGGCGGACGGCGAAGTTGCCGTGCAACGCGCGCGGATCAGTGCCATCAAGCCGCGTAATCCACGGCACGTGCGCGACGCAGCCGTGACGGTCCACGTAATCCCAACGCGTCCAGACGATGCGGCCATCGTGCGTCACGCTCGGATGCCACTCGTTGCTGTCGTGGATGCTGAGCAGGTTGATCCCCGTGCCATCGGGATTCATGTCGTAGAGATTGTAAAGCGGACAGGCGCGACCACAACGGAGATAGCCGCCGCGCCGTTCGCTGATGAACGCGATGCGGCCATTCGGCAGCCAGCACGGGTCGAACTCGTTCCAAGTGCCGTCCGTGAGTTGCTGCAGTCCCGTGCCATCCACGTTGACCTTGAAGATGTGATAAGCACGCCCCACGTCCCAGTGGCCGCGAGACGCGTCTGTGTGGAACTTCTGGTCGCGGTCGCCTTTGCACTCGACGTAAGCAAACAGAATCTGTTTCGCGTCGTAGGAGAGCGCCGGCGAGAGGAACGAGCCGCCTTCGGTCTCGTCGCCTGTCAACCATGTTTGGCCGTCCCATTTCAACTGCGCATCCGCGCCGTTACCGCCGAAGATGCGTTGCCTTTTGAGGCGTCCTTTCTCGACGACAGAGTTTGCCAGCACATCGCGCACTTCTGGGTTCGATCCAAACGGGTTCTTCAAGATGTAAAGTCCACCGCCCGGACGCGCGGTGATGCCGTAGAACTGGTCGCACATGTGATTGTAGATGGCGCGGTGGCGTTTGATGAACAGAAGCTCGTTGAAGTTCAGCAGCGGATTCGAGAACGCAATCTCGCGACGCAGTTGGCAAGCCTCGTTAAACAACGCCCGGCGCGCTACCGTGTCGGTGACGGGCGTCTCGGCGGAGAGCTTCTGCAACTTGGCAAGTGCCGCGCTGTAGTCGCACCCTTTATGGGTGCGCTCGTTCCCCGCAGGCGTAAAGCCTGCGGCTACGGGGTGTCGCGCCAAGTCAGTCAGCAACACCGCCGTGCGACGCAAAACGATGTCGGCGGGATCGCGGTCGTTGTCGAACACGAGCGACGCTTCGTTGTAGGTTTCATTGGCGATTTCGTCAGCACCAGGATGTTGGGTTTCGACGAGGCCTTCGCCGGCCCAGATTCGTTCGCCGGTAACTTTTTTCGTAGCCGCTCGCTGCTGCAGGTCGCGGTTGAGCGAAGCGAATTGGCTGTCGAGTTCCGCCGCGTGTATTTCCGCGGCGGTCAGCGGACGCGGCGGATCGGCGGCGAGCACTTGAAACCGGGCGGTGCCACTGGCGCGGTCTTTGTCCACTCCTACAAACGCCTCGAACCGCTCGTACTTGTCGTCGAGCTTGAAGCGAAGCTCGCTGTTGGCGTGAACCCAAAAACCGTTGGTGAACGTCTGGTCGGCAATGCGCAACGGGTGTTTCTGCCAGTTGGCGTTCAGAAGTAACCGTCCCCAACCGACCGTGATTGAAAATGGTTTCAGGTTCGTCAGCGGCGTCACCGTGCCATCCTTGGCGATGAGTCGCGGCTCGGCCCAGATGTTGCAGTTGGCCGGTGCTTTCTCGCAGGTAGCCAGCAAGCGCAGCACTTTCACACCGCTGATATTGACGGAGACTTTTTGCGCGGGACCATCGCCGGGGATCGGGCCGCTGTCGCAAGGCTCGAAGGCCGCCACGGTCGCGACACACAACAAAAAGATGCCAACGATGTTCTTCATGTCAGACTTATCCGGGTTCGCGTAACAGCAATTCGACGTGTTGTTTCGGTATCAATTCAAGCTTGTCGCCGGCGTGAACAACGATCTCGCAGGCCAGCTCAAAGAACGATGCCTTTAGAATCGCGTCGTCAAAGGATGTGCCAACGGTCACGGCACCGTGGTTGCGGAGCACGACCATATCGTGCGTCTTGAGCGCCTCGGTCACGGCGTTGCCGAGCGCCTCGCTGCCGGGCAGCAGAAATGGCACGAAAGCGATCTCACCGATGTAATACGGGATTTCCGGGATGACAAAAAACTTCAGCCTCTCGGCATCCACACGGGAAGCGACGGTCGTGACGAACGGTGTTTGGAAGTGCAGCACGACGTTCATGTCCGGCCGCGCGCGCAACACGCCGAGATGGAACGGCGTCTCGGCGGAAGGTTTGCAGTCGTTGAGCACCGCGCCGTCGCGGATGCGGACGACAGCGACTTGTTCCTTGCGAATGTCGCCGAGCCAGGTGCGCGTGCCGGTCACGAGCATCCGCTCCGCGTCCACGCGCCAGGAGATGTTGCCGCTGTTGCAACGCACGAGGCCGTGCTCGCGCGCGGCGCGATGGCACGCTTCGATGAACGTTGCGAATTGTCTGGCGGTGATGGTCTTCATTGTGTCGCCGTGGTTTTTTACGACAGCACCCATGTCAAGTCGAGCACACAGTTCCCCCTCCAATCCATGCTGGTTGACATATCAACCACGGTGGTTGATATGTCAACCAGCCGACAGTCGGGCGACAGCGGTGCGGCGGGGCACGACACGAAACGACACAGATGACAGCGCCGCGAAATCTGCTACACTGCGTGGCGGAGACCCATTCGATGAATACAATCAAAGTCGAACACGCGCCCGGCGCAAAACGGATTGCCGAACTCGGGGCACGGAGTTGGCCAATCTGGGAGAAGGAGATTGCCGAGTTCCCGTGGTATTACGACGAACAGGAGGTCTGCCTCTTCCTCGAAGGCGATGTGCAGGTCACGCCCGAAGGCGGCGAGCCAGTTCGTTTTGGCAAGGGCGACCTCGTGACCTTTCCGCAAGGCATGTCCTGCACGTGGAAGGTCATCAAACCCGTTCGCAAGCATTACAAGTTCGGCTGACCGGATGAAAGCCGTTGTTCAGCGCGTCTCTCGCGCTTCGGTGCGCGTGGACGAAGAAACTATCGGCGAAATCGGGCGCGGCCTGTTGGTCTTGCTCGGCATCGGCAAGGCCGACACGGAGACCGAAGCCGACTGGATGATCAAGAAGCTGCTGGCGTTGCGGATTTTTCCGGACGAAAGCGGGAAGATGAACCGTAGCGTCACCGACATCGGCGGGGCGCTTCTTATCGTCAGCCAGTTTACCCTCTACGGCATGCTGGAAAAGGGCACCCGTCCGAGTTTCAGCGATGCCATGCCACCGGCGGAGGCTGAGAAATTCTACCATGAGTTCATGCGCCGGCTTCGTGCCGCCACTGCACTGCGCGTTGAAGAAGGGCGTTTCGCCGCGATGATGGACGTCGAATTGGTTAACGACGGCCCGGTCACCATCATTCTACAATCGCCAAGAGTTGAACAGGCGTCCCGCCTGTTCACGGCCCAAGAACACTCATCACGAACAGGCGAGACGCCCGTTCAACCAACACCCTTCATTGCATTCGACCCCAAGACTCCCGTGGGAATCGCTCGGCGGGAACTGCCACACTGGCGCCAAGATGGGTGCACCTACTTCGTCACGTTCCGACTGGCCCATTCCGTGCCCGTGGAGATTCTCCGTCAATGGGAACAACTTCCGGACAAGGAAACCGCCTGCCAGAAGTTTCAGGAGTGGCTGGATCAGGGACATGGTGATTGCTGGCTCCGTCAACCCGAAATCGCCCGCATCGTGGAAAGCGCACTCCGTCACTTTGACGGCCAGCGATACGCGCTGGGTGAGTTCGTCATCATGCCCAACCATGTGCACGCGATCGTCACGCCCTTGGCGGACAATACATTGAGTGACATTCTCCACTCCTGGAAATCCTACACAGCACATCAAATCAACCGTCTGCTTGGTCGGAACGGACCTGTCTGGCAAGACGAATCATTCGATCACATCATCCGCAACGAACACACATTGGAACAGACCGCCGAGTACATCCGGCAGAACCCGGTGCGCGCCGGCCTGAAGGAGGGCGAGTATCGCCACGGAACAGGCCGTTGAACGGGCGTCCCGCCTGTTCACCACCAGAACCGACAACAGGCGGGACGCCTGTTCAACTTAACGTAATCATCATGCGAAAACCTCACGAGACACATCCCGAACCGGCCTTGACGTTCGCTCCGCCGGCGAACCTTGCGAACGTCACGGTCATCCTCGTCGAGCCGTCAGTGCCGGGCAACATCGGTTCCAGCGCGCGCGCGATGAAGACAATGGGACTGCACGATCTCGTTGTGCTCAACGGCCCGAAGTTCAAGGGCGAACCGGAAGCGTTGAAGATGGGACATGGCGCGTGGGACCTGCTGGAGAACGCCCGCGAAGTTTCGACGTGGCAGCAGGCCACCGAGGGCATTCACTGGCTCATGGGCACCACCCACCGCAAACGACGCGCCCAGTTTCCGCAGACGCTGCCCGCCCGCGAGGCCGCGCAGAAAGTTGCCTCACTTTCAGCGAAACACCGGGTCGGAATCGTATTCGGGCGTGAGGAAAGCGGCCTCAGCGACATCGAGTTGCGACGGTGCCAGGAATTGACCACCGTTCCGAGCGGCGCGGAGCACCCTGCATTGAATCTTTCCCAAGCCGTGATGCTTTACTCTTACGAGGTTTTCATTGCCAGCATGGGCACCGTACCGGTGCAACCAAAGACTCTTGCAACCATTCACGAGCTTGAGTCGCTTCTAAAACATCTCGGCGACTCGCTGGCAAAAGTCGGTTTCCGTCCACACCAAGGCAATCCCGATTCATTTCTCCGATCGCTGCGCCGCGTGTTAGGTCGCGCACCGCTGGAGAAGCGCGACGTCAATGTTTTGCATCGTATCTGCCAACAGATTGACTACTACGTTTCGACTCACGGCGGTCCGCGGTAGTTGAACGGGCGTCCCGCCTGTTCATTCCCGATGGATTGCAGAAGAAACAGGCGAGACGCCCGTTCTACTATCCCGCGATAACCGTCAACTCTGCCACTGCCGCGTATGGCTTCGACGGATCAATGCTGCTGATGGCAATCAGTTTCACCCAACGAGCTTCTACCGGCTTTGCAAACTTCACTGTCTGAAGCGCCTTCTCGCGCGTGAACGCCCCACGCGCCATCTCGCGCCACGTTTTGCCGTCGTTGCTGACCTGCACGGCGTAGTCCTTGATTCGCCCGTTCGGATTTTTGTCCTGACGCGGCAGACAGGTGATACCGGTTATCTTCTGCCGCTTCGTCAATTCGATGATGAGTTCGTGGGGATACTGCGGAATCGGTTGTGTCCACGACGAATGCCACATCGTGTTGGGATCGCCATCAATGGCATTGGCCGCCTCATGGTTTGTCGCCTCGCTGCTGGCGCGAACCGACCGCACGATTCCGACCGGGCCGAACAACTTCTGCACGGCGCTCAACTCCAGCGTCTGCTGTGGCGCAAACTTCTCGCTGGCCATGTAGCGCAGCAGGCTGTGATGAAATTGACGCGCCACGGGATTATTATCATTGAGGTCAATGCTGCACACCACGACCTTCGCCTTGTCGATGTTCGCCTCAAACACGAGACCGAGTTTGCGCGCCGTGAACCAATCGTCAATCACCTGCACGGTTGGACGGAACCCCGTCGGCAGTTCATCGAGGATCATCGGCGCGGCGCGCGTGATGAGATACCACCATTGCCAGTTGGAGTGAAAGTCGGTGGGGAAATGTGTGAACATCGGATGTTTCGGGTCACACAGAATGCCAAGCGTTGTTGGCGGCTGACGGCGTGTCCAAGCGGTGTTCCAAAAGATGCTGGAGAATCCCATCACCACTTTGTTCGTCGCTGCATTCTTCACGCACAGCGGCGGTATCAGCAGCAACACTTTGCCCGTTGTATTCGCGTCAATCTCGTCAACGATCTTCACGCCTGCGGTTGGCTGTGTGTCCGCCTGCGGCGGATAAATCCACACATCCCAATCGTTTTCGAATGTGGGACAAGCGTCTCGCTTTTCCATCTTCGGCAGAGTGGACAAGCGAGACGCTTGTCCCACAGCCGCCACCAATTTGTAGCGTGCAGGTGCGGAAACGTTCGTCAACTCAACGCGAACATTGCCCTGACCACTGGCGACGACTTTGCCATCGTCGCCCACAAGTTTCCATGCGATCTCACCCGCAGGCGATGGTCCGTAATGCGCAACCTCAATGTCAGCTTCCAGTGTTTCGTCCGTCGTGAACACACGTTTCGCAAGGCGCACGAGCGGCACGGTGCTGTTGCAGAAACGGCGGTACTCTTTCGCCGTGACGTAGCCTTTCTCTTCCCAAAACGGATCGAGCACGCCGACCAACGCGGTGCCTTGGCCGGGGAAGTCGTGGAGGTCGAGCAACTCGAACCCCGCCATGCCCGGTGTGCGCAACGCCGACTCGATGTCCTCCTTGTAACAGAGCGCCTGAAGTTTGCCGGAGGCGAGCAGAAAGTCGCGGGCTTGGTCGAGCATTCCGTGCTCGGCGAGACGGTCGCGGAAGATCTCGAAATTCTTCGGCTTGAGGTAACCGGTGTACTTCTTGATCTCGTCAAAGTTCGGATAGACGCACCACTGGCCGATTTCGTGGCTGACGACTGGCACGTTGCGCGCGCTGATGAAGTCGCGGTAATCGGTCGTCGTCTCCGGTGGTTTTGCATTGATGCGCGACTTCAGTCCCCCACCCCATGCTTGAATGCGCGGTTGCGGAACGCAGTGCCACTGGTTCTCCGGCAACTCCGGCCAGCCGGCCCCTGCGGTCCACAGGCGCCGCGAATCCTTTGCTTTGAAATGTTCCACCCATTTCGTGAGATAGGCGTTCCGGTTCTTGCCGCCGGGTTCGTTGCCGTAGGCCATGAGCACGAACGACGGACGGTTGCCGTAATATTTCAGGATGCGGTCGGTCTCCTCGTAAATCCATTGATCCAGCGGCTTGCCGTCGCCGAGCGTCGTGGATTGATTCGCCCACGACGACGCTTCGACGTGAAGGTAGAATCCGAGTTCGTCCGCTGCAACAAACGCCGCTTCGGGCGGACACCACGAGTGGAACCGAATCAGGTTCAAGCCGTGCGCCTTCGCGACGCTGATGATCCGCTTCCACTCGGCCACGTCCGTCGGCGGATGACCGGTCTTCGGGAAGATGCAGCAGTCGAGCGTGCCGCGGATGAAGGTTTTGCGACCGTTGATCGTAAACTGCGTGCCCTCCGCCGCGAACTCGCGCAGGCCGAAGCGGACGGTGCGCTGGTCGTCGCCAACGCGCACGGTCAACTCCTGAAGGTTCGGCGTGAATTCATCCCACAGCTTCGGCTCGACCGGCACTTCGACTTCGGCAACATCGGTGATCTGGACGCTCTTCGTTCCGACGCGCAACGTGGCAGTCGCCTGACCGCCTTTCTTCACTTTGACCCGCACCACATGTTTGCCAACGTTCGGATACACTTGCACATCCTCGATCCACACCGGCGGCGTGGCGCGCAGTTCGATCTTGCCGACGATGCCGTTCCAGTTGCCTTGCGTGTGGTCGCTGACGCTGTGTGAGTTCTGGCCGACATCAATCACCATCCGGTTGTCCACGCGAATCGTCAGCGTGTGTTTGCCGGGCTTTAGTTGTCCAAGGTCGTAGTCGTGCGGCGTGGCGAGTGCGTTGTTCGAGCCGAAACGTTTGTCGTCCACCCAGACGCCTGTCTCCCAGTGCGGACGCTCCAGCGAGAGCACGATGCGTTTGCCCTGCCAGCCGTCAGGAATCTCAATGTCACGCTGATACCACGCCACGCCGGCGTAGTATTTGTCGGGTTGCAGCCAGAACGGAACCTTGATGTTGCCGGGCTTCCGATATTTCTCGTATTCGGGCGCGTCGAAGAACGACTTGTCCACAATTCCGCCGGTCCACTTGGTATCCAGCGTCACCTCGTCGCCGATGCCGTGCTCCGGCAATGTTCCGGGAAGGCTAATCTTGCCTTGAAACGTCTGCGGCAACGTATCGCCCCCGAGTTGGAAACGCCATTCGCCGGCGAGCGAGAGTGCGGCGGCAAGGAGGAGTACGTGCATGTTAACCCACCAATTCGCGCTCGATTTGTTCGAGCGTTTTACCCTTGGTCTCCGGTACTTTCATCCAGACAAACACAAAACCGGCAAAGCAGATCGCGGCGTAGAGCCAAAAGGTGTTCGCCATGCCGATGCTGCCTTTGAGAATCGGGAAGGCAAACGTCAGGATGAAACACGCGACCCACAACGCGCTCACCGCGACCGAGATCGCCGTGCCACGTATGCGGTTCGGGAACATCTCGGAGATGAGCACCCAGACGACCGGCGCCAGCGACAAACCGTAACAGCCGAGCGAGCAGAGCGTGAACACCAAGACGGCAATGCCTTTCATCTTCAGCGCATAGGCCGCACCGAGCAATACATGCGAGACGCCGATGCTCGCACAACCGATGAGCATTAACCCGCGCCGACCAAAGTGGTCCACGGTGCCGATGGCGATGAGCGTGAACAATAGGTTGACGGTCCCGGTGATGACGATATTAAACATGATGTCGCTGATGCCGTACCCTGCGCTCTTATAGATTTCCTCGGCGTAGTTGAAGATGGAGTTGATGCCGCTCCACTGCTGCAACACAGCCAGCACGCACCCGATAAGCACAATCTTTTTCAACTTCGGTTCGAGTAGATCGGAGAACCGGACATGTTGAATCTCCTCTTTCGCCAACGTCTGCTGCACGTCGGCGACTTCGGCGACCGCATATTCTTCGCCGCCGATTTTGGCCAGCACGCGACGCGCGAGGTCGCTGTCGCAGTTCTTGATGAGCCACCGCGGGCTTTCAGGCACGAGCAACGCGCCGGTGAAAAACGCCAGCGACGGCACGGTGACGGCGGTGAACATCCAGCGCCAGCCGGACTGTTCATTCCAGAGTTGGCGTGCGGCTTCGGTGGCAGTCGGGTCGAGCTTGATGGCGATCCACCAGTTGACAATCTGCGCGGCAAGGATGCCGATGACGATGGTGAGTTGATTGAGGGCGACGAGCCGGCCACGCAGATGAGCGGGAGCAACCTCCGCGATGTACATCGGCGAGAGATTCGATGCCATGCCGATCGCTACGCCGCCGAGAATTCGCCAAACGACAAACATGTTGAACGATGAAGCCCAACCGGTGAGCACCGACGAGGCGGCGAACAGGAGCGCCGAGAGGATGAGAAGTTTCTTGCGACCGAATTTATCGCTGAGGCCGCCGGTGAAGATCGAGCCAAGCAGGCAGCCGAGCAACGCGCAACTGTTTGCCCAACCGCTCTGTGTCTCCCCGGTGAGTTTGAAGAACTTCTCGAAAAACGGTTTCGCGCCACCGATGACGACCCAATCGTAGCCGAACAGCAAGCCGCCCATGGCAGCAACGAGCGAGATCGTCCAGACATACGCGAGATTGTAAGCGGGTTGGCTGCGGGTTTCCGACATGGGTGGCGTGCCGGTAATCATGACGCGCGATTTATCGGCGGGTATGCGGCAGACGGTCAAGCTGTTTTTTTGCGAAACTTCTTACGAAAATAAGTGTTGAATAGAAGTAAACGTTATTCGTATATAAAACTGATGCGTCTGAATCTCATGAATTGGATGAAAACGCCCATGTTGGTGGCGTTTGTGTTTTGTGCCGCAGCGGCGACGGCGGCCGAAGGTATCTATGACAGTAACACCCCCCCAATCCCACGCACTCCCATTGACAAGATGGTATTCGCCAAGTTGGCGCAGTTGAATATCCATCCGGTGCTGTGTTCTGATGCGGTGTTTGTCCGTCGCGTGTACCTTGACCTCCTCGGCATCCTGCCGACTGCGCAAGAAGCCCGGGAGTTTATCCAGAACTCAGACACTTACAACAAACGCCGTATCCTGATTGACCAACTCCTGCAGCGCCCCGAGTACGCTGATTACTGGGCGATGCGCTGGAGCGACATCCTCCGCATCAAAGCCGAATTCCCAGTCAACCTTTGGCCTAACGCCGCGCAGGCCTACCATCGCTGGATCAAGGAATCCTTGACCGCCAACAAACCTTACGACCAGTTCGTTCGCGAGATGCTCACCTCTAGCGGCAGCAATTTCCGCGTCGGACCCGTGAACTTCTATCGTGCCGCCCAGAGCCGCACGGCTGAAGGTCTCACCGCCGTTGTTGCGCTCACCTTCATGGGTTCTCGAATTGACAAATGGCCGGCTAATCAGGTGGCCGGCATGGCGGCGTTCTTCTCGCAGGTCGGTTACAAACCCACCAGCGAATGGAAAGAAGAAGATGTGTTCTGGGATCCGATTGGCGCGAGCACCGTGCGCATCAACATCGCGCCGGGACGCGCTGCGATTGTCAGCACGAATGCGCCGCCGCCGTCCATCCTGCCAACCAATGCCCCGCCGCAGGTGGCCACTTTCCCCGATGGCAAACAGGTCAAGTTGCCGCCAAACAAGGACCCCCGCGATGTCTTCGCCGACTGGTTGATCACGCCTGACAATCCTTGGTTCTCCCGCACCATTGTTAACCGCATCTGGTACTGGCTCCTCGGTCGCGGCATCATCCATGAGCCTGACGACATTCGTCCCGACAATCCGCCAGTTAATCCGGCGCTCCTCGCTTACCTCGAAAAAGAATTCGTCAACAGCCGCTACAACATGAAGCACATTTACCGGCTGGTCCTGAACTCGCAAGCCTACCAACTCTCCTCGATACCTCACACCAAGCACCCCGAAGCCGCCGCCAACTTCGCGAGTTACCCGCTACGCCGGTTGGATGCCGAGGTGCTGATTGACGCTATCAACAGCATTACTGGCACGACGGACCTTTACACCAGTCCGATTCCGGAACCATTCACGTATATCCCCGAAAACATGCCGGCAGTCGGGATTGCTGATGGCAGCATCAGCAGTCCGTTCCTGACCATGTTTGGACGCACGGCACGCGCCACCGGCATGGAAAGCGAACGCGACAACTCGCCACAACCTTCGCAGTGGCGGCACCTGTTGAACTCCAGCCATATTCAGCGAAAGATAGAACAAGGGACCAAACTCCGTACCGTCTTCGAGTCCGGACGCAAACCCCAGGAGATTCTCGAACAACTCTACCTGACTTTCCTTTCGCGGATGCCTACCCCTGAGGAGTTGAAAACCGCTGAGGTTTATGGTAATTTTGCAGTCGTGAGCCAAGCCGCAACAGCCAAGCCCGACCCAAAAGGCAAGGGCAAGAGCAAGGGTGTATTCGTTGCCCGCCAAGCAGCGTCGCAGAAACAGCGCGAAGCCTGGGTGGACATCGCATGGTCATTGGTAAATAGCACTGAATTTTTGTATCGTCACTAGCGTCCAATAAACCAGAAAAGGAGAACAGCAGCCATGAGCAGAAACAAACCAGAACAGATCACACGGCGCGAGGCATTGCGTCGCAGTGTGTGGGGAACGGCCGGCCTCGTGTTGGGCAGCCGGATTGTCGTCGGCGAAACCCGAGCCGCCACCCAAACGTCAGCCAAACCCATCGCCAAAGCGAAAGCGAAATCGGTGATTCAGATTTTCCTTTGGGGCGGCATGTCGCACAACGACACTTGGGACCCGAAGCCAGAAGCCGGAAGCGATTACATGGGCGAGTTCGGAAGCGTCATCGAGACCAACGTCAAGGGGATACGCCTTCAAGCCCTCTGGACGAATCTTGCGAAGCAGGCCGACAAGTATTCGATCATCCGCAGCATGACCCACCGCAACAACGGTCATGAGACCGCTGCGTATCTGATGCAGACCGGCCACCCGCCGGGCGAACGCGTCAGCTATCCGAGCGTTGGCGCCGTGTTCGCATTTTCTAAACGCAACGAGTATAAGGGAATGATTCCGCCCTACGTGGTCATGCTACAAGCCGCCGGGCGTTTCTCAGAAGAAGGTTTCCTCGGACCAAGATACAAACCGTTCTCCACCGGCGGCGATCCAAACGCGTCGCGCTTTGAAGTCGAAGGCGTCGTCGCCAAAGGCATCACCGATGACCGTCAGAAAGCCCGTCGAGAACTCCTTGCCAAGATGGATACGTTAGGCAGCGCGGCTGCCGCAACTCCGGCAGTAACCGCCTCTGAGGCGGCCAAGAAAGAGGCGTATGAGTTGATCCTCGGCGCGGGCAAGGATGTGTTCGATTTGTCCAAGGAGAAGAATGAACTGCGCGACAAGTATGGACGCCATACGTTCGGACAAGAATGCCTTGCGGCACGACGAATGGTGGAAGCTGGTGTGCCGTATATCACGATCAGTTTCCCCGGTGGTTGGGATACTCACAGCAACCACTTCGCCACCATGCGTCGCCAAGTCCCCATGCTGGATCAAGGGCTGGCGATGCTGTTGCAGGACCTGCACGACCGAGGTTTGCTCCAAAACACGCTCGTCTGGTGCACCGGCGAATTTGGCCGTGGCCCCAAGGTTGACTACCAGCCGCCATGGAACGGCGGACGCAATCACTACGGCAACGTATTCAGCGTGATCGTTGCAGGCGGCGGATTCAAGGGTGGCCACGTTGTTGGTTCATCCGACGATAAGGGCCAAGAAGTCAAGGATCGCCCCGTTTACCCCGTGGACCTGCTCGGCAGCATCTATCAGTTGGCCGGCGTTGACGCGAACGCCAAGCTCCCGCATCCGGAAGGCTTGGATGCCCGCGTATTGCCGGCGCTGTCCGACAAGGTGAAGTCTGGTGGATTGCTGACCGAGATCATGTAGCTCATGCGCCCGGTTCATAGGCTCGTGCTCCTTAGCGCGCTCGCCCTGCTGGCTTACTTGCCGGCAGGGCGAGCGCAGTCTAGGCCATACCTCGGATACGTTTATCCTGCGGGCGGCCAGCAAGGCACGACCTTCGAGGTAAAGGTGGGCGGACAGGGTCTCGCCGACGACGCCGAGGTGACTGTCAGCGGAGAAGGCGTGATGGCGAAGATGGTGCAGTGCTGCAATCCACTCGGGAACCGCGAACTGTCCCTGTTGGCCAAACAACTCTCGGAGTTGAGGAAAAAAACACCAAGGAAAGCATCGAAATCTTCACCACCACCGCCGACGGATCCGGCGACGACGGAGATGGCCGCCAAAATCGAGAAGCTGCTTCGGGAAGACCAGCGGCGACCGGCTTGCGCTGCGTTTCGTGGCGTCGCGTTTCTCCAAGTGACGATAGCTCCCCATGCGCCGCCTGGCGAACGGGAGTTGCGTTTTGTGACGCGGTCAGGCGGCGCATCGAACCCCATGGTCTTCTATGTTGGCCAAGTTCCGGAGCATACCCGGCCGGCAATGCGCACTGCTCCACGTCAAGTCCTCGGCAAGGAGGCGCAGGCGCTTCGCAACCGGCCAGCCAACGAAGCTGAAGAACGCATCAACCTCCCCTGCACCGTCAATGGCCAAATCGCCTCCCGTGAAATCAACACCTACCGCTTCACCGCGAAGAAGGGCCAAAAGCTCATCATCACCACATATGCACGGCAACTGATTCCCTACATTGCCGACGCCGTTCCTGGCTGGTTTCAACCGGTGCTTGCACTCTACGATTCAGATGGAAAAGAGGTCGCATACGATGACGACTACCGATTCAAACCCGACCCGATCATTCTCCACGAAGTGGCCAAAGACGGCGAATATGTCTTGGCCGTCTTCGACAGCATCTACCGCGGCCGCAACGATTTTATTTATCGCATTAACATCGGAAGCTTGCCCTTCATCTCCAGCGTCTTCCCCCTCGGCGGCCGGGTCAACGAACAAGTCAACGTCGCCATCCGTGGTTTCAATCTGCCCACCGACAGCTATACCATGAACCTCAATGGGGTCCAACCCGGTCTCTACCCGTTCACCCTCGGCAACAAACACCAGCAAGCCAACCACGTTGCCTTCATGGTGGACACTTTGCCGGAGTGCCTCGAAAAGGAAAACAACGACAACCCGTCGCGCGCGCAGAAAGTGAATCTCCCCGTGATGGTCAACGGACGGATTAACAAGACGGACGATTGGGACGTGTTTCAGTTCAACGGCAAGGCCAACGATACCGTCGTCGCGGAAGTGCACGCCCGGAGGCTCGACTCACCGGTCGATTCCGTCATCAAGCTCACCGACGCGACAGGCAGACTGGTGGCGTTCAACGACGATTGCGAAGATCTTGGCTCCGGCCTGAACACACACCATGCCGATTCCTATTTCATGGCGAAGCTGCCTGCTGATGGCACGTACTACGTGCACATCGGTGAGGCGGGGCGTCATGGCGGCGATGAGTATGGCTACCGGCTGCGTATCAGCGCGCCACGCCCTGATTTCGCGCTGCGCATTGTGCCATCCAGCGCTGGCTTGCGTCCCAATGGCAGCGCGGCTCTCAGCGTCTATGCGATTCGCAAAGACGGATTCAACGGCGACATCACGCTGACCTTGAAAGACCCGCCTGAGGGGTTTTCATTAGGATCGAGCGCACCACCGAAACCGGTCAAGAAGATCAAGGGTGCGAAACGTCCGCTCCCGGCACCGCCAGCCAGCATACTGCCAGCCGCGCAGCCAATGGCAAGAATCCAGATTAGGACAAGCTCATCTGCGCCAAAAGACCCCGTGAACCTCCGAATCGTAGGCCGCGCAAAAGTTGGGGACACGGAGCTTGTCCGCGATGTCGTCCCGGCAGAAGACCGTATGCAGGCATTCTTGTGGCGACACCTCGTTCCTGCCCAAGAGCTGAAAGTCCTTGTTTTCGGCGGCAAGTCCAACCCCACCACTCCTCCTCGCGTGCCGCCCGAGCTGACGCCGGAGCAAATCGCCAAGGCGGAGGCCGTTGTGAAAGCAGCCGAAGCCAAGGGGCGCAAGTTCACCAAGTCGCAGGTTGCCGGCCTCGCGCGGAACATCAAGACCATGTATGCGAAGGGCTTGCTCACCGACAAGTTTTACGGGGACTGCATCGCGGAACTTGGCTACGTGCAGTGATTCATCGCACAACACGCATGACGAACTACGACCGCATGTTCCGGATGGCTGGCCGTTTTGAATTCGCGCATGGCACATGCGGTCACTGAGTATTGGTGACTAACAATGAACAGCATTCAATGGTCTGTGTTTTTGGGACTGGCGGCCGTTGCCACGTTGACAGCATCGGTGCGTGCGCAATCGCGACCTTATGTTGCTTATGTCTATCCTGCAGGCGGCCAGCAAGGCACGACCTTCGAAGTCAAAGTCGGCGGACAGAACCTGGCTGAAGACAGCGACGTGCTCGTCAGCGGACAAGGCGTAACTGCCAAGGTGGTGCAGTATTGTAACCCGATCGGGAACCGCGAATCCGCCATACTGAGCCAGCAACTACGGGATCTGCAGAAATCAAAGGCGAAGCTCACCCCAAAGAAGAACAAAGCAGCCGCGACTTCTACGGCAGCGCCGCCGACGGACCCGGCGACGGACGAAATGATCACGAAGATCGCGAAGGTGCTTCGCGAAGAGCAGAGACGCCCGGCTTGCGCTGCGTTCCGTGGCGTTGCCTTTATCGAGGTCACCATCGCGCGCGATGCTCCCCCCGGCGAACGGGAACTGCGTTTCGTCTCGGCGCGCAGCGGCGCATCGAATCCCATGGTTTTCCATGTCGGCCAACTCCCCGAGTATAGCCGCAAGCCGATGCTGACCGCGCCGCGCCAGATTCTCGGCAAGGAGGCACAGGCGCTCCGCAACCGGCCAGCCAGCGAAGCCCAAGAGCGCGTCAACATCCCCTGTACCGTCAACGGCCAGATCGCTTCCCGCGAAGTCAACGGCTACCGTTTCGCCGCGCGCAAGGGCCAACGCATCGTCATTACCACGCAAGCGCGTCAGCTCGTTCCCTACATTGCCGATGCCGTGCCCGGCTGGTTCCAGCCGGTGCTGGCCCTCTATGATGCCGACGGAAAAGAGGTCGCCTATGACGACGACTACCGCTTCAAGCCTGACCCGGTGATTCTTTACGAAGTTCCGAAGGACGGAGAGTACGTGCTCGAAATTTTTGATTCCATTTACCGCGGACGAAACGACTTCATCTATCGCATCACCATTGGCGAACTGCCCTTCGTCACGAGCATCTTCCCGCTGGGCGCGTCCGTCGGCGAGTCGGTTCCGATCAAGATGAAAGGCTGGAACCTCGACGGCGCCGAAATCACTCCGCCCCCAAAGGACCCGGGCGTCCACCAACTCGTCGCAAACCGGAACGGAACCGTCTCCAACCCGATCCCGTTCGCGCGCGACACGTTGCCGGAGATCCTGGAGAAGGAATCCAACGACACAATCGCGCGCGCGCAGAAAGTCACGCTTCCCGTCATCGTCAACGGTCGCATCGGCAAGACGGATGACTGGGACGTGTTTCAGTTCAAGGGCAAGGCCAACGGCAGCGTTGTCGTGGAAGTGTATGCCCGACGGCTCGATTCCCCGGTCGATTCCGTCGTCAAACTCACCGACGCCAAAGGCAAACTCATCGGATTCAATGACGATTGCGAAGATCTCGGTTCCGGTGTGAACACACACCATGCTGATTCCTATTTCACAGCGAAGTTGCCGGCCGATGGCGCGTACTACGTCCACATGGGCGACACCGGGCGTCACGGCGGCGAGGACTATGGATACCGGCTGCGCATCAGCGCGCCGCGGCCTGATTTCGCGTTGCGCGTCGTGCCCTCCAGCGCCGCCTTGGCGCCCAAAGGCGTCGCGACTCTCAGTGTCTATGCCATCCGCAAAGATGGATTTGACGGCGACATCACGCTGACCTTGAAAGACCCGTCCGCGGGCTTCTCATTATCCTCGAGTGGACAACTGAAGGCGCCGAAGAAGACCAAGGGATCGAAGACCCCGCCTCCGGGACCGTCATCCGGCACAGTGGCCGCGTCGCAGGCGGTGGCGAAAATCCAGATCAAGTCAAGCTCGACTGCGCCCCATGACTCCGCCGATCTGCACATCGAAGGCCGCGCGAAGGTCGGCGACCAGGAGATCGCCCGCGAAGCCGTGCCGGCGGAAGACCGTATGCAGGCGTTTTTGTGGCGACACATGGTCCCGGCCCAGGACCTGATGATTCACATCTCCAACCGCAAATCCGCTCCTGCCACTCCACAGCGTGTTCCGCCTCCGCTGACGCCCGATCAACTTGCCAAGGCGGAGGCCGTCGTGAAGGACGCAGAGGCCAAAGGGCGCAAGTTCAGCAAGTCCCAAGTTACCGGTCTTGCGCGCCGTATCAAGGACCTTTACGAGCAGGGATTGCTGACGGACAGGTTCTACGGTGACAAGATTGCCGAGCTTGGCTACGTGCAGTGAACTCTGCCGAAGCCGTGTAATGTTCCGGTTATGTTCCGGGATGCTGTTCCCGTGGCGAGTTTTCGTTGCACTGCGACCGTTGCCTTGATACACTGCGCTCATGGAAGCCAAGAAACCCTACATCGAGCCGACACTGGAGAAGCGCGAGACACTCGTCGAGGTCGCGGAAGGTGAACGCCCGGTGATCTCCGCCCCCATTAACTAACACGGGAGAACCGCAACCAAGTGGAGGGACGCGCTCCGTCGCGTCCGTTCCCGGCAGGCGCGGCCACGACAGAGCGTGGTCCTCCAAGCTGCCTGCCGGATATACGTTTTTGTGTAGAATCTCACGACGAAAGCGCCTAACCGGAACCGTTTAGTTCTAGGGTTTCGCTTGCCACGCCGGCTGCGGTGCCATGTTTGGCCCATGAATCACCGTCGTGCCATTTATATTGCGACACAATCCTTATCCTGCTACTCTGCGCTCATGGACACCAAGAAACCATACGTTGAACCGACACTGGAAAAGCGCGAGACACTCATGGAAGTCACCGAAATGGGCACCACGCTCTCCTATACGCCTCCTCCTACTCCGTAACGGCAACAAGATCGCGACGTGAGGTAGCGTCGGCTCGCCGAGCCGACCGCAATCCCAATGATAACGGACGCTGCGGCGCCGCGTCCCTACCTCAGCAGCGCGAGAATTTTGGGGGTTGTTAGGTGTTGTAATTATAACGCTTCGTCCTGTTGGTTCGTCTTCCAATATAGGCCCTTGGCGGGGCCGGCAAACCGGGTCAAATAGCCTGAATTTTGCGTGTTGACCGGCGTCTAGTTGCGGTGGTAGTAGCTCGAACAATGAGGAAAAGGTTATGAACAGTATTCTATGGCGGCCCCTGCTGGGGCTGGTCGGTGTTGTGATGCTCGCGTCGGCGGCGGTCGCGCAGCAGCAGTCGTTTGGCCGACCGTACGTCGGGTTCACCTACCCCGCCGGCGGCCAACAGGGATCCACCTTCCAACTCCGCCTCGGCGGCCAATCCCTCGAAGGCGTCAATGCCGTGCGCATCTCCGGCAAGGGCGTGACGGCCAAGGTCCGCGAGTACCATTGGCAGATGAACCCGCAGGACGCGCGTCTGTTGAACGAGCAGATGAGCGAGTTGCGCCGGGTCCGCCCGAAGACCGACGCGGTCACCAACCTGATGGCCAAGATCGAATACCGGCTTCGTAACTGGATCCAACAGCCCGCCTGCCGCTCCATTTCCAGCCTCGTGCATGTCGAGGTCACCATTGCGGCCGACGCGCCTCCGGGCGAACGCGAGTTGCGAGTGATTACGCCGCGCGGCACCTCGAATCCGCTCGTGTTCCATGTCGGCCAAGTGCCGGAGTATTCCCGTCCGCCGATGCGGACCTGCCGCGTTCAACTCCTCGGCAAGGAAGAACTCGCTCTCCGCTACCGGCCCGCCGACGAAGCCGAGGAACGCATCAACATCCCCTGTACCGTCAATGGCCAGATCGCTTCCCGTGAAGTCAATAGCTACCGTTTCACCGCGCGCAAAGGCCAGCGGCTCGTCATCACAACGCAAGCCCGCCAACTGATGCCCTACCTCGCCGACGCCGTGCCGGGCTGGATCCAGCCGGTGCTCGTGCTCCGCGACGCTGACGGCAAGGAACTGGCTTACGACGACGATTATCGCTTCAAACCCGACCCGGTCATTCTTTACGAGGTGCCGAAGGACGGTGAATACGTCTTCGCCATCCACGACAGCATCTACCGCGGGCGCGAAGATTTCGTCTATCGCGTCACCATTGGCGAGTTGCCGTTTGTGACGAGTGTGTTTCCGTTGGGCGGGCGCGTCGGCGAGCCGGTATCGGTCAAGATGAAAGGCTGGAACCTCAATGGCGCCGAGATGACAACGCCGGGCGCCGAGGCCCGCGCGGGCGTGTTTCAAGTGGTCGCCAACTTGAAAGGAACGATTTCCAATCCCGTGCCGTTCGCTCTGGACACATTGCCGGAAGTCATCGAGAAAGAAGGCAACAATACGCCGTCGCGCGCCCAGAGGGTGGCGTTGCCCGTCATGATCAACGGGCGCATTGACAAAGCCGACGATTGGGATGTGTACCAGTTCAGCGGCAAGGCGGGCGACACCATCGTCGGAGAAGTGTACGCGCGCCGGCTCGATTCGCCGCTGGACTCCGTGTTGAAACTCACCGATGCCAAAGGCAAACTCATCGCGTTCAACGACGACTGTGAAGACCTCGGCGCGGGCGTGAACACGCACCACGCCGATTCCTACTTCATGGCGAAGCTGCCGGCGGACGGCACATACTACGTGCACATTGGCGACACGGGACGCCACGGCGGCGACGAGTACGCCTACCGTCTTCGCGTCAGTGCGCCACGACCTGATTTCGCCCTGCGCGTCGTGCCCTCCAGCGCCGTGGTCTATCGTGGTGGGTTCGGTTTTTCCCAGAGTTCGCGCAGCAGGTACTCAGGCAAGTCCGGCGGCGGCAGCTATCGCGGAGGAGGAGGAGGCAGCGCAACCGTCAGCGTCTATGCCATCCGCAAGGACGGGTTCAACGGGCCGATCAAGATTGGCTTGAAAGGTTCACAGCCGGGTTTCTCTGCGCAGCCCACGTCGTTGATGGGCGGCAAGGACGTGCTGCGGTTCACGTTCAAGGCCGACTACTCGGCGCCGAAATCCCCCGTCAACCTTCGCATTGAAGGTCGTGCCAAGGTTGGCGAGACTGAGATCGCGCACACAGCGGTGCCGGCGGAAGACAGAATGCAGGCATTTCTGTGGCGGCATCTGGTTCCCGCGAAGGAATTCAGCGTGTTGGCTTTTGATCCCGCTGCTTACCAGCCGCTCCCGAAACTCACCGCGCCCGAACTACCGACTTCCACAACCCCGGCCAATGTCTCCACCGCCAGCACCAAACCGACGACTGAGAAAAGCAAGTTCAGCAAAGGCTCGGTGGCCGGTCGCCTGCGCCAACTCAAGCGCATTTACGAGGACGGTTTGTTCACCGACAAATTCTATCTGGCCAAGGTCGCCGAGTGCGAAGCTGGACAATGACCCTTCCGACGCTGGAATGGTGCGCGCGTTAGTTCCGCTTGCGCGCCGACCGACATTGGTAGTATAGTCCGTTACAAAGGAGATGGAGTTATGAGCAAGATTCAATGGCTTGCAATTGTGAGCTTGGCCATCACCATGGCCGTCGCGCCCTCTGTCCGGGCACAACGGTCATACATTGGCTATGCCTACCCCGCCGGTGGCAAGCAGGGCACCACCTTCCAAGTCCGCCTCGGCGGACAAGGCCTCGATGGCGTTCATGAAGTGCGCGTCTCGGGTACCGGTGTGACTGCAAAGCTTCAAGCGTATCACTGGCAGATCAGCCCACAGGACTCGCAGTTGTTGCGCCAGCAACTGAACGAACTGCAGCGCAACAAGAAACCTACGCCTGCGCAAACAAACCTGATCGCAAAGATTGAGTACCGTCTCCGCAACTATGTTCAACAGCCGCACAATCGCTCCATTTCCAGCCTCGTCTATGTCGAGATCAAGATTGCGCCAGACGCTCCGCCCGGCGAACGCGAAATCCGCGTGATCACAGCGCGCGGCCCCTCCAACCCGTTGGTGTTCCACGTCGGACTCGTGCCGGAGTACGTCCGCAAACCGATGCGCACCTCCGAGAAACAACTCCTCGGCAAGGAAAATCTCGCGCTCCGTAACAGACCCACCGACGAAGCCGAGGAGCGCATCAAGATCCCCTGCACCGTCAACGGACAGATCGCCTCCCGCGAAGTCAATACCTACCGCTTCACGGCGCCCAAAGGACAGCGCCTCGTCATCACCACCTATGCGCGCCAACTCATCCCCTACATTGCCGACGCCGTGCCCGGTTGGTTCCAACCCGTGATCGCCTTGTACGACGCCCAAGGCAAGGAGCTGGCCTACAACGACGATTACCGGTTCAAACCCGACCCGGTCCTCCTCTTCGAAGTGCCCAAGGATGGCGAATATGTCTTGGCTATCTTCGACAGCATCTACCGCGGTCGCGAAGATTTCGTCTATCGCATCAACATTGGCGATCTGCCGTTCATCTCGAATGTCTTCCCGCTCGGCGGACGCATCAACGAGCAAGTCACCATTTCCATCCGCGGCTTCAACATCAACGCCGACCGCTACACCCTCAACCTCGCCGGCGTCAAACCCGGCCTCTACCCGTTCACCCTCGGCAGCCGCGAACGACAGACGAACCGTGTCGCATTCATGGTGGACACCCTGCCGGAGTGCTTCGAGAAGGAGACCGACAACAACGCTGCCGTCCAGCGCGTTGCGATCCCCATCATCATCAACGGGCGCATCAACAAGACCGATGATTGGGACGTCTATGAATTTAGCGGCTCCGCCGGCCAGACTGTCGTTGCGGAAGTCTATGCCCGCCGACTCGACTCACCGCTGGATTCCGTCCTCAAACTCACCGACTCCAAGGGCAAACTCATCGGGTTCAACGACGACTGTGAGGACCTGAGTTCCGGACTCGATACACACCACGCCGACTCCTACATCCTGGCCAAGTTGCCGGACAACGGCCTCTACTACGTCCACATCGGCGACGCGGGACGTCACGGCGGCGAGGAATACGGTTACCGGCTCCGCATCAGCCCCCCGCGGCCCGACTTCGCGCTGCGCCTCGTGCCCTCCAGCGCCGGTCTTCGCGGCAAGGACACCGCCAACGTCAGCGTTTACGCCATTCGCAAGGACGGTTTCAACGGACCGATTTCCATCGGATTGAAAGGCACGCCGACGAACTTCACGGCGCAGGCCGCATCGTTGAGCGCCAGCCAACCAATGACACGATTCGCCATTCGCGGCACCTCCGCTTCCGCCCAGCAGATGATCAATCTGCACGTTGAAGGACGCGCAAAAGTGGACAACAAGGAAATTGTCCACGACGCCGTGCCGGCGGAAGACCGTATGCAGGCGTTTCTCTGGCGCCATTTGGTTCCCGCCGAAGAATTCCTCGTGACGAGCTTCCCCTACTCCTTCGAACCGCCGAATAAACGCACCCCGCCCACACTCCCTTCCTCTGCAACCGTTACCAAGACCTCGACGCCCAAAGCGACATCCTCGCCTGACAAGAAGGGCAAGTTCAGCAAGGGCTCGGTGGCCGGCCGCCTGCGTCAACTCCGACGCATTTACGAAGACGGTTTGTTCACCGATTCGTTTTATCTGGCCAAGGTCGCTGAGTGCGAAGCTGGACAATAGTTCTTTTTCTGCTTTGGCTCGCCGCCGTGCTGACGTCCGAGGCGGTCACCCTCGTCGAAAACGGCCAGCCGCGCGCTGTTATCATCACGGCTGACCACTCTTCCCCTGCCGCCAAGCTCGGCGCGTTGATTCTCCGCGACCATATCAAACAAATCTCCGGCGCGGAACTGACGATCCAACCCGAGAGCGCCCCTCCCACCGCGCAGGCGCGCATCCTCGTCGGCCAAGAGCGCGCCGCCAAATCGCTTACCTCCGGGGCCATGGTGTTGCGAGCGAAAGGCAATTCGCTCGCGCTGTACGGCGCCGACGAGGGCACTCACTACGCTGTCGTGACCTTCCTCGAAGACAAACTCGGCGTCCGCTGGCTTTGGCCGGGTGAGCTTGGCAAGGTCGTGCCGCATCGGGACACCATTCGCATTGAAGACTTCGAGCTGACGTTCACCCCTTCCCTCGTGCAGCGGAAGATTCGCGACTCCCATCTTAACGATCGCCTCGAAGCCGGCTTGAAGAACCTCAAGTTCACGCCAGACGACTACAAACGTCTCCGCGCCGCCGCCGAGCGGACAACGTCAACCTCCGGCGACTGGTTCATGTGGCAGAAACTGGGCGGATCCTTCAACGTCAGCGGCGGCCACGCCTTCGGCCAGCTCTGGGAGAGATACGGCAAGGAACATCCCGACTGGTTCGCGTTGCAACCGAACGGCTCGCGCGACCAGTCCCGCAACGGTGCCCGCGCGCGGCTCTGCAAATCGAATCCCGAACTCATCGCCGCCATCGCCCGCGAAAAGATCGAGGAGCTGAACAGAAAGCCCAAACTCGCCGGCGTCTCGTTGTCACCAAACGACGGCAGCGTCAACCGATTCTGCGCTTGCCCAAAGTGCGAAGCCCTCGATGCACCCAACGGACGCAAAGTGAAAATACACAACACAGACCACGTCTCGCTGACCGACCGCATGGTTTATTTTTGGAATGGCATCGCCGAGCAAGTCACGAAAGTGCGCCCGAACGCACTCTTCACCGTAGATGCCTACAGCGCCTACCGTTCACCACCCGTGCTGCGCAAGCTGCACCCGAACCTCGTCGTCCGTTTCGTGAACATCCAATACACCGACGAGACGATGCGCCAGCAAGGCCTCCACGACTGGGACGAATGGGCCAAAGCCGCGCCGAAGATGTATTTCCGCCCGAACCTCATGCTCGCGGGTCGCCGCACCGGCGCACCGATGATTTACGTCCACAAGTTTGCGACCGATTTCCGCTACCTCGCCCACCACAGC
>CAZNOK010000044.1:0-27948 GCA_964574605.1 uncultured Verrucomicrobiota bacterium
GCTTCCGTGTGCTCCGCCACAGAAACACGCTCACCGTCAGCGCAACCGACGCGCTCACCAATGCCAGAATCACCGAGGCCGGCACCCACTGCGACGTGAGTTCCGTCGGCAACATGACCACATTCAAAAATACACTGCTCATCGTGAATATCGCGTCTGACTCTCCTCCAATCGTTGACGCCCTCCGATCTCGCCCCTATAATCCGCCGCTATGAACACCCGACTCGTCAACACTGACATCTTTCGACAAAGAGTACCTGCCATCGTCCTGTTTTGCCATGAAAAAGAACAGCCTCATGTTCCGGTTTTGTTCCGGAACCTCTTGCGCCGCCTCCCCCGCAAGGAATTCAACGGCGCCGACAAACAACTCCTCCTTCTCCACTCCGCCGCCGCTCACCTCCTCCTCGCCGGCCTTGGCAAACGCGCGGATGTGACGCCGGAAAAAATCCGTCGCGCCACCGGCGCTGCCGTCAAGCGCGTCGTTGCGCTCGGCATCACACAAGCCGCCATCGCCGTCACTTCCGACCAACTCGCCCCCGTCGTCGAAGCCGCCATCCTCGCTTCCTACAAATTTACCAAGTTCAAATCATCCGACGACAATCACGCCGCGCTCAAGACCATCACCCTCTGTCTTCCCAAGAACGCCGACCTCGCCGCCGCCAAAGCCGTCGTCGCTCGTGTCCAAGCCATCGCCAACGCCGCCAACTACGCCCGCGACATCGCCAACCTCCCCGCCAACGTCGTTTATCCCGAAGTCCTCGCCGACCACGCCCGGCGTCTCGCCGAGGAATTCAACCTTACCTGCACCGTCCTCGACAAACCCGCCCTCGAAGCCGGCGGTTTCGGCGGCCTCCTCGCCGTCGGTTCCGGCAGCGCTCACGACCCCCGTCTCATCGTCCTCGAATACAAACCGCAAAGTGGGAGCGGCCTCAGCGCCGCGACCGCCTCCCCCATCGCCCTCATCGGCAAAGCGCTGACGTTCGACTCCGGCGGCATCTCCATCAAGCCATCCGAGAAAATGGACGAGATGAAGTTCGACAAATGTGGCGGCGTTGCTGTTCTCGGCGCCATGCGCGCCATCGCGGCACTCAAGCTCCCGCTTCACGTCATCGGCGTCATTGCCGCGGCCGAGAACCTGCCCAGCGCCACCAGCTATCGGCCCGGCGACATCGTCACCAGCTACAAAGGCAAAGACAAACGCGCCGTTACCATCGAAGTCCTGAACACCGACGCCGAAGGCCGTGTCGTTCTTGGCGATGCGCTCACCTACGCCCGCGAGCGTGCGCCGCAAGCCATGATTGACCTCGCGACGTTGACCGGCGCCTGCATCATCGCCCTAGGCCCATTTGCCGCCGGACTGCTTGGCAACAACGAGAAACTTCAGGAGCAACTCCGCGCCGCCGGCGAGCGCACGGGCGAACGGCTCTGGCCGTTGCCGCTCTGGCAAGAATACAAGGACAAGATCAAGAGCGACGTCGCCGACATCAAGAACACCGGCGGACGCGAAGGCGGGGCCAGCACCGGCGCGGCGTTCCTCGCCAAGTATGCCGGCGACACCCCGTGGGCGCATCTCGACATCGCTGGCACCGCGTGGACGACCGAGGAACGTCCCTACCTTGCCAAGGGCGCGACCGGTTTCGGCGTCCGCCTCTTGCTTGACCTTTTGCAGAATTGGAAATAGGAACTCACCACCATGACCACACCCCTCTCGAATATCGAAATCCCCGGCCTCAAGAAAACCCGCAGCGGCAAAGTGCGCGAGATCTTCGACCTCGGCAACGTGTTGCTCTTCGTCGCCAGCGACCGGCTCAGCGCGTTCGACGTCGTGCTGCCGACGCCGATCCCGGAAAAAGGTCACGTGCTCGCCGCACTCAGCGAGTTCTGGTTCGGCAAGACCAAGCACATCATCGAGAACCATTTCATCACCTCCGACATTGTAGGGCAAGCGCCTCGCTTGCCGAAACTCGCGGCAGCCGGAGCGGCTGCCCTACAACAGCTTCAGGACCGCGCGATGCTCGTCCGCAAATGCAAGCCGCTGGCTGTCGAATGCGTCGTCCGCGGCTACCTCAGCGGCTCGGGTTGGAAGGAATACAAGAAGAGCCAGACCATTTGCGGCGTCAAACTGCCCGGCGGTCTCCTCGAATCGTCGAAGTTGCCGGAGCCGATTTTCACGCCGTCCACCAAGGCTGAAACCGGTCACGACGAAAACATCAGCTTCAGGCAGGCCGTGAAAATCCTCGGCGCGCCGCTCGCGACCAAGGTGCGCGACATGACGCTGGCCGTTTACAAGTTCGCCCGCGACTACGCGGCCACGCGCGGCATCATCATCGCCGACACGAAATTCGAGTTCGGCGTAGCGGCGCCCGTCCCGGGCGCTGGAAACAGCGGAGCCGCCGGGACGGCGGCCACTACACCCAAGCTCATCCTCATTGACGAAGTGTTGACGCCGGACAGTTCGCGGTTCTGGCCCGCCGACCAATACAAGCCCGGCGGCCCACAGCCGAGCTTCGACAAACAATACGTCCGCGACTACCTCGAAACCCTCGACTGGAACAAACAATATCCGGGTCCCGTTCTTCCCGACGAGATCGTCCGCAAGACGACGGAGAAATACGTTGAGGCGCTCCAACGCCTGACGGCTTGACCTAATGAAGAACACACCACGCTGCCACCGCACTGTAGGGGCGCACTGCGTGCGCCCCGTCTTGCACCGGCACGCGCATGGGGCACACGCAGTGTGCCCCTACTGATAAATGCGATTGGTCGTTCTCATCGCGTCTGTCGCGCTGGTTGCTGCTTGTTCCAAGACCGAGCCGCCTAAATCCGACTGGATCGGCTCCGCGAAGTGCCGCGACTGCCACGAAGACTTCTACAAGAAATGGGTGACATCGTTTCACGGCCTCGCGATGCAACCGTTCACGCCCGCGCTCGCCGCGACGTTGCCGCCGCACACCAACGACATCGTTGTCGGGCAATCCCACTATCGCGCTGAGCCGCCCTTTGTCATTGAGCGCACGCCAACCGGCGAGAAACGTTACAAAATCCTTCACGCGCTCGGCGGCAAGAACGTCTTCTATTTTCTTACGCAGCTCGACCGCGGCTGGTTCCAGACGCTGCCGGTCGCCTTCGATGTGCGGCGCAACGAATGGTACGACACCGCCGCTAGCGCGATGCGGCATTTCAGCGGCGTGACCAACGAACTGCTCCACTGGACCGAGCGCCCGTACACGTTCAACACCTCCTGTTACGGTTGCCACGTCAGCCAGCTTTCGAAAAACTACAACGCCACCAACGACAGCTACCAGACAACATGGACCGAGCCGGGCATCAACTGCGAAACCTGCCACGGCCCCGCCGCCGAGCACGTCCGCGTCTGCGTCGCCGCCAAGGGCAAACCCGCGCCCGCCGACCTCAAGATCATCAGCACAGCCAAAATGACGCCCGCCCAGCGCAATGACCTCTGCGCGCCGTGCCACGCCAAGATGAACACGCTCACCACCACGTTCATGCCCGGCGACCGTTACTTCGATCACTACGGCCTCGTCGGCATTGAGCACATTGACTTCTATCCCGATGGCCGCGACCTCGGCGAGAATTACACCTACACCGGTTGGCGGATGAACCCCTGCACCAAGGACCCCAAGTTCGACTGCACTCACTGCCACACGTCGAGCGGACGCTACCGTTTCGAGAAGAATCCGAACGACTCGTGTCGTCCTTGCCACGATGCCAGAGTCCGCGACATCGCCGCGCACTCGCATCACAAACCCAGCGACAAAAGTCCCACCTGCAATTCCTGCCACATGCCGATGACCGAGTTCGGACGGATGCGCCGTAGCGACCACAGTTTCCTGCCGCCGGCACCCGCCGCCGCTGCGCTCTACAAATCTCCCCTCGCCTGCACGCTCTGCCACACCAAACGCGACGCCGCGTGGGCCGACAAACAAGTCCGCTCATGGCACAAGGACGACTACCAAGCGCCGGTGCTGGAACGCGCCGCGCTTGTTGACGCCGCCCGCAAACGCGACTGGACGAAGCTCAACAACATGCTCGCCTACATTGCGCGTCCCAACCGCAACGAGATGTTTGCCGTCGCGCTGATCCGCCTGCTCGAAGCTTGCGACCTCGACGCCAAATGGCCGACGCTCCGCCGCGCATTGAAAGACCCGTCGCCGCTTGCTCGCAGTGCGGCGGCCACGGCGCTCGGCCACAACCTCACCGGCGACAACGTCGCCGCGCTCCTCACCGTCCTCGGCGACGACTACCGGCTCGTCCGCGTCAGCGCCGCCACGGCACTCGATGCCTATCCGCCGACGATGTTCGAGCCGGCCGACGCCATGCGCCTGCGCAACGCGACGAAGGAATACGAAGACTCGCTCCGCAGCCAGCCCGACAGCCACGCCGCGCACTACAACCTCGGCAACCACTACCTGAACATGGCTCGTCCTGATGCCGCGCTTGACGAGTTCAACACCTCGATGAAGCTCGAACCGGGCTTCGTCCCGCCGCTCGTCAACGCCGCGCTCATCTACGCGCGCCAGAACCGCAACGCGGAAGCGGAGTCGTTGCTCCGCAAAGCGCTCTCGCTCGACGCGGGCAGCGCCGAGATCAACTTCAACCTTGGCCTGCTTCTCGGCGAGAAAGGCGACACCGCCGGAGCCGAAGGCTGTCTCCGCGCCGCGCTCAAGAGCGACCCGCAGTTCGCTCCCGCGGCATACAACCTCGCCGTCATCGTCTCCCGCAAGAATCTCGACGAAGCCATCACGCTCTGCGCCCGCGCCGCCGCCGCTCGTCCGCAGGAACCGCGCTACGCCTACACCGAAGCCTTTTACCGCCGCCAAAAGGGCGACCTCGCCGGTGCCGAGCTTGCCTTGCGCGCTCTGCTCAAACGCCATCCCAATTACACGGACGCCACGCAACTGCTTCAGGACATGCTCCAGAAGAAGTGAAACCACGGAAGACACGGAATTCGCGGACTCAGGACTGAGGACTCTGAACTCCCGACTTACGGCCCGAGACGGATCCGGTAGAAGAACGACGACGCATTGGTCGCACCACCACTGTGAAGGTAGTTGGTGACGCTCTCCCCGACGCCGGGCACGTAAATCACCGGGGTGAAATCGCCGTAACCGCCGCCGGGAACCGAGTTCGTCTGTACCACGTAACTCTTGCCGCCGACGGCGGTCCATGTGATGCGAATGTCGTCGCCCTCCCGCGCCATGCTTGTGATGCGCAGACAGGAATCGCTGTTGGTCGGGCTGGTGCCGGCTTGCGACTCTTTGAGGTTCGACATCCCATCGCCATCGTTATCGCCCCCCGCGGTGAGAACGATACCGTTGTTGATGAACGTGAAGAAGAAATTCGTGTTGCCATAGATCACGTCAATGACTCCGTTGTTGACGACCGGCCCGTAGAACGCCAGCGTCGCCCCATTCGTGGCGTAGATCGTACCGTTGTTGGTTACCGTGCCGGTGAAGGTAAACTGTCCACTGGCAATTTCTGCGATAATCACGCCTTGGTTGACGAGGTTCCCGTTGAAGATGCCGCCGCCGCGCATCGTTTGGCTGCTGAACAGCGTCATGCCGCCCCCGGTGCGTCCCGTGACATCGAGCCGCGCGCCACTGGCGATGGTGATCGTAGGGCTGTTGCTAAGCCCCGCGTTGCCGCTGAGCGCCAGCGTGCCCTCGTCAATGCTCGTGAAACCGGTGTAGATATTCGTGCCGCTCAAGGTGAAGATGCCGGGGCCGGTCTTAACGATGGCGATGTTGCCGCGGATGTGGGCATTGTATTCGCAGTTCATACCGCTCGGAATATTTAGCGTCAGTGTGCTTAAAGTCAGGCCGCTGTTGGTCAGGATTCCCGCAGAGGTTGTTGAACCGTGAATCAAGCCGGCGAGTTGCTGATTGAAGCCGGCCATGTCCAGCGTGACCGTGCCGGGTTCGTTGAGGTTGACAACTGTGTTGGTCGGCAGAGTATTGTTTGCGCCGAGGAAGAACCGCCCTTCGGCAAAGACGGTCCCGCCGCCCCAATTGTTATTGGTGCTGGACAGGATGACGGTCGCAGCCCGGAAGTTCGCCATGTAGTTGCTACCATTGTCGCTGATCGGCCCCGTGATAGTAAGGGTACCGTCATTGCCGGAAATACGCGCGCCATCCACGCAGAGTACAATTGGCCCAGCCCACGTGGCATTGCCCGAAGGCACTTGCAGCCCGCCATGCCAGCCGGCAATCTTGTTGAAGTTGTAAAGCGTGATGCCGGAAACGGTCACGCCGTCAGCCAGAACAACAATGCCGTGGGCACCGCCAAACCCAGCGGTAACAACCCCGCTGGTGCCGAGCGCAAAATCATTGCTCACCACCAACTGCCCTGCATTAACGACGGTTGGACCACTGTAGGTGTTAGAGGCTGACAAGTTCAGCACGCCAGAACCCAATCTAGTGAAACCATAGCCGAGGCCGTTATCGCTAATCTGACCGGGAATCTCGGCGTTGCCGTCGAGCGTTAGCGTGCGAGCACCGTTCGTCAACATAACCGTGCCTGCGAAGATGAGATTACTGCCGCCGCTCGGTATGGTGGTATCGGCCAGCAGCACTGCGGTGCTGGTGATGACCGCGTTCATGTTGCTGGCCGGGCGAATCTGGCCGCCGGCGAGATACAACGGGCCGCTCCCGGTTGCAGCATCGGCAGCCAAGATCGTCGTGCCGCTGTTGAGGATTGTGTCGCCGGTGTAGGCGTTGCTGACAGAGAGGTTCACCGTGCCGGGACCGGCGATGCTCAGCGAGTTGGAGCCAGTGATGATGCCGACGGCGGTCAGCGTGCCGTTGTTGATCGCCCAAGAGTTCGAGTTGGCGAGCACGACCGGCGTGGTGAGCGTGTATGTTCGGTTGCTGAGAACCGTGATGCCGTTCAGGATGCTCAGTTGCGCGCCACCGGAAGCAGCCACAACGAAGTTGGTGCTGCGGTTGAAGACGAGATTGCTGACGGTGCGGCTGACAGAGTCCACGACGCACGTCAAGCCACCACTGCCGAAGATGACGGTGGGCGCATTGTCCGGAACCCACGCCGGAGACCAATTACCGACATCAGACCAATTGCCGCTGGCGCTTGTATTGACCCAAGTGGAAATGAGAGGCGGACCAACCACGACCGTCTCCGAGTTGGTACTGATGCCGTCCGGACCGCTGACGATAAGCATAACGGTGTTGCTGCTAATGCCGGCGTAAGTGTGCGTGATGGTGGTGTCGGTGATGTTGGTCGTACTGCCGTCGCCAAAGTCCCAATAGCGGTTCGTGATGGCTCCGACAGAGAGGTCGGTGAACGAAACAGCCAGCGGTATCCCGCCGTTGGTTGGGTTGGCGGTGAAGTAGGCGACTATCAGATCGTTACTGTTGATGAGGCCGTTGTTGGTGAATCCGTCATTGAAGACGAAGCTGCCGCCACGCGCGTACAAGACACCGTTGTTGACGACGTCCGCGTCGAAGATAATCGTGGCGCCATTCGTGGCAACGATGCTGGCGTTGTTCGTCACCGGACCGGTGAACCTCAGCCCGGTTCCGCCTTCCGCACAGACCTTTCCGTTCACCACCACGCTGCCGGAGATCGTGCCATTGCCAGAAAACGTGGCGTTCTTCTGGATGGTCAAGAGGTTGGCCATGGAGAGCGCGCCGTCCAGCACGTTCACCATCGCCGCATTTGTGCCATTACCTGCAATCAGGTTGTTCGCGAACACGAGGCCACTGTCGGCGACGGTGAGCGTATTGCTGGCGCCTCGGTTGCCAACGTACAGGTTGCCTGCGTTGGTCCAAATAGACCCGATACCGGTGACCAGCACGGCGTTGTTGTTGCCGTTGGTTTGAGTGCCGATATAACCGTTCGAGTTTCGCACAAGCGCCCCATCGCTGATCGTCATCTGATTGTTCGCGCCATCAAAGCCGACGTTAAGCGCCAACGAATGGCTCCAGATTGATCCAGCACCGGTGACCAAGACGGTGTTGTTGCTGCTGTTATCCCACGTACCGATGTAGCCACTGGAGTTTTGCACGAGCGCGCCATTGCTGATCGTCAACCGGTTGCCTTCGCCATACCATCCCACATCCAAGTCGCCGGAATTATTCCAAACGGAACCCGCATCGCTGACGAGTACCGTATTATTACCGCCGATGACACCTGTGCCAATCGAGTCGTTCGTACCGTAACCGATGCAGCCGGTGGCGTTAAACACACCGCCGCCATTCGTGATGGTCAGCCCATTTCCATAGCCGTGCCGACCAATGAGAAGATCGTTGCTGTTGCTCCAGACAGAGCTGGTGCCGGTCACGATGATGGCATTGTTATTGGCGTTGGTCTGATAGCCGATGTAAGCGGTACTGCTGAAGACGGCGCCACTGTTCACAATGGTCAGAATGTTACCAAAGCCGGCGTAGCCAACGTGAAAGTAGGCATCCACATTCCAGATCGATCCAGAGCCGGTCACGAGCATCCGGTTGTTGTCACTGTTGCGGCCCACAATACCGTCACTACTACAGAGCACCTGTCCTTGGTTGGTGATGGTCACAGAATTGTTGGTGCTACCGTAGCCAAGATAGAGTTTGCCATTGATGTTCCAAACCGAACCGGAATCGGTAATGCTGACGACGTTGTTGTTGCCGTTGGTGTATTGGCCAACGTAGCCGTCGTCGCTGAACACGGTGCCGCCATTGGTGACGACCAGCGTATTGCCAGGGCCGTAGCGCCCGACAACGAAACCGGCCGAATTCGTCCAAACCGAACCGGCGCCGTTCACCGTAACGGTGTTGTTGCTGGCTTCAGCCGCGTAACCGATGTAGCCGGTCACGTTGCACACGGTGCCGCTGCTCGTAATGGTCAGCGTGTTGTCGGAACCGTAGTAGCCGCCGACATGGAAATTGCCCGTGCTCCTCCACATGGAACCGGAGCCGGTGACCAGTGCCGCGTTAGAGCTACTGCTGGCGTCGTAGCCAATGTAGCCGGAAGCATCGAACACAGCAGCGCCGTTGGTAATCGTCAGCGTATTGCCGGAACCGTAGGAGCCAACCCTGAGGTTGCTGGTGTTGGTCCAAACAGAGCCATTCCCGGTCACGAGGACGGTGCCACCGTCGAGCTTCACCGTGCCGCTGGTGATCTGGACGCTGCCGGTAATGGTGAGCGTTCCGGCACCGCTCTTCGTCAGCGGGAGCGCGCCGGTGACGGTGCCGCCGATGGTCAATGAACTGTTCGCGCCGATGTTCCAGACATTGCTGCCACTGAGCACCAGTGGCGCGGTGATGGCGTGCGCGTAGCTGCCGGTGGTGGCGATGCCAGCATGGATTGTCAGTTGCGCGCCGCCGGATGCGGCAAGGACAAAGTCGGCGTTGCGATTGAAGACAAGGTTGGTGACAGCGCGGCTGACGGAATCCACGATGCACGTCGAGCCGCCGGTGGCGAAGACGACGGTGTCCACGTTGTCCGGAACTAGTGGAGGCCACCAACTATTTGCATCCGACCAGTTGCCGCTGGCGGTGTCATTGACCCACGTTAGCGTGGTTCTATCAAAGCCAACGATGCTAATGTAATTGGGGCGGGTATTAGTGCTGACGCCATCGGGACCGCTGACAATCAGAACCACTGTGCAACTGCCGGTGCTTTGATAGGTGTGCGTCAGCATCGTGTCTGTGATGTTCGTTGTCGCGCCGTCGCCGAAATCCCAGCAGCGGTTGGTGATGGTGCCGGCGGAGGAATCGGTGAAGGTGACGGGCAGCGACGCGGGGCCGTTGGTCGGGTTGGCGATAAAGAAGGCAGCCATCATCCCGTTGCTGACGATGGAGCCGTTGTTGATCACGCTGTCGTTGAAGACGAAGCTGCCGGCGTTGCCGTCCATGATTCCGTTGTTGACGACGCCCGCATTGAAGACAACGGGCGCGCCGTTGATGGCACGAATCACGGCGTTGTTGGTGACGGTGTTCAGGAACGTCAATCCGCCACCAGAATCGGCTTGCGCCAAGCCATTCACCAGCGCGACGCTGGAGATGGTGCCGTTGCCGGACAACGTGGCGTTGTTCTGGATGGTCGCGAGGCCGGCAACCGCAAGCGTACCGCCACGCAGGTTCAACGTGGCCACATGCGTGCCGTCGCCAGCGATCAAGTTACTCGCGAACACCGCGCCGTTGTTGGTAATAGTCAGACTGTTACCGGAGCCGAGGTTACCAACGTAAAGGTTGCCGCTGTTGGTCCAGATCGAACCGGAGCCGGTCACGGTGACGGCATTGGCGTCGTTGGAGTGGCCGCCGATGTAGCCGTTGACGTTCTGTACCAGCGCGCCGTCGCTGACCGTCAACTGATTGCTGATGCCGTCATAGCCGATATACATGTCGCCGGAATTGCTCCAGACCGAGCCGGTGCCGGTGATCAACGCCACGTTGTTGCTCGCCGTGATGGTGCCGCCGATTCTACCGAGATCGCTTCGCACGAGCGCGCCGTTGCTAACCGTCAATCGGTTTCCGCTGCTGTTGTTGGAACCGACAAACAAGTTCGCCCGGTTGCTCCAAACCGTGCCGGGGTCGGTAACCAGCACGGCATTGCCGCCGGGGCCGGCGTTGAGGCCGATGTAGCCGTGATCGGCTTGGACGAGCGCACCGTTGCTGATCGTCAACTGGTTGCCCCCGCCATTTATGCGCACGCTGGACACCAGGCTCCAGACCGAGCCGGGGTCAGTGACAAGCACTGCATTGTTGCTGGTGGTGTCATAGCTGATATAGCCAATGACGTTGTACACAGCACCACTGTTTGCGATAGTCATCGTGTTACCGGAGCCGTTGTAGCCAACGTAGAGATTCGTGCTGTTATTCCAGACGGAGCCGGAACCGGTAACGAGGACGGCGTTGTTGTTGCCATTGGTCTGGTAGCCGATGTAGCCGGCCGCGTTCGACACGACACCGCCGCCGGAAATGGCAAGCGAGTTAGCTGAGCAATAGTAGCCGACAACAAGATTAGCTCCGTTGGTCCAGACGGAACCGGAGCCTGTGATTGTGGCGACATTGTTACTGGAAGTGGCGTAGTAGCCGACGTAGCCGCCGCCTGTGGCGAACATGGCACCACCGTTGGCAATCGTCAGCGAGTTACTGGCGCCGGAGCCGCCGACTTGCAGTCCTCCGGTAATCCGCCAGACGGAACTGGAGCCGGTGATCGTGGCAACATTGTTATTCGCGTTGGTCTTGTAGCCGACGTAGGCGTCGGTGGTGATCATCGCTCCGCCGTTGGTGATGGTCAGCGAGTTGCCCGAGCCGTAGTAACCGACCGTCGGGTCGTAGCTGCAACTCCACACAGAGCCGGGACCGGTGACGATGACAGTGTTATTGCTGGCGCTTGCGTAGTAGCCGATGTGACCGGCCGCATTGAACACCGAACCGCTGCCGGCGATGGTCAGCGCGTTGCCAGAACCTTCGGTTCCGACAATGAGATTCGCCGTGTTGGTCCAAACGGAACTGCTGCCCATGACCAGCACCGCATTGTTACAACTGCTGGTGCGAGAGCCAATTGTGCCGGTCGTGTTTCGTACAAGCGCGCCACTGCTGACCGTCAATTGGTTGCTCGAACCATAATAGCCGAGGGTCAGGCCGGACGAATTGCTCCAGACTGAACCGCTGCCGGTGACCAGCACCGCATTGTTGCCGTTACCGGCGTCGTAGCCGATGTAGCTGGTCAGGCCAAACACCATCGCGCCATTGCTGATTGTCAATTGGTTGCCTGTGCCATTCATGCGGACGGTGTTGGATGGAAAACTCCAGAGCGAACCGGGGTCGCTGACCAGCACCGAATTGCTGCTGCTGCTCTCGTAGCGACCAATCCATGCGACCCCAGAACTGTACACAGTGGCACCGTTGGTGATCGCCAGCGAGTTACCAGAGCCGTAACGACCAATAGAAAGATCGGCGTTTGTCCATACAGATCCGGAGCCGGTCACGGTGACGGCATTGTTGCTGGATTCAGCCGCGTAACCGATATAGCCGAGGGCGTTGAAAACCCTGCCGCTACTGGCAATGGTCAGCGAGTTGCCGGAGCCGAAATACCCGACTAATAGGTTATTGGTCATGAACCAAGCGGAACCGCCGCCGGTGACCACGGCCCAGTTGTTGGAAGCAGAGGCCTGACAGCCAATATATCCGTCGTTGACGTTGGTGAGTACGCCACCAGCCGAGATGGTCAAGGAATTGTTGGTGCCGGTGTCGCCGACGATGTAGTCAGCGCCGCCGTTGTTGACCAAGTTGGTGATGAGCGTGCTGGTGTTGTCCTCCGCGCGAACCCTCGCAGCCCAAAGGCACAGGATGACCACAGCCGGAACGAAAGCTTTTCTTCCCCACAGGAGCGTTGCGTCTTCTCGTGCCACTGCGCGCCTCGATCAAGGCACAGATTGGCCGATTTTCTGCACAATGTCCACCGTATAATCGCACTCGGCGAAAGTGGCTAGTATTCGTAGCCAACGTCAGCATTGCGCGCGGGGCGCGTCGGTGGTTTAATGGCGGCGCCATGATTGCGATCCTTGTCGCTGTCGCTCAGGAACTGAACCCGATCTTGCGTCGGGCCAGCGCGAACCACACGGTCCGCCAGCAGCACCTCGATTTCCACGAGGGCACGTTGGCGGGTCAAGCTGTTGCGCTGTTGGCGCTCGGCGCCGGCAAGGAATGCGCGCGCATTGCCGCCGAGATGACCATCAAGTCTTACCGTCCTGATCTCGTCATCTGCGCCGGGTTCGGCGGCGGATTGCAGCCGTCGGTCAGCGCCGGCGACATTGTGATCGGCACGGAAGTGCTCGATCTTTCACAGGACGCCGGCGCGGCGGTCCGGTTCCGCTCGGCGGTGCCCCTGCCGGCACACGACGAACTCGCCATGGAGAACACCAACTGCAAGGTTCATCGCGGCCAGATTCTGACCGCCGACGACATCATTCTGCGGGCCGCAACCAAACAGCACCTCGGCCGCGCCACCGGCGCGTTGGCGGTGGACATGGAGACCAGCGCCGTGGCCGTCGTGTGCGCCGCGCATCAGACGGAGATGCTGGCGGTCCGGTGCATTACCGACACCGACAGCGAGGATTTGCCGGAGGACATGGATGATTTCTTCATGGTCGGCCAGCTTCAGTGGCGACGGTTATTGACAGCCTGCAACCGGAATCCGCGGTTGATTCTGGATCTCGCGCGTCTCGGCCACCGCGCCAGTATCGCCGGTGAAAACCTCGCGCGCTTCCTCGAGACCGCCGCGCAGCAGTTACACCTTCCAGCCGCGTCGGCGGGCAATCTCCAGTAACGCGGGCAACAGCGTCAATGAGGTAACCAGACAAGCGAATACGCCGATGGCCATGACCACGCCAAGGCTGAAGATACCCCGGTGTTTGCCGATCATCAGGCTGCCAAATCCCACCATCGTCGTCAGGCCGCTTAACACGACGGCGCGTCCGGTGCTCTTGCCAAACACGCGCGCGTCGCCGTCTTCCCGGTAGCGTTGCACGACGTAGATGCCGTAGGCCACGCCGATGCCGACGAGCAACGGCAATGTCATGATGTTGGCCGGGTTGAGGCGGATGCCGAGGACCGCCATTGCGCCGACCATCCAAGTCATGCCGACCAGCAACGGCACCAGTGTCAACCCCGCGGCCACAAGGCCGCGAAAATCGAGCAACACCAGCACGGCAATCACCAACAACGCCCAACACGCCGCATGGATGTAACCTTTCTGGAGGATGTCCACAAACTCGTAAATCCCCAGCGGCGTGCCCGTCGCTTTCGGTGCCACGGCTTTCACTTCGCGCACGAATTTCACCAGTGGCTCCCGGTCCCAGATGTTCTCGCGGGGGAACACCCGCACCAGATATTTGTTACCGGATTTGCCGATCAACATCGAGCGGATCTCGCGTGGCACTTCATCCAGCATCATTGGTTTGTCGGTAATCTGATCGCTCATCATCTCCAGTTGTTTCTGCAAATCCGCAAAGAACCGGGATTGGTAGAGTTCCATTTGTTCCGCCATGCCATTCCGCCCGACCTTCTCGCGCGCCTGTGTCAGTGATCCCGCCAGCGTCGCCAATGCCTTCGCCGCCCCGGCATCAGCAGTTTCGAACTCGCGGGCGAGCCGTGATGCCTGCACTCGCAATGAACGCACCGCATGATCCAACGCGGTCATGTCCACCGCGCGGCGCGCTGTGGGAAGACGCGGCCTGCCTAAATCTTTCTGAATCTCGCGAATGATGGCTGCTTTCGCTTCCTGATGTTCCGGCAACAAGGCCGCAATGCTCGCCACACTGGAGACGACGTTCGTTTTCTTCTCCAACGCCGTCTGGATGGTGCGCGCCTGTTCCACGGTGTCGCAAACCACTGCGGCAAAAATGGTGGATTGCGCATCCGTTTGCAGCAGCCGTTTCTCGATCTCGACCGATTCCAAGCCGCGCGATTGCAGGTTCAGCACGTTGTAGTCGAAGCGCACCCGCCACCCCACCAGTAGCGCCGCCAGCGTCGCCGCCACAGAGACGGCGATGATCGCCGCCGGGTGCTGCAACAAGACGCGGTCAAACCGGCTGGCCGCGTCGTGCGCAGGAATCTCCGCGGATTCCTTTTGCCGATGGAACACCAAGATCACACCCGGCAGCACCAGTAACATCGTCAACATCGCCAGCACCATGCCGCCGCTGGCGATGACGCCCAACTCCGTCACGCCGCGAAAACCGCTCAGTCCCATCGCGAGAAACGCCCCCGTGTTGGTCAACGCCGCCGTCACGATGCTCGGCCCCGTGCGGGCAATCGCCGAGCACATCGCCTCACAGCGTTCCGAGCCGGGTTTCGCCAGTTCCTCCTCATAGCGGGCGATGATTTGGATGCCGAGGTCAATGCTGAGACCGAGAATCATCACGGTAAAGGTGATGGTAATCATGTTGAGGTGGCCAACTGATAACGCCGCCCACCCCATGCTCAAGCCGACAATCAGAACCAGACACAAATTCGCCAGCAACGGGCGCAGCCATTCGCGGAAACTGAGCACGAACAATCCCGCGATGAGCAACAGCGTCAGGATCGTCGCCGTGGTGGCGTCGCGTTGTGATTGGTCCATCTCGTCAAGATCCAACACCGGCTCGCCGGTTAATCCGATGCGGACATCGGGGAACTGCGTCTGCACCTCCTCTATGATGCGCCGCAGTTTCGGCACGGTGGCGTCATGCGGGGCCAGGGTCTCTGTCGGCGCGCCCGCGGGCGGACGCGGATGCACCAACACCATGAAGGTGCGTCCCTTGTTGAAAACGTTGTACCCTTCCCACTGCATCTGCTGTTCCGCTTCGCCGACCGCTTCTTCGCTGAAGAACGCGCTCGCCCACGGCGACAAAAACGCTGACTCGGCATCACTGCCTTGGAACTGCGCCATCTGGTTGACGATGCCGTTCACGGTCGGCAGAAATGCAGCCATGCGTTGGCGCTGCGCGACGGGCGCATTGGCCATCTGCTGAAGCATCTGGTTCATCGCATCGAAGAACGTCGGCAATTCGGGTTTGGCTTCGAGCACGGTCACCAGTTGCTTGAACTCTTTCACGGAGCCGCGGATCTCCGCGAGATCGTTCGTGGCAAGGAAATACAGGAACCTCCTTTGCAACGCGTCGAAGTTGACCCGGTAAAACACGTCGTCAGTGTTGAACTGCTGCGCGGCAGCGTCGTCTGCCGGGTGTGGATTGTTTTGCGGCGCCAGCAACGCTTTGATGAGCGCGTCCACTGCCACGCGGTTGTGCGCTGGACTCTTGCCTTCGACCACCAGCAGGTAATCCTCCTCGTCGCGGAACTCGCGGGCGTATTCGCTGTACAGCCGCCAGTACTCGCTGTCGCGCCCAATCAAATCGTTGCGGCTGGTCTTGAACTGCAATGATCGCATCGCGTAGATACCCGCCGCTACCGACAGCAATACTCCGAGCATCACAAATAGCCGCGGTCGCCGGCAAATCAGGTCGCCCAGTATTCGGAAGCTTGCTTTCGACAGTTTCATTTGTTGTGGTGCGCAGTCTAGCATACGCAGTTTGGCCTTGCACAGCAGAAATCCCTGCGTTACCCAGACGCCATGCCGACGACCGACAACCCGCCTCCCACCCAGCGATGGGCGCGTTGGCTCGTGCTCGCGTTGGTTTTGTTCACGCTATTCTTCCAACTCGGCACTCGCGGGCTTAACGAACCGGACGAAGGCCGTTACGCTTCAGCCGGGCGCGAAATGCTGGCCAGCGGCGATTGGCTCACTCCGCGCATCAACGGCATCAGGCACCTGTCGAAACCGCCGCTCACATACTGGTGCATCGCTGCCAGCGTGGGCGTCTTCGGCGTCAACGAGTTCGCCGCGCGCCTGCCCGCCGCGCTCGCCGCGCTCGGCACGTTGCTCGCCCTCTACCTCATGGTGCGTGGCGCGGCAGATGAGAAAACGGCACTCTGGGCAGTGGTCATGCTCACCACCAGCGCGATGTTCTTCCTGATTGCGCGGCTCATCACCGCCGACATGCTGTTGACCTGCTGGATCACGTGGAGCGTCTGGGCCATCTGGCGACGCAGCAACTGGCTCTTTGTATTTCTCGCGCTCGGCGTCCTGACCAAAGGCCCGGTCGCCGTGGCGCTGCCGGCGTTTGCGATGATCGGGCTGCGACCGCGCCTGAGCGAGTTCCGTTGGATCAGCGGCCTGCTGATTTTCGTCGTGCTGAGCGCGTCGTGGTTCGTGGCATTGGCGATCCAGAACCCGGAACTCTGGCGTTACTTCTTCGTCCGCGAAATTTTCCAGCGCGTCGCCACCGGCGAACACGGGCGTTCCCAGCCGTGGTGGTTCCTCATCGTCGTCACGCTGGGCGGATTTCTGCCGTGGACGTTCTTGGTGTTCAACCGGCGCAAACTCGACCCTGCGACGCGGATGTTCGCCGCGTGGGCCGTGCTCGGCGTCGTCATGTTCAGTCTCAGCCAATCGAAACTGCCAACCTACGTGCTGCCGTTGATGCCGCCACTGGCCGCACTCGCCGCGATGGCGCCGCCGCGCCGCTGGCACAACGCGCTCACTGCCGTTGCGCTGGCGGCTGCACTGTGTTTGCTCGCGTACTATTTGCGGACCCGCTGCGGTCTCCCGCCGATGTGGGGCACAGCACTGATCGCAATGGCAGTGCTGGGCGCGGCTATCGGGTTGTTCCATCGCTACGCGGTCATTGCTACTTTTCTGGTCGTCGTGTTGGCAGTCATCGCGCTGTTGCCCGGCATCGAACGGCAGTTGCGCCACAACACCTCGGCGAAGTTCTTTACGGACCGGATTCTGCGCGAGGACCCGGAACGACGCGCGCTGGTGATCAGTTACATCATGTTCCCGCGCGGACTGCCGTTCTACCTGCAATCTCGCGTCTGGTGGTACAAACCCGATGCCACCAACGCGAGCCACGTCTTTGAGTTTGATCGCCCCAGCCCCGGCACGCCATTCATCGTGACCGATGCCGCCCGCTTCCGCGAGATAATGACCGGCACGCAGCGCGTTTTTTGTGTTGCAAGCGACGGCGATGCAGAGAGAATAGCCCGAGCAACCGGCGTGCGATGGTACGAACTCGAGCGCACCGGCAAAGGAGTGTTACTGTCGAATCAGCAATGAAAAATATACCGTTGTCCAAAGTTTATCTGACCGACGAAGTCCGCCAAGCCGCGATGCGCGCGCTGGAGTCGGGCTGGTATATCCTCGCGAAGGAGTGCGAAGCCTTCGAGGCCGAACTCGCGCAATACACCGGCACCAAACACGCCGTCCTCTGCCCGAACTGGACCTCCGGCGTCCAGATGCTCCTTCAAGCGATGGGACTGAAGAAGTGCGATGAAATCCTCGTGCCGTCACACACCGCGTTCCCATCCATCGAACCGATGTGCCTGTGGGGCGCGAAACCGGTGTTCATTGACATTGACGACACGTTCTGCCTCGACGTCGAGCAACTCGAAGCCGCCATCACGCCGCGCACCGTCGGCATCCTGCCCGTCCACCTCTACGGCCATCCCGCAAACCTCGACCGCTGTTTCGAGGTCGCCAAGAAACACAACCTCTGGGTCATCGAGGATTGCGCGCAAGCCCAAGGCGCGAAGTACAAAGGCAAGACCGTCGGCTCGATGGGTGTCTGCGGCGCGTTCTCGTTCTTCCCATCCAAGAACCTGACTGTCTGCGGTGACGGCGGCTGCATCACCACTAATGATGACGCCATTGCCGCGCGCCTGCGCAAGCTTCGTAACCACGGACGGCTTGACAAATACCGTCACGATGAAGTCGGCTACAACCATCGTTTCAACGAAATCAACGCCGCCATCGGTCGCGTCGGCCTCAAGCACCTCGATCAACTCAATGCGAACCGTCGCCGTGCCGTGGCTCGTTACAACGAGCGCCTCAAGGGCATCGTGCCCACGCCGCCAGAACGCGAGTGGGCCTACGCCGTCTATCACATGTACGTCATCCGCTGCGGCGACAAACGCGACGCGCTAGCGAAGTTCCTAAAAGACCGCGGCATCTCCACCGGCATCCACTACCCCGTCGCCAATCACCAGCAGCCTGCGGTAACGAAGCTCTTCAAGAAACTCCCGAAGCTGCCGCGCACCGAACAAGCCGTCAAAGAAATTCTCTCGCTGCCCATCTACGGCGAACTGTCGCTGGAAGATGTTGACTGCGTTTGCGACGCCATCGCCGAGTTCTTCGGGAAACAGTAGTCACCCACATACGAACATGACGGGAACAGAACAAACCAAGTCCAAGTTCCTGATCGGCACCCTGATCATAAACTCCGTTCTACTTGGTGTGCTGGCGTTTTGTGTCTGCCACGCAATCGCGTGGCTTTCCGTTGCGTTGGATTATCAGCAAGTGAGCCAAGGGCGTGCGGTGCCGACGGTAGTGCAGCGAATCTTCGACTATCGTCCGAAAGATCTGACCTCAGTGCTTTCACTCGCTTGGGCAGTCACTGCCACTTGCCTCTTTGTTACGCTCGCCCATATCAATTGCACGGAATGTGTGTCACGCACGGCACTGTGTTTGTCAATTATGCTCATCTTCTGCTTGACCGGCGTATGCTACTTCACGTTTTGCATTGGGTGGTTCGCCATGGTGCAAGTACCCGTTTGGTGTGACATGACACCCAATCTGGCACGGGATCACCTGCGATGGATAAAGAACACGAATCTGCATCCGCCCTCGATCAACCACAACATCTGGGCATTTGCCACATCGGCCTATTGCGTAGCACTGCTTGTGGTTGGTACCGTGCTCAAACGACGGAAGCAGAATCGACATTAATTGGATTTACAGATTGATGCGCCGTGGCGTTCATGTTAACTTTCGCTTGTGACAGCGACTCAAGTCATTGAGGAAATCAAGCACCTGACGCCGAAAGAACAGGCCCAAGTGATCCAGTTTGTTTACCGGCTGGACGCCGAACGCGAACTGCCGGGACGCGAGTTGACCGCCCTCGCCCGTCGCATGACCGAGACAAGTGATCCGGCGGAAGCTGCGATGGTACGCGAGACGATTATGCACGGCTTCTACGGTGGGAAGCCTCATGCCTAGAATCCGACGTCAGAATCTTCCGCCTGCCCTGCTTAATCATCTACTCGACCGTATCCAAAGCCGCCGCATCAGCGCAGACCAGCTTGGCCTGCTCGCGGACTGGTTGGACACACAACCGGAAGTTTGCATCGGCAAATGGTTCAAGCGATTCCCCGGTATGACGGTTTGCGGCGAAGGCGAACTGGTCAAAACTTTTTTGTTGCCGGGACAGGCTGCGGAGGGGCAAGAGATAGCCTGAAATGAACAACAGACCGGAACTCAGCCTCGTCATTCCCTGCTACAACGAGGAAGGCAACCTGAAGCCGTTGCTCGACGCGATCCACGCCGCCGTGGATCCGCTCGGTATCGAGTATGAAGTTGTCATCACCGACGATTGCAGCAAGGATAACTCGTGGACGATCCTGAAGGAACTTGCCGCAGAAGACCCGCGGCTGCACATCCAACGCTTCGAATACAACTGCGGCGAGAGCGCCGCGAGCTGGGCTGGGATGCAGTTTGCGCGAGGGCGTTACCTCTGCACGATTGACGCCGATCTCCAAAACGATCCGCGCGACCTGCCGAAGTTCCTCGAAGCGTTGAAACGCGCCGACTGCGTCTGCGGCACGCGCGTCGAGACCCGAGGCGCAGGTGACAATTTCATCCGCATTGCCAGCTCGCGCATTGCCAACGCCGTTCGCCGCAAACTCAGTGGCGACGAGAAAATCACCGATGCCGGCTGCACCTATCGGGCGTTCAAACGCGAGTGCATCGCCAACGTCAAGTTCTGGCGCGGCGCGCACCGGTTCCTCCCGCAGTTGATCGAGATGGAAGGATTCACCATCGCGGAAGTACCGGTCACAAACAATCCGCGGTTTGCCGGGCAGAGCCACTACGGCGTCTGGAACCGGCTGTTCAAATCATTTCGCGACCTGCTCGGCGTGCGCTGGCTGAAATCCCGCCAGCTCCGCTACCGCGTCGCCGAAACCAAAAACTAGGAGGCACAATGGATTTCGTATTGGCCGTAACCACGTTCGGCAAGGAGCATCGTTTCCTTGGCCTCGACTGGAACTACCTCACCCTCATCGGGTTGATTGGCAACGCCATCTTCTCAACGCGCTTTCTCGTTCAATGGTGGGCCTCGGAGAAGAAAGGCGAAAGCGTGATACCGGTGTCGTTCTGGTACTGGAGCATCGGCGGAAGCGTCATTATGTGTTTCTATTTCATCTTTCAACGCGACCCGGTTGGCATCCTCGCCTACCTGCCGAACACGGCTATCTACATGCGCAACCTTCACCTCATTCGCAAACGCAAACTCGCCCCCACCGCCGCCACGCCATCGCAAACACCGAAAGAAGAGTCCTGAATTCACACTGGACTGCCAGACCGCGGGAAAGTAGTTGCCCAAGTCTTCATTTACAAGAGTGGTTCACATGAACCAGTTTTGTAAATTATTCTATTGCTCGGCTAGAGAAACACTTTGGCGCGAGCGAACACGGCGTCGAACATCGGCTCGGTCAACTTGCCGGTGTTGGTGTTCTGGCGGCTCGGATGATACGAGGCGACCAGCAACGGCTCCAAATCGTACCGGCGATTGTGGGCAAACTCCGGCAACGGTTTGACGCCGCGCGTCTTCAGATAAGTCTCGAATGCAATTCGCCCGAGCGCAATCACAACCTTGAGGTTGCTCAGGGCAGCCAGTTCCTCGCGCAGAAACGGGTTGCAGTTGGCAATTTCTGACGGTAACGGCTTGTTGCCGGGCGGCGCGCAATGAATCGCGGCTGTGATGTAGCAATCGGCCAATATCATCCCATCATCGCGCCGCTCCCACGTCGGCTGATTCGCGAACCCGGCCTTGTGCAGCGCACGGAATAACCATCGTCCTGACGAATCACCGGTGAACATCCGACCCGTGCGGTTCGCGCCGTGAGCGCCCGGCGCGAGGCCGACGATAAGGACGCGCGCGCTTAAGTCGCCAAGGCTCGGCACAGGACGACCCCAGTATTCCCAGTCGCGGAACTCGCGTTTCTTCTCACGCGCCACCTGTTCCCGCCACTCGACGAGGCGCGGACACCGTCGGCAGGCGACGATCCGTGTGTTTAGGTCAGCCGGCACGGAACAACTGCCCCATTTTCTTACCGAGGACTTTGCTGGCGGCAAACAGGCTTGCGGCCAATAGCAGCATCCCCAGCACACCGAGCGCGCTGGCCACGGCGGGCGCATTCGGCTCGATCCGACCGACCAGCGAGTAGATCGCCTTGGTGATCGGGAAGAATTTTTCCCGCATCGCCAGAATCAGGCTGTCGCTGACCTCCAGCATCGCGTAGCTGAACGTCAACACCGTTCCCGCCACGAGGTTCGCCATCACCAGCGGGATCGTGATCCGCCGCAGCGTCCGCCACGACGACGCGCCGAGGTTCAACGACGCCTCCTCCAGCGTGACGCTGGTCTGTTGGAACCCGGCATACGCGGAGCGCACGATGTACGGCAACCGCCGGACCGAGTAAGCGACGACGAGCAACACGGTCGGATTGTCGCGCGGGTTCAGCCATGCAATATCCCAGTTGAATCCGCCGACGTAACCAAACGCGAGCACCAGCCCGGGCAACGCCAGCGGCAGCATCGCGACGGCATCGAGGATCGCGCCACCGGGAATTTTCCGGCGTGTCAGCAGGTAAGCGATCATGACGCCGAGAACAAGATCAACCCCGGCGCTGAGCGATGAGTAGAACAGACTGTTGCGGACGCTGGAGACGGTCAGCGGATAGGCGAATATTTCGCCGTAGTGACTGAACGACATTTCCGACGGCAACACAGTGAAGAACCAGCGGTCAGCCAGCGATTGCAACACGACGCTGGCGTGCGGCACCAGGGCCATCGCGACGACCGCGCCGACACCCGCAAAAGCCGCCACTGCGCGCCAGCCGACGAGACGGCGTTCGCCACCCGCTGTGTGGCCTCGCGCGAGCATCTCGTAGCGTTGCGTTCCGACCAGCCGTTTGGAGATAGCGAACAATAGCACCGTCAGCAGCAACACGATGCAGACCAGCACGTAGCCCATCGGATTCGTGCCGACGTCGGTGACGCGGTCGAAGATTTGCACCGACACGACGCGGGTCAGGCCGAAGATCAAGGGCGTGCCGAGGTCGGTGAACGCCCAGATGAACACGAGGATTCCGCCCGCAAAACATCCCGGCACGATCAGCGGCAGCGTCACGGTGCGGAACACGCGCCACGGCGACGCGCCCATGTTCTCCGCCGCCTCGCGCAACGTCGGGTCCACGTTGGCCATCGCCGCCGAGACGTTCAGGTACATGATCGGGTAAAGATTCAACGTCAGGAGAATGACGACGCCCCAGAAACCGCCGCCGCCGAGCCAATCCACATCGGTGCCGAGCAATAGATTGACCGAGCCGTATCGTCCGAAGAACTGCCGCATCCCGATGGCGCCGACAAACGGCGGCAGAATCAACGGTGCCAGCAGCAACGCGCTTAGCAGCATCTTGCCACGAAATTCGTATCGCGTGAACAAGTGCGCCAGCGGCAACGCCAGCAACGTCGTGAACGCCGTCACCAGCGCGCCAATCAGAAAACTGTTGCGCAGCGATCCGATCACCAACGGACTACGGAACGCCATCGCAAAAAACTCCAGCGTGAACTTCCCATCCACGACAAACGCCCCGCGCAACATCCACGCCACCGGATAAACCAGAAACAGCGAGAAGAACACCACCAACCCCGCTAGCATGACGACAGTGCCCGGAGTGAACATACGTCGGTTCATATTCCGAGTCGTTGGTAGGGACGGCTCGCCGAGCCGTCCGCGCCCTTCATCCCGAATCCCGGCGGACGAGTCAGCGACTCGTCCCTAGTTCGGCGCAGGTCTCCTGACCGCGCCGTTTCCTCCGACCGCAAGGTCTCCGCGTCGTTCCGGTAATGGGAGACCTTCAGTCGAATCATGCGCGGGGTCAGGAGACCCTCGCACAACGGCATTCTGACGTTGCATTCCATCCCCTACCCTCGCAATGCGATCACGTCGTTGGGACGGATGGCGCAGGTGACGCGGTCGCCGACGTTGGCCGTGGCGGCGCATTCCATTTCGCCGAGCGGCGTGTTGATCCGGACGCGTTGGTCGTCGAGCACGGCGACGACGTTGCCCCCGATGAAGTGCGCCGCGCCCAAGAACTCGCTCACGAACGTGCTGCGCGGGTTGCGGTACAACTCCAGCGGCGTGCCGACCTGTTCGATGCCGCCGTCGCGCATCAACGCGATCCGATCAGCCAGCGCCAGCGCCTCCTGTTGGTCGTGTGTGACGTAGATCGTCGTCAGCTTTGTCTCACGATGGATGCGGCGGATTTCCTCGCGCATCTCCAAACGAAGCTTGGCGTCGAGATTCGAGAGCGGTTCGTCCAGCAACAACACATCAGGACGGATGACGAGGGCGCGGGCGAGCGCAACACGTTGTTGTTGGCCGCCGGAAAGCTGGGCAGGACTCCGCGCGGCGTAGTCGTTCATGCGGACAATCGCCAGCGCCTCGCCGACGCGGTGCGAGCGTTCTGTTCCGGAAATGTTCCGGACATCGAGGCCGTAGGCGACGTTCTCGAAAACGCTGAGGTGCGGCCAGAGCGCGTAGTTCTGGAACACCATGCCGGTGTTTCGTCGGTTCGGCGGAACATCGTTCATCGCCCGTTCACCAAAAAGAACCTCGCCTTCTTCAGGTTGATAGAAGCCGGCGAGCAGGCGCAACAGCGTTGTCTTGCCGCAGCCGCTGGGGCCGAGCAGGAAAAATAGTTCGCCGTCGGCGATGTCGAGCGTGACGCTCTTGACCACCGTCGTTGCGCCGAACCGCTTAGTGAGATTTCGCAGTGTAACGTTCATAGGCCCATCGTTGCCATTCGAGTTGTTTTCGCTGGCGGAACAATGTGTCCCGCCATTTGCCCGTCGCCAACCGCATTGCGTCCTCTTCGCTAATCGGCGGACGGCCATCGAGCGTGCCGCGCTTCGCCGCGGCGACAAGCTCAGGATGCACGTCAATGATCGTCGCGCCAATCAGGGCGTTGACCACACCGCTGCGGGCGGCGTCCTTGCGGGCATCGTAGCGGAATGAGATCGGCTCGGCAAACGGATTGATCGGCACGAGCGTGACGCCGCGCAACTGTTCGTAGAGCGCGGGGCGAACGGTCATCCGCTCGATGGAGAATCGTTTCGCGCCGCCTGCGTGACCACGCGGGAGCATATCGAGTTCCTGTCCTTTCGAGAGACAGAAATCCACAAAGCGCTCGGCCAGTTTCCGTTGGGGCGCACCGCGGAGGATGCCGATGCAGTCGGGGTTGATGACGACACAATCGCGCGGGAGGACAAAGCCCATGTTCTCTTTGCCGGCTGCCGCGATTTGGGTGAGCGCGTAGAAATCAATCGCGAGCGAGTACGCGGTGTTGCCGATGGCGCTTTGTTTGGCGGTGGTGCTGGAGAGACGGTCGAACTGTCGGACCTTCGAGCAGAGTTGATAAATGACCCGCCAGCCGTCGTCCCAGCCGTAGCGTTGGAGGATCATCTCGTAAATCATGTGCATTGTGCTGCTATTGCGCGGATCACTGGACGCGACCGAGCCAATGGGCGCTTGCTCCGCCAGTTCGCGCCATGTTGACGGCACCGGCCAGCCATGTGTCGCCACGACACGTTTGTTGTACAGAATGCCGAAGCCCGATAAGGCTGTGCCAAACCAACGCCCTTCACTGTCGTAATTCGGCACACCTCCCAGTTCCGGCGGAATCCCGTCGAGCGATGGCTTGTAACGTTCCAGCAAGTTCCGCCGGCATAATTCAATGAATGGCTCAATACCTCCACCGAAGAACAAGTCAATGCCGATGCCGCGTGGCCGTTGCTGGAATTCGCTGATGACGAACTTCAGGTCGTCGTTGCCACCACCAAGGTCGCGCCAGTCAACTTCGACGTTTGTACCGTGCTGCGCCCGATACCATTCCGAGAACGCACGGCCAAACTCGTATCGAATCCCCTCCCAGTGTGGCGAGATGATAACCAGTTTGTCGGACGCCTGAAGTGTCCCGACAAGTAACAGCACGGTGACAGTCTTGAATCCGTAGTTCACGCTTCGTCGAGTTCGCGCAGCGCCTCATCCAACTCGATCGTTTCACCGCGCCTGATCTGCGCCATGCCTTCCTTGAACGACTCCGGCATTGCCGGTTCTTGCACGCTCATGAGTGTACGCTATCACCATTGCTCGGTCTGTAAAAGCTCGAATCTTCGATTACTCCCGCCACAAAATCACGGCTTATCCATGTGTTTGAAGTACAGCCTAGTCTTAAGTACGAGCTTCGTTCACCGACTATCAATACACTAGAACCCTCACAGTAGCCGCTTGCACTTCCTTAACTACCTCATCAAACCTACGTTCTTTGTCTTTGCAGACCACCTTGAGCTTTCCTGCCAATTCCGGCACAGTGTCCAAGAAGGCAATAAGGAAGGAACTCTTCAACGAGTAATTAACATTCTGCGGCAGCGCTCCACTCGTACGGAGGGCATTTAGATCATCCAAGCGCATCGTCACTACACCGACAACGTTTCCCTGCAAATCAACAAGTGCGCCACCAGAGTTCCCTGGCTGCACCGCAACGCTCATTTGAAAATATCGAGGATCGTCCTTAATGCCCGCCAAACTACTGATTTCGCCACGTGTGAGCTTTGGTTGTACGCCTTGAACTTTGGGATTTGGAAACCCAATCGTGAATACGGAATCGCCGAGGTGTATGTCACGGCTGCTGAGAATCGGAAGGGAAGCGAAATCTCGTTCTTTCTCAGTTTCTCTTTTGCCTCTATCGGCCGCTGCCGTTCTACTGACTTTCAAAATTGCCACGTCGTTCGCGGCATCGGTTCTTATGATCTGCGCTTTGTAGCTCTCATTGTCGCAAACAACTCGAACAGCATTTGCGCGGTTAACAACATGGTGATTGGTGATTAGATATTCATTGGCAATAAAAAATCCCGTACCACTGCCGATCGGAGTCGCATTCAAGTCAGGTTGCACTTCGGAATCGCTCTTGCCATCAACCGCTTTGCGAGCAACAAATTGTGCAGCACGGCGCTGGCCTTCGGCAATTTGCGACGGAGTCATCTTTTCAGCCATCAATTCTCGCATTCTTGTACAATTCTTATCGCCTTGGCTTCCTGCCAAGTTAAACCACTTGTACGCTTCTATATAATCCTCCGGAACACCCTCTCCCTTGAAATAGCACGCGCCTAAAAGTGCTTGCCCGCGAGAGTCACCCAGCTCTGCCGCTTTCCGCAACCATTTCACTGCTTCCCCGAAATCCACAGAAACACCTCTCCCCTTATAATAGCAATGTCCCATGAAGAACTGCGCGTCCTCTTGCCCTTGTTCGGCTGCTAAACGAAACCACTTCACAGCTGCCACCTCATCCTTCGCGACGCCTTTCCCCTCAAGCAGACCTGCACCCAAGTAGACCTGCGCTAGAGCGTTCCCCTGCTCTGCTGCTTCTCCAAACCATACCATGGCCGCAAAATCATCCTGTGCCGTACCGTAACCCTTGGCATAGCAAACGCCGATGCCACACTTTCCCCTTGCTGACTCCTGCTCGGCAGACTTGCGAAACCATTTCAGCCCCTCTCTGTAATCTTTAGGTACGCCTTCGCCCTGTAAGTAACGTGCCCCCAGAATAGCTTGCGCACGTGCATGACCCCGCTCGGCTGCTAACCGAGCCCACTTCACGCATGCTTCGAAATCACGAGCTACGGTTTCCCCATCTCCATAACAAGCGGCCAATGCACATACCGCGTTTAAGTCAACACCCGCTTCAGCCTTGGCTTTGAGTTCGGCGAACGGGACCTTCTTGAGCCGATCAACCTCCTTATCTTCCTCAAGTCTGTGCGTTTGCTTATCACGTATGCGTTGCCGTTCGCTGGCTACGCGCTTTTTCAGTTCCTCCTTCTCTAAGCGCTGCTTTTCTTCAAGAGCGTGCCTTTCCTCTTCGGTCCTTTTCAGGCGTTGACGTTCGACCTCGGGGTCATAACCACATCGCTTCTGGAGAACAGGCGGTAACTCGGCTAAGGGGACGGTAGCGATCCCTTTCTTATGATAGATGGTGACGGTCGGCGGCGTCACTCGACCAATGCGAACATCTTCGTAAACAACGCCGTCGATCGTAACACTAGGAATAACATCGCTGGCAAGGTCTACGGCAACAGCAGCACCTATGAAAGTGATAAGTATGACAAGCAAGCGAAACATCTTCATTTTCGCCGATCCTGTGCTTCGATAGCTCTGCTCCACGGCGGCAAATCTCTCACCGATAGAAGCGTAATTCCAGCCTTTTCATCTAGTTGAAACGACAGTGCCCTTAGCGAGCGCGCTCTACCGTTCAACAGCCGAAA
>CAZNOK010000045.1:0-27785 GCA_964574605.1 uncultured Verrucomicrobiota bacterium
GCCGGTGATGGAGCTGATGTTCTGGTCGTTCCATTCGGTCGCCTTCGACCAGCTCGTCAACAACGCGGCGTTTGTCCGCTACATGTCGGGCGGTCTTTGCAACTGTCCGATCGTGGTGCGTGGACCAGCCAACGGCGGCACCAACGTCGGCGCCACCAGCACCGGGTTTAGCGGCGAGCATCATGTCATCCTCTCGGTGAATGGAACTCAGGTCGGCGAGGCGGTTTGGGAAGGCATCGTGGCCAACACTTGGTCGTTCACCATTCCAGACGGAATTCTGTCCAACGGAACGAACCAAGTGCACGTCCAGTCGCCGCTCGACTCCGGCGCGCCTTACGGGTATGTCTGGTTCGATTGGTTTGAGATCCAATACAACCGGGTCTACGAGGCGGATGGCGATCAGTTACTCTGCCCCGGTGCCGTGGCCGGGCCAGTCACGGTGTCGGGTTTTACCGACCCGGACATTCTCGTGGTTGACATCAGCGACCGTTCCCTGCCGCGATTGGTCAGTGGCGCGCAGGTGCAATCCACCAACGCCGCGTACGCGGTCTCGTTTGCGAGCGCGGGGACGAACGCAACCTATTTCGTTTGCACCCGCTCCAGCGTTCGAGCTGCCACTAATCTCATCGCCTGCGCTTTCACCGGTTTGCGGTCCGCCACCAATCAGGCCGACTATCTGGCATTCAGTGTGCCGGTGCTCACCAATGAACTGGCGCGGTTGATCGCATATCGTCAGGCTGGCGGCTGGACACCGCAAGCGCGGCTGACCCAGCAGGCTTACGACGAGTTCAACTACGGTCGTCTGTCGCCGCACGCCCTGCGCCGCTGCCTCGCGCACGCCCAGGCGCAGTGGTCATTGCCGCCAACGCATGCGGTGCTGGCCGGGGAAGGTTCGTTGGACTACCACAACTACAAGGGACTCGGCGGCTGCATGGTGCCGACATTCTTGGTGAACGCGCCGGATGGCATGTTCGCATCGGATAACCAGATTGCTGATGTGGTGGGCAAGGACGGCGTGCCGGAGTTGGCGATCGGCCGGCTGGTGGCCGCGACTCCAGCCGCCCTGAGCAACTTGGTGGACCGGATCATCGCTTATGAGACGGCATCGCCGGGGGCTTGGTTGTCCAACGCGGTCTTTGCGGCGGATAATCCTGACGATGGAGGGAATTTCACCGCATCCAGCGAGACGGTGGCCGCTTTGATGCCGGCGTGGCTCGCCCTGCAGAAAGCTTATCTGGAAACCCAGTCAGTCGCCGTCGTGCACAATGCCATCTGCGACGGATTGAATGCCGGCGTCATCTGGTTGAACTATTTCGGCCACGGCGGATGGAATGGTCTCGCCTCGGAAAACCTACTCTCACCGGCTGATTTCTCCAGCCTGACCAATCGCGCGACCCCGGCCGTGCTAACCGCCATGACCTGCCTCATCAACCGGTTCGAGCTGCCGGGCGCAGACTGTTTCAGCAAGCGACTGCTTCTGGAGCCTCCCGGCGGCGTGGCGGCGGTGTGGTCGGCAACAGGACTTTCATACAACAACGCGGCAGAAACCCTCGACCGGGCTTTCTACACGGCGCGCTATCAGGAAAGCGCCGTCACGCTGGGCGGCGCAGCGCGGCGGGCCTTGGAAGCCGGCCAAGCCCAAGGCGTCCCGCGGTTTGAGTTGGACATCATGACGTTGCTGTGCGACCCTGCCCTCCGACTCCGGTGACAATTATGGAAGCCAACCAACGGTATCAACGGAAGCCAAACTTCATCACCCGCAACATTGCCGGCGAGACACTGTTGGTGCCGATTGCCGGCAAGATCGCTGATCTACAGCGGGTGATCGCCCTCAATTCCGTCGGCGCCTTCATCTGGGACCGCCTGAAGAATCCGCAGAGCCTTGACGACATCGTCACGGCGCTGGTCGCGGAATTCGCAGTGGACGACGAGACTGCCAAGCGGGACGCGACGGAGTTTTTCGGGCAACTGGAATCCGCAAACCTGCTGGTGCTCGTGGATTGAATGGAGTGCCCGCAGAACATGCCGGAAAGCAAAGAGGAATTCCTCCGGCGCTTTATGCGGAAGGCGCACGAACAACGCATTCCACTGACCGGTTCGATGAATCTGACGCACCGGTGCAATCTCCGTTGTGTCCATTGCTACATCCGCCCGACGCCCGCACAGGCCAACGCAGCGCAGGAACTGCCGACCCGGCGGTGGCTGGAGATTCTCGACGAGGTTACCGAAGCCGGTTGTCTCAATTTCCTGATTACCGGCGGCGAACCGCTGCTGCGACCGGATTTTCCCGAGATCTACAAGAAAGCGCGGCAGAACGGGCTGGTGGTGACCGTGTTCACCAACGGCACATTGGTGGACGACGCCATCTTGGATTTGTTTACTGAGTACCCGCCGACAAAAGTGGAGATCACGCTCTACGGAGCCACGGAGACGACCTACGAGCGCATCACGCAGACACCCGGTTCACACCGCAAGTGTCTGACGGCGCTCACCCGTTTGCAAGAACGCGGGATTCCGCTCGCGCTGAAAAGCATCTTGATGACCCCGAATGCAGCAGAGTTCGGAGAGATTCAGCGGATGTCGGAGGAATTGGGCTGCAAGTTCCGCATGGACGCATACCTGGTGCCGCATGTCAACGGGGACAAAACTCCTCTGGAGCTACGCGTCAGTCCTGAACGGGCGGTCGAGGTTGAGTTCGAGATTCCGAAGAGATCGTCAGCATGGCGGCGGTATTATGAACGCCAAGAAGAATACCAACATTCAAAAACAGCCTATGCCTGCGGTGCCGGGCGCACAGGGTTCCACATTGACGCATTTGGTCATCTCCAGATCTGTATGATGGAGACGCGTTGGTGGCATGATCTCCGGACCGGCTGTTTCCACGAGGGTTGGCGGCATGTGTTGCCGCGAATCATCAGTCGCCCAGCCCCGCAAAACGATCCTTGTCAAGAATGCTCGGATTGGCTATTGTGCGGCGCTTGCAAACCCCAAGTCGCCATGGAAACGGGCAGCGAAAGTGTGCCCCCGCAATTTCTGTGTGAACTCGGGCAAGCACGACGGAGAAAGATCGAAAGTCGCTTAATGGGAGTCAACAAAAATGCGCCCTGAAACCGTGGCGGTGAAGAAACAGTACGAGAAGCCAATGCTGCATGTCATTGACTTGGCTGCAGATGAAGTCCTCGGAGTCGGATGCAAGGCGACGTCGGGGGGCAGCGCAACAGGCAATACATGCGCAGCGTCAAGCTGCGGTGAAGTTGGGAGCTAGTGACCCCAAGGATCTGTCGTCTTGCATCTCCTCATCGCCGGGTTGAGAATTGGAGTTGACAACCCGCGGGCAGATTATGAAGTCGCCTTTCAACTTGAATTTCCTTACAGCGAGTTCATTGCGGCTTCTGACGCAAGTGCAGTTGACATCCAGATAAGTTTGGTTGTAGGTGATCTCAAGGAACCGGCCATGAGGTTGTTAATGGGTGGGGAGCGGGGGATTTCTTGGTTTGGCCGCAACCAAGAGCGTCGGATTGTGTTGCGGAATCCAATGCACGGTTCTTTCTGGGATTGTTTCCTGGAAATCTCAGCCCGCGAAGCAAATGTGCGTGTTTCCCGCGCGTTGGTGCGTCGTGAGCCAGGACGAGATGTGGTGAATTGTCCTGTAGTCTACCCCTTGGATCAGTTGTTAATGATGTACCACATGGCCTCGCGCGAAGGCGTCATTCTCCATGCGGCTGGGGCGTTTCACGAGGACCGGTGCGCGCTTTTCCTCGGCCGGTCGCGCGCGGGCAAGAGCACGGTATCCCGGCAACTGCAAACACGAGATGAGTTTCGCATAGTCAGCGACGACCGGATCATCGTCCGCAAGTTGGCGGCCGGCCACACGGCCTTCGGCACACCGTGGCCCGGCGAGGCGAAGATTGCGCGAAACGAGTCAGCGCCGCTCGCGGCGTTGTTTTTTCTACACAAGGCGACGGAGAACCGTGTGGTGCCGGTCACGCCGCGGCTGGCGTTCGAGCGATTGTTGCCGGTGGCTTCCATCCCGTGGTTCGATCCGGAAGTCTTTCCCTCCGTGCTCGAATATCTTGACCGGTTGACCAACGAGATTCCCGCCTTCGATCTGCATTTCAAACCCACACCCGAGATCGCGGATGACATCGCCCGTGTCTTGCGGTCAGTTTAGGCGCGCGATGAATAACCTGCCGCAAACACCGGATGCGACGGAAACCCGTCGCTTGGATCATGCGACATTTCACGAACTGGCGGTGGAGATTCTCGACCGGCAGCAGGGGATTGTTTTTCGCGCGCATGGCCGGAGCATGTGGCCGTTCATCCGCGACGCTGACACGTTGCATGTCGAGTCGGTGCCTTCCGCGCAGTTGCGCATCGGGGATATCGTGCTCTTCCGCGCCGCTGGTGGGGCGCTGCTGGTGCATCGTATTGTGCGGCGTCGGCAAGGGGAATCCGGTGCCTCTTGGGTCACGCGTGGCGATGCCCTGTTCGCCGCCGACGCCCCCTTCGCAGCCGGTCAACTGCTCGGGCGCGTAGCCTGCCGGATTCGCCGCAGGCGAGCAGTTCGTCTGGACCGGGGCTGGCGGCGTTGGGCCGGCCTGTGCTGGGTGCGCACGATGCGTCTGCGGGCTGTCTTGCGGCGGCTCCGCACCGTCACCGTGACCGGTGGCGGTCGGCGCTCCGACGGAGGAGGCTAGGAACAAGATCCAGATGAGACGGAAGTGTCCTCTCATAAGGGAGGGTATGCCAGTTGTTGCGTCGGCATTGTAGGAAACAACCGAAACCGGGCAAGCGCAAAGTCCCCCGCTGCAAATCGCTCCGTTTCAACTTGTCTGAGAATTATTGACGACAGACGCCGTTTTGGCGTCGAAATGCCGAAAGCAAACGAACACTGAAAAGGATGATCGGATGAAGCCTTTGATTACGCTCTGTATCGCAACCGTGTCGTTGACCGGATTCGCAGTCGTGACAGAACAGCCGCTCCTGCCACTGAATTCCGTCCACGGGGTGCAGCAGACGTGGACCACAAACACGATACGCACACTGGAGGTTGTCAGGGGAGAAGGAAACACCACCGACGGCAACGGCGCAATCCGGTTCGGCGCAGTCGCGAAGGACAAGCCGGGAAGCCAATACTTCGGCATCATGATTCCGTTGCCCCAGCCGGTGAATCTGGACGAACTAAGGCTCGTGTTTGACGCGCGCTGCGAGACGCCGGACATCGTGGGGAGGTTTTATTTCCGCGCCTACAATCGGGGAGAGAAGAAACCAGCATGGAGTTTTACGGGCCAGCCTTTCAAACGCAAGGACTGGTTGACGATTTCCCTGCAACGCGGGATGGGCGCCAATGGCGTCAACTGGGAACCGTCCATGGTTCAAGAGCGCAAAGCCACGGCAGTGGATCGCATCGAATTGGTGATCGGCACTCACACTGCCAAGGCCACGGTTTCCGTCTGCGTTGACAACCTGCGCACCGCACCGGCGTTGACCGCCGTCGCCGGCCTGCAAGCCCCGAAGAAACTGATCCGCGACACGATCTTGGTTCAGAACCGACAAGCCAGAGCCGTCGTCCTTCATCCCGATTCACCGGCCGGGCGCGAGGCTGCAACGGTCATCGTTGAGGCCATTCACAAACGCACCGGCGTCACGCTCCCAGCGCGTCCGGGCACCTCCGCCGACCGCCAGCCTTCGCAAACGGCCATTCTTCTTGGAAACGTTGACACCAACCCGGCCATGCTCCTGTTTTACGCGCGATACCTGACGCCGGCCGATGTGGTTTGTCCCGGCGCCGGCGGTGCGCTTGTGCACACGGTGTTCAATCCGTTTGGCAAGGGTGTGAACGCCATTGTTGTCGGTAGCTCAGACAACGACGGATTGATGAAAGCCGCCGGGCTGTTCGCGGATGCCGTCGGCCAGCAACCGCAGGGCGCCGACTTGGTGTTGCCGCGACTGTTCACGGCAAAGTATGGCGAGGCATTTCTCAAGCGGTTTAGCTGGGCCGGAAAAGCGCCCAGCGCAAAACGGTTGCAGGACGGCCTGAAGGACGCGCAACAACGCCTCGACAAAGGCGCGCATACGTCGCTGGCCGGGTTGCTGCAGACGATCGCGTTGCGCTACTTGTTGACCGGTCATGATGTCGAGGCCAAGCTGTTCGTGGCTGTCTGGGATTTGTACGCCAAGAGCGCGGTTGCTGACGCGAGGAAATACGGTGGCGCGTGGGGATTCGACAGTGATTTCCCCTCCAGTCACGTCGTGGCCGGTTGGGATGTCATCGAACACGATCCCGTCTTGACGGACGAGGAACGGCTTCGTGTCACCAAGGCGATGGCGCGCTGGTTGACGGAGGCGGTGATCCCCAAGTGCGCCGGCGCGGTGAACAGCACGCGCGTGTTGTTCAATCACCAGACGTTCCCGGCGCTGGGCGCTTTGTTTGCGGGTCTCTACTTCACCAGCGACTACGACACCATCGAAGGCCGGACATGGCTCGACATGGCCGACCAGATCTTCAAACGCCAAGCTGGCTACTTCAAGTCACACGAAGACTGCAATGGTTACCAATGGTTGTCCAACGGACATTTGATGCGATACGCAGTCGCGCGCCCCGACTTCACCGTGTTTGTAAACGGCAACGCCAAACGCATCACCGACTACTGCATCGGCACGATGGACAACCTCGGATATCAGGTGCCATACGGCGACACGGGCACTTGGAAATGCTGGAATTCCGAGATGGTCTGTTTGGATATCTTCAGTTTCATCACAAACGATCCGTCAACGCTCTGGGCCGGCGCATTCAAGCGGCAGGTCAAGAACACCGCCGAACTCCTTGCGTTCAACCGCACCGGCGAAGGGGTCAAGCCCGACCGGTTCAACGGCGTCCGCGTCTGGCCGCTCGAACCGGCGTATTATTCGACTTTTCCCGCCGAAGGACAACCGCCGCTTGAGAAGTGCTTTGACAAGATCACGTTTCGCGAGGCGATGGATCCGCAGGCCGCCTACTTGCTGCTCGACGGGCTGAGCAACGGCGGCCACAAACATCTCGATGGCAACAGTCTGCCCCGCCTGACACAGTTCGACCGGATTTGGCTCGCTGACAACGACTACTTCAAGGCGCAGGTCAAGTATCACAATTCCCTGCTCGTGTTCAAAGATGGCGAGTCGTCGCCCATTCCGCAATATTGTGAACTGCTCGGCGCCGGCGAAACCTCGCGCTACGGGTTCAGCCGCACGCGCATGGCCAATTACACCGGCGTTGACTGGGACAGGGCAGTGGTCTGGCTGAAAACGGAAAAAGCGTTTGTGGTGCTCGACCGCATCGTGCCAAGGGAAAAAGGTCGTTACCAGTTGCGTTCGCTCTGGCACGGTGTCGGCGCCGCCGAAATATCCGGCAACGGCATGCTGTTGACGCAGAAAGGTCCTTCCCTCCGAATTGACCTAGCGCCCGGACCGGACCTGACATTGCACAACGACACCGCGCTCGGCGAAAACTGGCGCGGTTATCCGCACGCCGAACCGGTCGTGCGCTCCCTCAACGCCATCGCGTCCGTTGACCTCGACGCCGGCGAGCCGTATTTGTTCGCCACCGCGTTGCACGGCAAACCAGACGGCACAGTAACGCCGTGGCAAGTGCTGCCGCTCACCGGCGCCGACGGCGCATTGGTGAAGACGGACACCGGCAACATCGGCATTCTACTCAAGTCCGATGCCAGCGTCATCGTGACCGACGGCACCGGGCTGACGACGCGCAAACCCAAAGCGATGATCGCCGCGGGAGCCGCCGCCAAGCCGCTCAAAATCGTGTGGGAGCAACGTCTCCCCGCGTCCAACATCACACGCATCGCCGCCGGCAAATCCAACATTCTCGTCGCCACCCGCGAAGGCACACTGTTCGCTCTGAAGCCGGATGGAACACAACAGTGGACAGCGCAGATCGGTTGCCAGTTGAACGATGTCACCACGGCCGACCTTGACCGGGATGGGAACGACGAAATCATTCTGGCGCGGCAGGATTGTTACGTCGGCGTCCTCGACAACACAGGCAAGGAACTTTGGAAGCAGCAACTCAAGTATTACCGCCGCCCAGCCTACGTCAATCTGGTCCGGACCGGCGACCTTGACGGCGACGGCGTTCCTGAGGTTATTGCCGGCGCGGAAAACTGGCGGTTCTATGCGTTCAAAGCCGATGGCACGCCGCTCTGGAATTACGAGAGCGTGCATCCCTCGCGCTCCGGCGCGGTGGCCGATCTCGACGGCGACGGCAAGGCGGAAGTCATGTGCGGCACGCATTATTACTCGGTGCCGGCACTCCGGGGCGATGGCACTCGGTTGTGGGCGTACTCGCACGGTCCCATCGCATACGATGTGACGACCGGCAGCTTCGATGGCAACAAGACCCGCGGCGTCATCCTCGGCAGCGGCGACGGATGCGTGCACTATCTCGCCACCAACGGCAAACTGCGCATGAAGTTCAACACCGGTGATGAGGTGAAAAATGTGCTCGCGGCAGACATTGACGCCGACGGCAAGGACGAAATCCTCGCCGGTTCGCTCAGCCACTACGTTTACTGTTTCGGCGCAGACGGCAAACGGCGCTGGGCCGCCGATCTCGGCGCCGGCGTCTCGGCGCTGACTTCCACAGGAAGACGTCTGATCGTGGCTGGAACATTGAATGGCAAGGTTGTGGTGCTGGACGGCAGCGGGTCTGTCATTGCGAGTTCCTCGATGACCGGCCGGATAATGGATTTGCTGTCTGATGGCCCGACAGTCGTCGCCGCCACCGAAGATGGCCGTCTCTGCCGTGTGTCTGTTGACAACACACGGTAGTCACAATCAAAAAGAGGAAATGCGTTCGAGAATGACGGCCATGCCTTGGCCGCCACCGACGCAGAGGGTTGCAAGCCCGAAACGCAATCCTCGTTCGGACATGATGTGAAGCAGCGTCACAATGATTCGCGCGCCGCTTGCCCCAACTGGATGTCCCAGCGCGATGGCGCCGCCGTTCAGGTTCACTCGTGCGGGGTCGAGTCCCAACTGGTTGATGACAGCGAGTGACTGTGCGGCAAACGCCTCGTTGAGTTCGATCACGTCAATGTCGGCAAGCTTCAGTTTGGCCTTGGCCAATGCGGCTTTGGTCGCGGGCACGGGACCCAAACCCATCCGGCCGGGTTCGATTCCCGCGGAAGCGTAGCTCAGGATTCTTGCCATCGGCTTTACGCCGCGGCGCTTGGCTTCCTCTGCCGAAAGCAGCAGCATCGCCGCCGCGCCGTCATTGATGCCGGAAGAGTTTCCGGCCGTGACTGTGCCGTGTTCGTCGAAAGCTGGCTTGAGTTTCGAAAGCGCTTCGACAGTCGTGTCGGGTCTGACGAACTCATCGGCGTTGAAGAAAATGGGAGCCTTACCCTTCTGCGGAATCTGGACCGGAACAATTTCGGCGGCGAACTGTGCGCGCGCCGCTTTCTTTTGCGACTCCGCTGCAAAAGCATCCTGCTCGGCTCGGCTTATCTTGAATTCGTTCGCCAGATTCTCGGCAGTCAATCCCATGTGTCCGTTGCCGCAGGAGTCCAACAGCGCGTCGCGCAGAACGCAGTCGAGCACCTCGCCCTCGCCGAGGCGATAGCCCCATCGCGCTTTGGGAAGGAGAAACGGCGCTGCGCTCATATTCTCCATGCCGCCGGCCAAAACAATGTCGTTTTCGCCGGACGCGATTGAGGCGGCGGCCAGCGTGACGGCCTTCATTCCCGAGGCGCACACTTTGTTGACGGTGTAAGCGGGAACGGCAATCGGAATGCCGGCGGCGAGCGATACTTGCCGCGCGGTGTTCGCGCCGGTGCCGGCTTGCAGCACGTGCCCCATGATGACTTCGTCCACGTCCTCGGCTGGAACCGCAGCGCGTCTCATGGCCTCTCGCGCCACTACTACGCCGAGTTCCGTCACCGGCACGGATGTCAGTGTGCCGCCAAACTTGCCAATAGCCGTCCGCACCGCGCCTGCGATGATGACTTCGCGCATGATGTTCACCTTCCTATGATATAGCGGTACGGGTCAACCTGTTCTCTCAGGATGCGCAACTCTTCCTCCGACGGGGGTTCTGTCTCCGTGATCCGAGGCGCTTTCATCAACTTGAATTCCGTGTTCTCTTGGACCCGTTCAAACGTCACGCCGGGGTGCAGGCTCTCGACCCGCATTCGCTTCGTCGTTTCGTCAAACCCCATGACAGCGATGTCCGTGATGACCTTGTACGGCCCGGCGTTTTCTGGAAGGCCGGCGGCTTCGCGCGCACCGGGACCGGTCAGGTAACCGGGCGAAGTGACGAAATCGAGTTTCTCGACGAAACGCCGTTTGTCGTGCTGTGTCATGACCATAGTCCGCCAGCAGAAGCTGGCAAAATCATTCGCGCCGCCGCTGCCGGGAAAACGCACAGACGGCTTGGCGTAATCACCGACAATGGTTGAGTTGAGGTTTCCGTAGGCGTCAATCTGCGCGCCGCCGAGAAATGTGTAATCCACCATGCCCCGCGCGCAGGCGTCGAGGACGTCGTTCATGCTGGTGGCCATGAGACCTTTGTGAAACGTTCGTGAATCGCCGACGGAGATCGGCATCGAGGGCAGCAACGGCGCGAGGCCACCGGCCTCGAACACGATAAACAGTTCTGGCGCGTGCGTCTTTTGCGCGAGCATGGCGGCGGCGCAGGGCGCGCCGGTGCCGACGCCGACGGTTGAGCCGTTCTCCAGCAGCCGCGCGGCCACGCAGATCATCAATTCGAGTGCGTTGTATTGTGCCATGGTCTTACACCTTGAGTTCGAGGTCGCGGAGTTTCCGCATCTTCTCCGCGCCACCGCAAAGTTGCAGGTAACTTTCAAAGTCCGGCACGTCGTAGATGTATTTCTTCAGGAATGTCTTGAAAGTCGCTTCGTCCTTCTCCGCCTGAAGCCACTCGCGAAGGTGGGCCTCATCGGAGAAATACTCGCCCGGCATGTTGCCCGGATACGAGCCATACGGAACCTTGCAGACGGCATCCACGCAGAACGATGGAATCATCGTCAAGTGCGGCGCACTGCGGATGTCGTCGTTGCTGATGATGCGCTCCGTGGTAATGATGAGCCGTTTCGATGCCCGTGCCAGTTCGCAGTCGGCCACGGTGATCCCCTTGATCCGGCAGTTGCCGTAGCAGTCACTCTCGTGCACGTGAATGACGGAAACATCCGGCGACAACGCCGGCAACGCGACATATTTTTTCCCGGTGAACGGGCAGATGATTTCCTTGGCCGCGCTGTAGCGAAAGGTATCCGTGCCTCTCATGTTTCGGCAGGGCATGAACGACACGCCCGCGGCGGCGGCACGGAGTCGAACAGCGAGCGCGTAGTTGGTCCACTCGGCGACTTCCACGGCGCCGCTCTGCATCACGCGACGGGCGTGAGGCGACAAGCCGCGGGCTTCGAGGCCGACGATGTAGGCGGCATCCACGCGAGCGAGCAGTTTCTCGCCGTCCGTGTTTCCGGCGGCGAGAATCTGGAAATCATGCGTGGCCGTGTGGCCGGCAAAACTGAGGTTGCGTTTCTTCTGCCGCAGGATTTCGTGAAGCGCGGCGGTGGCGATCCTGTTTGTTCCAAATCCGCCGGAGCCGAGATAGTCGCCGTCCTTCACGAACCGCGACACGGCTTCCTTGACCGTCATGGTCTTATCGGTGAGCGAGCGTTCCTTCTTGCGGAAGAAGGCGCGCGCCACATCTGGATCGGGATTGGCAAAGAGGGGGCCGGTGCCGGATGTCATTATTCTCCTTTCAGTATTTCTTGGAACTTCAACAGAACTCGGTTTCTGCGCGCAATGATTTCCTTCAGTTCGGTTGGAGAATAGTTGTAGAAGCCCTTGCCCGACTTCGCGCCGAGCCTGCCTTGTTTCACCAGTTGCTCCAGCACTTTGACCGGCTTGGTGTCGGATGCGAGGTCCTTGAACAGGTAACGGCTGATGTTTCGGAACACATCCAGCCCGCCAAGGTCCGCTGTGCGCAGGGGACCGATGAGAGCGTACCGAAGTCCCGGTCCGGCGGTCATCGCCGTGTCAATGTCCTCCGCCGATGCAATCCCGCGCGACAGCAGGTGAAGCGCCTCGCGCATGACGGCGAACTGGAGCCGGTTGCCGACGATGCCGGGGATGTCGTGCCGCACGAGGATGGGGCGTTTGCCGAGTCTCCGGCACACATCCATCAGGAACTTTGCCGTTGAGTCCGCCGTCTTCCGTCCCTTCGTCACTTCCACGAGAGGAATGATTGCAGGCGGATTCCAAAAATGGAGTCCGGCGACCAGCTTCGGTCGCGTAGTAGCCGCCGCGATGCGCGTGATTGAAAGCCCGGAAGTGTTCGAGGCAAGCACGGCAGTCTTGGGGCACAACTCATCGAATTGACGGCACAACTTTCGCTTCAGCGCCATCTCTTCAAAAACGGCTTCGATGAGAAGTTGTGTTCCCTTGCAGGCCGCCGCGAGGTCATCGCCTTTGTCTATAAGACGAACTTTGCACCCGACGCGGCCAAACTCACCGGCGATCCCGGCGCCCATTGTCCCCGCGCCGACGACCGTCACGTGTAATAGTTCGCTGGCTTTCATTGCGCTGTCCATCCTCCATCAATTGCAATCGCCTGGCCGGTAATGTTCCGGGCCATGTCGCTCATCAGGAACTCGACTGTCGCTGCGATTTCCTCGACCGTGACGAACGCATGTTTCGGCATCGGTTGCAGCATGATCTTGTTGATCACTTCGTCCTCGGAAATCCCGTGCGCCGTCGCCTGGTTCTTGATCTGCGCGTCAACCAACGGCGTCCTGACGTAGGACGGGCAAATCGTGTTGATGGTGATGTCGGTGTCCGCCGTTTCGAGCGCGACCACCTTCGAGAAACCGACCAGCGCATGCTTGGCGGCGACGTAGGCGGTCTTATACGCCGAGGCGACCATCGAATGGATCGAGCCGATGTTGATGATCCGGCCGAAACCGTTCTTCCGCATCTGTGGCAGCACCGCGCGGGTCATCAGGCAGGCGCCTTTCAGGATGACGTCCACGACCGCATCCCATTTCTCTTGTGGGAACTCTTCAAGCCGCGCGACGTGTTGGATGCCGGCGTTGTTGATGAGCACGTCAATTCGCCGTGGTGCAATCTCCCGCATGAACCTTTCAACATCCGGCTCCGAAGTCACGTCCAACACGCGCGTCGTTTGGGGGTTCAAGTCAACGGCCACAATGGTGTGTCCTTTTGCCGCCAAGTTCAGCGACAGCCCCCGTCCGATCCCGCTGCCCGCTCCGGTTATCAGAATGGTCCTCGTCATTCGCCGGTGAGTATAGGATTCGATCGCGGGAGAGCAACCTCAAACATGATTTCAGTGATGTGCAAGAAATTGAGGCTGGCGAATGAGACAGATTCGCGCTATTCGGTGAGAACTACTTCATGAGAACAATTTGCTTCGTCGTCGTCCTCGGCCTTGCCGCAGCCTTCGCGGCGGATTCGCGGCCCCAATTGCACCCGACAGGTTCCGCGCTGCCTTTCACGCATCAGGGGCCGTTTATGACGACGGCGGACAGCGGCGTGTTGTGCATCCAATCAAAGGAAGCCTTGCGCAGCAACGATGACGGTCGCACGTGGAAGAGCACGCCGATGTTCGCGGAGCCAGAGAAGTTCAACGTGAGCAACGAACGCGCGCTCCTGCGAACTCGCGAGGGCGTGATCATCTCCGCTTGGATGAACGGAGTCGAACGCCGGCAGCCCAAAGGCTGGCGTTGGGGCGGCAAAGACGTGAGCTGGCGCGATTTCGTGTTGCCGACGTATGTCTGCCGCAGCGTGGATGACGGAAAGACGTGGGAGACGCCCGTGAAATTGAGCGACCCGTGGTGCGGTTGCATCCATTCGCTCATCCAGATGCGCAGCGGGCGCATTGTGCTGGTGGGACAGGAGATCATCCCGCAATGGCGTCACGCCACGGTGATGTTCGCGTCCGATGACCTCGGGAAAACCTGGCAGCGCGGCGACATGCTCGACTACGGCATCGGCGCGCACGATCACGCAGGCTCCATCGAAGGCAGCGCGATCGAGCGCAACGACGGCTCGCTCTATTTGCTGCTGCGCACGGAGTCCGGCTGGTTGTGGGAGGCGACCTCGCGCGACGGCTTGAAATGGGAAGGCCTGAAACAATCCCAGATCCGGTCGGTGACTTGCTGCCCGCAACTCGCGCATCTTGCCGACGGACGGATCGCGCTATTGTGGAACGCGCCGCCGCGCCATCTGCCGTCAAACGGCACCAGCCGCGCGGAATTGTCGCTGGCGTTCTCGGACGACGAAGCGCGCACGTGGTCGAAGCCCGTCATTGTCGCGGCGAACTACGCGACCGGTGGCCGCGTTTCCTATCCGTATCTTTACGAGCGCAAACCCGGCGAGTTATGGATCACCACGATGCAGGGCGGTTTGCGGATGAAGATCAACGTGGCCGACCTCGCCAGCGGCGAGATTCCCGTTTTCAAACCCGCGCCTGTCCCCGAGCCGAGACCGAACGGCATCGTTATGTTTGGCGATTCCACGACGGCTTATCGTCGCGGAGCAGTGCAGAAAGTGTATTCCGTTCGTGTGGACGAAGCCCTGCAGAGCATCGGATCGAGCCTCTCCGTCCATAACGCCGGCGTCGGCGGCAACACGACGCGCGACGCGCGCAAGCGTTTCGAACGCGACGTGCTCCGTCACAAGCCGCGCGTGGTCGTCATGCAGTTTGGCATCAACGACTCCGCCGTGGACGTGTGGAAGAAACCGCCCGCGACCGGACCGCGCGTGCCGCTGGCTGAGTACCTCGACAACCTGCGTTTCATGATCACCGCGGCGCAGAAGCACAAGGCCAAGGTCATCCTCATGACGACCAACCCGTTGCGCTGGACGCCAAAGCTCAAAGACCTGTATGGCAAGCCGCCTTACGATCCTGCCGCCGAGGATGGGTTCGACTCTCCGCACCTCGCGGCCTACAACGAAGCGTTGCGCAAACTCGCGAAGGAATTGAACGTGCCGCTCGTGGACATCCGCGCCGCCTATCCCGCTTTCGCCGCCAAGCACAAGACCAACATTGACGGCTTGCTGCTCGACGGCATCCACCCCAACGACCTCGGCCACCAACTCGTCTGCGAACTCCTCGTCGCCGCGATTCGCAACGCGCTGCGATAACGCCCGGAACAGAACCGGAACATTTCCATTGCCGGCGACTCACACGCGAGCGTAGCTTATCAGGCAAATGCGAATACTCATGAAACTACATTTGTCGCTCGGAGCTTTGTTTTGCTCGGTCCTCATCTCATCGGCTGCGCAGCCGTTTCTCGACAAGATGGATCTCTTCGAGTCCGGCAAGGACGGCTACGCGCTGTACCGCATTCCCGGCGTGGCGGTGACGAAGAAAGGCACCGCGCTCGTGTGGTGCGAGGCGCGCAAGACCGGCAAGGGCGATTGGGGGCCGATTGACGTGATGATGCGACGCAGCACTGACAGCGGGAAAACATGGTTGCCGCGCCAGTGCATCGTCCACGTCGAGGGCGAACTACCGGTCAATCCCGTTGCCGCGGCGCAGAATCTCGACAAGCCCGGCGACAACACCGCGAACAATCCCGTCGCCATCGCCGACCACGAGACCGGCGCGGCGCATTTCCTCTATTGCCTCGAATACATGCGTTGCTTCCACATGCGCAGCGACGACGAGGGCACGACATGGTCGAAACCGGTCGAGATCACCGCAACGTTCGAGCAGTTCCGAAAAGACTACGACTGGAAAGTTATCGCCTCCGGCCCCGATCATGGCATCCAATTGACCTACGGCCCGCACAAGGGCCGTCTCGTCGTGCCGGTCTGGATGTCGCTCGGCACCGGCGGCCACGCGCATCGTCCCTCGGTGACGGCGACAATTTACAGCGACGACCACGGCAAGACGTGGCAACGCGGCGAGATTGCCATCCCGGACAAGCCGCCGTATCGCTGGCCGAACGAGACTGTCTTGGTGCAACTCACAAACGGAAATGTGTTGCTCAACGCCCGCAGCGAGTCCGACGCGCATCGTCGCATCCAAACCAACAGCAAGGACGGCGCGACGGGCTGGACGAGGCCGGTCTTCAACAACCAGTTGCTCGAACCGATTTGCATGGGGAGCATCGTTCGTTTCAGCCGCAAGCCGAACAATGACAAGAACCGAATCATCTTCGCCAACCCGCACAACCTCGAACGTGCCGACGGCAAGGCGAAGGAAGGCGGCAGCCGCGATCGCAAGAATCTTTCGATCAAACTGAGTTACGACGAGTGCAAGACGTGGCCGGTGAGCAAGGCGCTCGAACCCGGCTACAGCGCGTACAGCGATCTCGCGGTGTTGCCAGACGGCACGATCCTCTGTTTCTACGAGCGTGGTCGTGCCAGCGACGCGACGGCCAAGAAGCCGACGAGCTACGCTTACCTCACGCTCGCCCGTTTCAATCTCGAATGGCTCACCAACGGCAAGGACGTGCCGGCGCTCGACCAGCGCGCCAACTACGGCGCGAAGCGCGATAACTTCGAGGTCGCCGGCTGCGAAGCGTTCGTGATTCATCCGTTCAAGCCAGCGCCCGGCGGCGCGAAGCCGTGGATTTGGTACGCGCCGACCATCGGCCATCATCCGAGCACGGGCAACGCGTGGCTGTTGTCGCAACTGTTGACGAACGGTTTCTACGTCGCCGGCATCTACGTCGGCGAGACATTTGCCAACCCGGAAAGTCGCGAGCAATACGCTGCGTTCTACCGGCACGCCACCAAGACCTATGGTCTCGCACCGAAGGTTTGTCTGCTTGCGCAAAGCCGCGGCGGCCTGAACCACTACAACTTCGCCGCCGATCATCCCGACTGGGTCGCGTGCATCTCCGGCATCTACACCGTGGGCGACCTCCGCAGTTATCCGGGTCTCCAGCGCGCCGCCCCAATGTATCACTTGAGTGAAGCGGAACTCGACGCGCAGTTGGCGAAACACAATCCCGTCGAGCGGCTCGCGCCCATCGCGAAGGCGAAGATCCCGATCCTTCACATCCACGGCGATTCCGACAAAGTCGTGCCCATCGAGAAGAACAGCCAAGCCATCCGCGACCGTTACCGCGCGCTTGGCGGGCCGATGGAATTGATCGTCGTCCCCGGCCAAGGCCACAATTTCCACACGGCATTCTTCGAGTCCGACGCGATGCGCAGCTTCATCCTGAAACACGGACTCGGTCAATGATGCACCTGCTGCTGCTCGCCTCGGCGCTGCTGTTCGAAACGACCTGCGTTTTCCCCGTTGCGCCGAAGAACAGACCCAACTACCGGATCCCTGCGATCCTTCAGGCGCCGAACGGCGACGTGCTCATCTTCGCCGAGAAGCGGAACGACGGTCCCGGCGACGTCGGCAACACCGACATCGTTTGCAAACGCAGCCACGACAAAGGCCGCGCGTGGAGCGCCGAGCAGGTGATCTTCGACGACGGCGACCGTTGCTGCACTGACATCACCGTTGGCATCGAGCGCGCCGCGAAGAAGATCTGGCTCTTCTTCCTGCGCGACAAAAAGAAATATGCCTACTTCACGAGCACCGACAGCGGCGCGACGTGGCAGGGGCCGGTTTCGATTCACGAACAGGTCACCAAGCCCGAATGGGACAAACTTGGCGGCAAGACTAAGAGCCGGACGGAGTGGGAGAAAGGCTGGGCGCAACGCTACGGCGTCGGGCCGGGAAACGCGATGGTGCAACTCAAGTCGGGACGCCTTGTCGTCCCGGCGCGGCATCGCGAGGACATCGGCGGCGGACGGCTCCGAAGTTTCTCGCATTGTTTCTACAGCGACGACCACGGCGCGACGTGGAAACTCGGCGGCACGGTCGGCGTGAACACGAGCGAGTGCCAGTTGGTCGAGTCGGCCAACGGCGATCTGATGCTCATCAGCCGCGACGAAAGCTCCGAGGATTCGCCGGCCAATCTGCGTCATCGCGTGGCCATCAGCAAGGACGGCGGCGAGACGTGGGGGCCAACGCGACGCGCCGAGCAACTCATCACGCCGCGTTGTCACGGCGCGGTCGAACGCTACGACAAGAGTCGCCTGTTGTTCTCCAGTCCAGCATCACCATTCCGACAAAAGGAGCACCCGTATGGTCGGACCAATCTCACCGTCCGCGTGAGTTGCGACGAAGGTGCGACATGGAGCGCGGGCCGGCCAATTTGGCCGTATCCATCCTCGTACTCCGACCTCGCGGTGCTCGATGATGGAACCATCGGTCTCGTCTATGAGCGCGCCAACAAAGGCAGCACGCATTACTGGGATGAACTTCACTTTGCGCGCTTCAGCCTCGATTGGCTCGGTGGCACACTGCCGATCAAGCTGGCCTCGGAGATCGTTGTCGGCGGAGTGACGTTGCGGCCGGAGTCGCCGCCGCGCGGATTGAAGACTGATGCGACGCTAGGCGTGATGTTGAACAGCACGATGCAGGCGTCGGTCTTGCACTACATTCCCGGCTATCGCGCCGATGTCATGCGAGCGATCAAGACGCCGGGCGGCGATTATCTCGCGGTGGTCGTTGCCGGCGAGGGGCTGACTGGCGGCAAGGGACATTACGCGCCGGCGAAAGTGGATTACAATCTGAAGGCAAACGACCTGCTGGCGTATCGTTCCTCTGACAAAGGAAAAACGTGGAGCGGCCCGACGGTGTTGTTCCCTGTGCCGTACAGCATGCACGGTTTTGTGCCGCTGATCCCGCGCGGCACGAAGCGGGTTTATTGTTTCGGCACCGAGCCGGTGCCGGCGTTGCGCGAGGGCCGCGAGAACGCGCCGATTGCGTTTCGTTACTCCGATGACGACGGACGGACTTGGTCGGCGCCGACAATCATCCGCCCGCAAAACGATCCGGACTTCAAGGGCATGTCCTGCTTGAACATGACCGAGACCGACGCTGGCACATGGCTCATCGGTTCACACGCGGCCGATTGGAGAACGGAGCAGAAGAAAAACCGGGTGGCAACGCGCCAGTATCTGTTGCGCAGCGAGGACCGCGGAAAGACGTGGACGGTGCTGCCGGGGCCGCGTCCACAAGGCTGGTTCGTGCCAGAATTCGACCGGATGGACGAGGCGCGACCGCTGGCGCTGGGCGGAGGCAAAGTGCTGATGCACGCGCGCACGCCGGAAGGACATCTCTGGGAGATGCGCAGCGACGACGACGGCAAGACGTGGAGCCAGCCGAAGCCGACGCCGATTGTACAGCCTGACGCGCCGCCGATGTTCTTCACGTTGTCGGACGCCAAGACGCTGATTGTGTTCCATCACAACAACTACGACCCGAATAACCCACATTTCGGCGGCGAATCGCGCAACCAGCTTTGGTTCACGACCTCGACCGACGAAGGCCGGACGTGGAGCGAGCCGCGCTTCGTGATGGCCAGCGTCAACGAGAACCGGCGCGAGCAGATCTCCTACGTTGACCTGCTGGCGGACAAAGGCAACCTGCACTTGTTCGTTCCGTACGGCTGGAAACAAACGTTGCGCGTGCGATTCAACGAGCGCGATCTCGCGAAGATGCCCACCAAGGCCACTCTCGCTGCCGCGCCCGGCATTCCCAATTTCGCCAGCCAACTCGCCTCGAAAATCCAGCCGACTCGGAGTCTCATCTACAAAAAGATTGGCGGCCACGATTTGCGCCTCGATGTTTTCGAGCCTGCTAACCTGAAACCCGGCGACAGTCGCGCGTGTTTTGTCTCGATTCACGGCGGCGGCTGGATGCGGGGCGATCCGCGCTCAATGTATGCGTTTGCGGATCACTGCGCCACGCTCGGCATGGTGGCCATCAGCGTCCAATACCGGCTCTACAGGCCGGGCACGGACGTGACGGTGTTCGAGTGCGTGAAGGATGCGCGCTCGGCGGTGCGTTACGTTCGCGCACATACCGCCGAGCTGGGAATTGATCCGCAGAAGATCATCGTCAACGGCGCTTCCGCCGGCGGACACCTCGCCGCCGCGACGGCGATGTTCGACGTCAACCAAGCCGGCGAAAACACGATTGTTTCGTGCACGCCGAACGCGCTCGTGCTTTTCTCGCCGGTCATTGATACCTCGACAGAAGGCTACGGCAACGCGAAGGTTGGCGACCGTTGGCGCGAACTTTCGCCCGCCCATCAAGTGCGTCGCGGCCTGCCGCCGACGATTCTGTTTCACGGCACCGCCGACACCACGACGCCGTTCAAGGGCGCGCAGGTTTTCCACGACGCGATGCTGCACGCCGGCAACCGGTGCGAACTGGTCGCCATCGAAGGCGCGATTCACACCTACATGTTCAAGGACGCGGCGCTCCACGCTGACACGTTGAAGAAGATGGATGCGTTTTTCGCCTCGCTCGGTTTTTGCGAGAAGCATTGACGGACCATGGACGAGGCCGGTTACAGGCTTGCAGAATGTGTGCGGGTCTGGTTTGATGTGGGCGTATGCACGTTTCCCATTCATCCACGGTCATCCGCCGTCGGCAGGTAAATCTTGCCGGCCCGGGAGGAAATCGCTCATGACGAAGCTCGAATTTCCGGAACACTTCAATGTCGTCAGCGTGTTGGTGGATTCCCACCTGACCCAAGGCCGTGGCCATAAAACCGCGATTCTGTGCGGCGATGAGGTGATTACCTACCGGGACCTCTACGAGCGGGTCAACCGCGTGGGAAACCTCCTGCGTCAACTCGGCGTGCGCATGGAGGAACGCATCGCCATCCTCGTCCCGGACTCACCCGAATGCGTGTATGCGTTTTTCGGCGCCATGAAGATCGGGGCTGTCTCCATCCCGATCAACACCAACCTGCTCGCCGAAGATTACGAGTGCCTGCTCAACGATTGCCGGGCCAGGGTTGTGATCGTCCATTGCTCGCTGCTCGGCAAGATCACGGAGATCCGCGACCGATTGCCTTTTGTCGAGCATGTCATCGTGGCCGACGAACCGGTCACGGGATTCGCCGACCTGGCCCAACTCATGACCACGGCCTCCCCGGTTCTGGACTGCGCCGACACGCGCAAAGACGACTCTGCTTTCTGGCTCTACAGTTCCGGCACCACCGGCGCCCTCAAGGGAACCGTCCACCTGCATCACGACATGATTGTCGAGGCGGACCTGTACGCCAAAGGAACCATCGGCCTGCAAGAATCGGACGTGTCGTTCTCGATTGCCAAGCTGTTCTTCGCCTACGGGTTGGGCAACGGGTTGTATTTCCCGCTGCGCGTGGGGGCCACGACCGTGCTGTTGCCGGGCCGGCCGCTGCCGGAGGCGGTCTTCGAGGTGCTCGACCGTTATCATCCCACGGTGTTCTACGGCGTGCCGACCAGTTACGCGGCCTTGTTGCACGCCGCTGAGCACAACGACCGCACGAGCCTCGGCCGCGTGCGGATGTGCATCTCCGCCGGCGAACCGCTTCCCAAACCCATCTTCGAGAAATGGCACAAGCGGTTCGGCGTCGAAATCCTCGATGGCATCGGTTCGACTGAAATCCTGCACATCTACATTTCCAACCGGCCGGGCCGGGTGAAGGCGGGAAGCACGGGCGAACTTGTGGAAGGCTACGAGGCGCGCATCGTGGACGAAGATGGCAAAGACCTCCCCGTCGGAGAAACCGGCACACTCTTGATCAAGGGCGACAGCATCGCCGCCGGCTACTGGAACAAACACGAGACGACCCGGAAGACATTTCTCGGCGAGTGGATCAACACGCACGACAAGTTCCACATGGACAAGGACGGCTATTATTGGTACGCGGGACGGACTGACGACATGATGAAAGTCAGCGGCCTAGCCGTCTGGCCGGCGGACGTCGAGGCGATGCTGCTCGGGCATCCAGCCGTGTTGGAGTGCGGCGTCGCGGGCGTGCCGGATGCCGACAAGCTGATCAAGCCGTGGGCGTTCATCGTCCTGAAGAAAGGCTACCAGCCATCCGACGAACTGGCCCGCGAGTTACAAACACTCGTCAAGACCCACGCCGCACCGCACAAATATCCGCGCGTGGTCAAGTTTGTGCACGAGCTTCCCAAGACTGCCTCCGGCAAGATTCAACGCTTCAAACTCCGCAAGATCGGCGCCGCCGAGAGCCACCCTAAAACTTGAGCAGCGCCGACGCCCACACAAAGCCGGACCCGAACGCCACGAGCATCACGCGTTTCCCATCGCGAACCATCCCGCCGCGTCGCGCCTGATCGAGCGCCACCGGCAGACACGCCGACGCCATGTTGCCGTACTCCTCGACGTTCACGAACACCTTGCTTTGCGGGACTTTGACCTGCGCGACGATCGCTTCGAGCATCCGCAGGTTCGCCTGGTGCGGGATCAGCACGTCAATGTCATCCAACGTCAGGCCGTTGGCCTTCAACGACTCGAACACCGCCTCGGACATCCGCGCCACACCGTTCTCGAACACGGCCTTCCCGTCCATTCGGAAGTGGACGCGCCCGGCTTCAACATCTTCCTTGGAGATGTAGGAGGTGCGCCCGGAACCACTGCCGGGCGCGGCGGTGTACAACGCCTTCGCTCCGCGGCCATCGGCGTGAAGAATCGTGGACAGGATCCCCCGGTTTGGATCATCCGACGCCCCGACCACGACCGCGCCCGCGCCGTCGCCCAGCAGAATGCCGATGTTGCGTCCGTCGTACGAGCCGTCAATCCGCTTCGACAACATCTCGGCGCAAACGATGAGCACATGACGGTAGGCGCCCGCCTTGATGAAGCTGTCGGCAATGGCCAGCCCGTAAATCAGCCCGGCGCATTGCTGCCGTATTTCCAAGACCGGAGTCCCCGGCAGATTGAGTTTCGCCTGCAAGAAGAACGCCGTGCCCGGGTCCGCATGGTCCGGCGTGATCGTGTTCATGATCAGCAGATCAATGTCCTTCATCTGCAAGCCGGCATCCTTGACGGCGGCCTGCGCCGCGAGCACGCCGAGATCGCTGGCAGCCACGTCCGGCTCCGCGTGCCGGCGGCGATGGACTCCGGTGCGCTCCACAATGAATTTGTCGGTGGTGTCCATGATCTTCATGAGGTCGAAGTTGGTCACCACTTTGGGGGGCAGGTAATGCCCGGTGCCGAGGATGCGTGAGGTTGTCATATCTCTGCGATGCCTGCGTGTTGCAACGACTGTTTGATGAGCAAGGCGCAACTCTTCTGGAAGAAATCCAGCGGCAGCAACTGCGTCTTGGCGAACACTTCCAAGCCGAGCTGTTCCGCCAGCGTGCGCGATGGTTTGCCGCTCTTTGTTTCGTCCACGATCCGCTGGTGATACGCTTCCGTGGCCGCAATGGCGCCGTCGAAATAGGCGGCCACTTCCTTCGCGCCTTTGATCACGGCGTTGTGGCTCAGACAAAGCGCGTCCGCCTTCAACGCAGACAGTTTGCGAATCGAGGCGAGCGTGGCGGCGTAACCGGTAAAGTAATTCGGCCACCGCCAGTCCTGTTCCGGCAGGTAATACCCGGTGACATCGGAGACGATGAGGATTCCACGGTCCGGTTCATGGAAGCTCAGGCTGCAATCGCTGTGTCCCGGCGTTTCCAGCACAAAAAAAGTTCCGACCTTGTCGCCTTCCTTGATCACGCGGTCCACCGCGATCTTCATCTCCGCCGGCCGCTGGGAGTTGTCGGCTTCGGTAATCGAACGCGACTGGTGGAGAGCGTTGGTCAGCAACTGGTCGGTCTTGCAAAAGAACGAAACGGCTTTCTCGATGCTGAGCGTCTTGGCGGCCAATCCCGAGGCGAGCACCGTGACGCCGGGAAATAGCTTCCGGAAGACGGGCACGCCCATCACGTGATCCGGATGCGCGTGGGTGATGACCAACTGCTTGACCGGCGGGACGCCAAGCGACGCCATCTGCCGGGCGATCACCGGCACGACCGAACTGATGGCGGCTTCGAAGACGATGTCTTGGAAACAGAACACCGGATACTCAAACGTGCCCAGCATCCAAAAGTCGTCGCCGATTTTCGCCGGGGGATTCTTTATGAACATGGTTGCTCTCCTGATTTGATCTTGTCCATCGCGAACAGCGCCGCGCCGAACGCCCCGATGTGTTGCGGGTCGGGCGGCACCAGCACGGGCTGCTTGAACGCCTCGCCGATCAGCGTGACGAGATAGGGATTGTGCGCCGCCACGCCGCCCGTCATGACGAGCGCGCCGTCCGCCACACCCATCTCCATGACCCGTTTCACGACGGAGCGGAACGCGCCCTTCACGATGTCCTCAACCTTCTCGCCGGCCCGGATCTTGGCGAGGATTTCCGTCGCGGTGAAGACCGTGCAGAAGCTGCCCAAGGTCACTTCCTTCGTGGAGCGTTCCGCCAAACCATTCAAGTCCTCGACCGGCAGCGCGAGCCGCAACGCGATCTCCTCAAGGAACGATCCCGTCCCGGCGGCGCATTTGCGGTTCATTTTGAAATTCGTCCGATGACCCTGGTCGTCGAGATGGATGAACTTGCTGTCCTGCGCGCCGATGTCAATCAACGTCATCTTGCGGCGGATATGATGCCACGCGCCGCGGCCGTGACAGGCGATTTCCGTCGGTCGCCCGTCGCTCCACGGCACGTTGTCGCGCCCGTAGCCGGTCGAGAACGAATGAACGATGTCGGCGCGGTTCAACTTCGCCGCCGCCAACGCATCGGCAAGATTCTTCTCTGCGGCCTTCGTGTAGTCCACGCCGGAGCGGGAAATGGACTTGGCCACGGTCTTGCCGTGCTCGTCAATGATCACGAGCTTGGCCGTGGCTGCGCCGATGTCTATGCCGCAGAAGTATTGCATGGTTAGCGGTGCGAGGCTCTCTCCGTGAGTTGCTCGACGAACGCTTCGATATTGGTGCGAGCCTGTTCCTCGGAGTAGAGCCGGAGGTCGTTGAGATCGCCGTGAATGACAAGGTAGGGCTTGCGCAACTTCTGTTCGAGACGCTGCGGCATCTGGTAGCGGTTGTTCGAGTTGTTCGGGCAGGTCTTGGCGTCGTGGTAGAGGATGCCGTCCACTTTGTATTTGGCGACCATCTGTTCCATATACTTTTCCTTCCGATCTTCGCTCCGGCAAATGAACAACCGGCAATACGCGCGCGCCATGCTCTTGAACGGATCGGCTGGGTCGAGGTCGTCGAAGATCCAACTGTTGCAGTAGGTCGAGGCGACCACGGCGGTCTTGAGGTTCTGGAACTGCGTCGAGAGGTCGCGCAGTTTTCCCCAGATCGGCATGCCTTCCCAGTAAATCCGGAACTTCTCGTCTCCGACGGCGGCGACGTTGTTGGCGATGCACTGTTTCAACTCGGTGAGCAGCGCTTGATAATAGTCCACTGCATCTTGAAGGCCGCGCAACACGACTGCCGGGCCCATTTGGATGGTGCCATCGAAGAACGTGATCGGCGCCGGGACGTTGGCCGCGGTGTCGAGCACCGCTTTCCACAACACGGTGCATTGCTTCGACAACGCCATCACCGCGCGCAGTTTTTCCGGGTCGAGTTTCTGGCCAGCGACGCGTTCGAGTTCCGGAACCAGCGCCTCGGTCTGGCGGGCGACGTCTTGGATGATTGGCTCATCGAGTTCACCAAGCGACCGCGGCGTGTGGACGCCGATGCAGGGCACGTTCCACTCGCGCGCGTAGAACTGGAACCAGTCCTTCACGTCGCGGCACTGGTTGGTGTTGAAAACGAGGATGTCAGCCTTGGGCGGCCCCGGCAGCTTCATCTTCTGGAAGGGGCTTTCACCTTTGAGGTACGACCCGATGTCGCTGGTCAGGTACGAACAAATGTCCGGCGAGAACCCGCGCGCGTTGGCCAGCGGAATCAGGTCGGAGGCCATGCGCGTCGCGCCGAGCATCGCGCCGTGGTTCTCGGGGAAATAGACGTTGAAGTCGAGCGCGCGCAGCAATTCCGCCGGGCCGACGCTCGTGCACCACGCCGTCTTCTTGCCCTGCGCAGGGCCGGTCGTCAGCTCGGTGTAATACTTGCCCATCACGGCTTTCATCTTCTTGGTCGCTTCAAAATCTTTTCGTTCAGTTGCCATAGTTGTCTTTCTTTCTGTTTGAATCCGGGATCAGCCCCGAATCGCGCGCATACTTTAGCACACCTCCCCGCCAATCGGGGAATCCCAAACCCAGCACCGTTGCCACGTCCACGTCCGACTCGCGCTGGACCACGCCTTCCTTCATCAAATCAACCGCCTCGCGGACCATCCGCCCCACGAGCCGACGAGTGATTTCCTCGCTGCCAATCTCGCGCGGCGCCGTCCGCAACTCGCGTAAAATCTGCGCCGTCGCCTCGCTGTCGTGCGGTTGCCGGTCGCCTTTCTCGTACCGGTAAACGCCCGCGCCAGTCTTCTGCCCCAAGTGACCGCTGTCAACGAGCTTGGTGACCACCGTTGGCGTCGGGCCGTGACTCGGAAACGCGCGGCTCATCACTTTGGCGGTTTTTTCTAAAATGTCCAGCCCGGCCATGTCAATCAACACGAAAGGCCCCATCGGGAATCCGAACTCCACCATCGCCCGATCAATCGCCCGCGCGTCCGCTCCTTCCTCCAGCAGCCGGAACGCTTCGTTCAAGTATGGAACGAACATGCGATTCACCAAGAACCCTTCGCGGTTCCGAACCAACACCGGCGTCTTGCGAATCGCCTTGGCAAAACGCATCGCCATCGCCGTCACGCCATCCGGCGTCGCGTCCCGGTGAACCACTTCGACCAGCGGCATCCGGTGCGCTGGGTTGAAGAAGTGCAAACCAACGAGCCGTTCGGGGTGCTTCATTTCCTCGGCGAGATCGTCGAGCGAAAGGGTGGAAGTGTTCGACGCGACGATTGCGTTCGCCCGGCAGACCTTTTCGAGGTTGGCGATAACGCCGCGCTTGACCGCCACGTCTTCGAAGACCGCTTCAATCACAAATTCCGCGTCCGCCAAATCCTGCCAGCCCGACGCCACGCGAACCAGTCCAAGCAGTTTCTCGTCCCGCCCGCGGATTTGGTTCAACCCGCGCTCGACAGCCGCCGCGTTCTCGTCGAACACAACAATCGGCATGCCGGCGTTGACCAGCGCCTGCGCGATTCCCGCTCCCATCGAACCCATACCGACGACGCCAGTGTGGGGCAGGTTTACAACCTGCCCATCTTTTGACAACGGCTTGGCAGGTTGCAAACCTGCCCCACATTGGCGGATGGCAAAGAACATGTAGATCTTGTTTTGCGTCGCCAACGTCTTCATGCAGTCGGCGAAGCCACTCTGCTCCGCACGAAGCCCGTCCTCGTAGGATTCAGCGTTGACTGCGGCGATGATGCGTGACGGCGCGATAAGTGGACCTTCGAGAGGAACGCCGCCGTCCCGGCGGTCGGAGTCTGGCCCGGAACCGCCGGGACGGCGGCGTTCCCGCGTCCGGACAATCGGCTTATCAATCCAGTCGAAGTCGGCTATCGCGTCAATCAACCCCAGCGCCAAGGCTTCCTCGGCCTTGATGGCGTCGCCGGTGAGCAACATTTTCAATGCGGGACCGGCGCCGATCAATCGCGGGAGACGTTGCGTGCCGCCGGCGCCGGGGACAATACCCAGTTTCACCTCCGGCATGGCGAATCGGCTGCCGGGCGCGCAGACGCGGAAGTGACAGGCCATCGCCAGTTCGAGCGCGCCGCCGAAAACGTTGCCCATGACGCGCGCGAGGACGGGCTTGGCAGAGTCCTCGACTTCTTGGAACGCTTCCTGAAACGCGCGTGAAGTCTGCACGGGATCGCCATCGCGGAGAAGCGTCACGTCCGCGCCAGCGCTGAAGAGGCGGTCGGTGCCGGTGATGA
>CAZNOK010000046.1:0-26786 GCA_964574605.1 uncultured Verrucomicrobiota bacterium
TCTCGCTGCTGGCCTCTTACGGGCTGCACTACGTCGGCGTAGGGACGGAGCGCGCGATCTCAGCCGGTTATTTCGCGGTGTTCGCCGATCGCGTGGGTGAGTTGCTCGGCGCCAACCGGCAGGACCCGCCGTTCGTCGGCATCATGGCCAACGGCACCAGCGGCGACGTGAACAACCTTGAGCGCTACGCCGATGAGGAATTGGAGAAGCGCGGCCCGCAGCCGAAGAAGAAGTACCTTCCGTACGAGAAGGCCCGGGAGGTGGCGCACCTGTGCGCCGACAAGGTGATGCAGGCGCACAAGACGCTCCCGTGGCGCGATCATGTGAAGCTCACATCGGTGCAGCGCACGCTCACCTTCGAGCGGCGCCACCCGACGAAGGAGGAGGTCGAGTGGGCGCAGGCGGTGAAGGCCCGCAAGATCAAGCCCATGAGCACCAGCCGATACAGCACCTACAGCACTGTGCTCGCCTATGCCTCCCCGGAGATGCCGCCGACCATCGAGGTGATTGTGCAGACGCACCGCATCGGCGACATGGCCATCGCGGCGATGCCGTTCGAGGTGTTCGCGGAGATCGGCTTGGAGCTCAAGCAGCGCAGCCCGATCCAGCCGCTGATGAACATCTCCATCGCCAACGGCTCGCACGGCTACCTGCCGACGCCCGGGCAGCACAAGCTCGGCGGCTACGAGACGTGGATCGGCGTCAACAAGGTGCAGCTCGACGCCTCGGTGAAGATGGTTGACGCGCTGGTCGCGATGCTCGGTGAGTTGAAGGCGGAGAAGCGGTGAGTGCGCACATCTTGACGACTTGGGCCGCTGCCGTCAGCCGCCGCGTGGCTCGCAGCAGAATCTTGACGTTCTGAATCGCGGCAATCAGCCAGTCTTGTATCTGCACCCGCCACAGCCGCCGTATCGGGTGCGCTTGAACCCGTGGTTGTTCATGGCGTGCGCGAAACTGTCGTCGGCCACGTGTTGACTTCGCCGCCGATCCCGTCCGGCTGCTCCACTGTGCGTCGGTGCTCGCGCTTGTCCAAGTTGATCTGGTAGGCAAACAGTTCCTTTCAAGCTAAGTGCCGTGGATCAAGCGGATGGCTATCACCTCGCGAGCACGCGCGCAGCGCGGGCGGCAATTAATTGGCAGGGGAGGCAATAGTCTGCCCGTTTCTTGCCCGGCGGCAATGTCACCTGTTCGTAAGCCGTCAGGTGACCCTCGGCTTGGTGATAGGCGACATGTCCGTAGAGACTCAGGAGAAAATCATTCTTGCGTCCCAACGACCACAGCCCGTCGAGATAATCTGCCAATGGCCAGTCATCCAGATGATCGGCGAACCGTGTCATGCCGCAGAATTGTCCGCCCGAGGAGAGGCGCGCGTTCACGACACGCTCTGCCAATACTCGCGGCAACACGCGGCTGGAAAGCAGTTCGGGCCAGTACCGGTAATTCGTATAGCTGCCGACACGTGTGGCGGTGATTTTCCCTCGCGGTTGGGATGCCGACTCAACGGTTGGGCTGAGCCACCAATCGTTTGTATCTTTGGGCCAAGTCCGGCGAATCGCGTCGAGCAGCAGCTTCCGTAACTCGGTCGTCTGCGGCGGCGTCTTCGTCAGCGCGCCCCAATCCTCCAGTCCGCGTACAATCCACGAATTATTGTGAAAATAGGTTGCCGTTTGCTTGCGCTCGTCGGCTTCCGGAACACCGGAGACAAGGGCGACGCGTTCGCCTTGGCGTAGGAGCGACTGTAGATATTTTGCGATCCGGCCGAGCGCGTCACGATGTTTGACCAACCAATCTGGCGAACCGCCGCGTTGCATGAGCCGGCGCGCGCTGATGAGCAACTGGCCGTATTCACTCAGCGACGGCCCGTAATAAGCGATGGTGCCGTCGGTGCGGACGAAATGATCGAGCCAGTAGCCAAACAGTTGTTCCGCGCGCGGTGTCAGGCCCCAAAGCGTTAGCGCGTCCACTGCAGCGATAATTGTCGGGGGAAAGGCGTCGTGTTCGTTGCGCGCGTAGGTGCCGACGCCGTATTTCGGGTGATCACCTTGAAACGTCGCATCGATGTGTGCCAACCCGGTTCTCACAGACAGATCGAGAAACCGATGGCCAGTGTTGATCTCCGGTGTCGTCTTCAGCTTCGCAACTTTATCGGCAATCAGCTCTGGGTCGAACGCCGGCGCGCCCGTCGTGCGTGGATACAATGCGAGAATCCGGTCTAGGTTTGGTTGTTTGCCGGCGAACAGCTCTCGAGCAGGATCCTCGCACAGAGCGAGCCACTCTTGGTTCTGTTGCGTCTCGGCGCCGCGAGCGGCACTCAATGACCAGAGCGCGGACGGAAGCACACAAATGAAGTCGCGCCGATTCAAGGGTAACCTCGCTCCGCTCGGTTGCTGAAGATCACGCGCGGGAGCGAGTGTTGCCCGATACTATTGCTCTTTACCGCGTTCATCTTCAGTTGTCCTCTTCAGACGGCGCGCAGACTAGCAAGCCACCTCGCGCTTTGTCAACATCATCGTTTCGCATCATCGTTTCGCAAAGGCGAAGAACAAGGCAAAGGCAAAGGGGCAACTCCTGACTTTGGACAAATGCGACTCAACCAGTTTCAGAATATAGTCTGCGATGAACAGATCGTGCGATTGAAGTTATTGCCGCTGCGAGCCGTCTGAAAATGGAGAACCAACGAACCGAAAACAAAAAAGGAACGCAAACAACGAAGAAGTCGCCATGACTGAACCAAAACACAAGTCCTCAACTTGGTTCCGCAGAATTGTCACCGGAGGGTTGTCAGTCGTCTGCGGTGTGAGCGCCGCGCGGGCGGACCTTGTTTTGGTAGAGCAAGGGGAAAGCCGGGCGCCGATCATCGTGGCTGCGGATGCCACGCCCGAAACCCGACGGGCGGCCACGAACCTGGTTGAGTACATCAAGAAGATGAGCGGAGCGCAAACCCCGCTCATCGAGGGGCTGCCTGATCCTGTTCCGTCGCGCGCGATTTGGGTTGGATACCAGCCGGCGTTGAAAGCACTGTTTCCGAAGGTGAAGTTTGACTTTCAGCATCCGGAAGAAATCCTGATTGCGGCTAACGAGAAACACTTGGTTGTCACCGGTCGAGATCGCATCGTGAACGGCAAGCAACTGGAGTTCGGCACGGCCAACGCAGTTTATACTTTCTTGCAAAAATATCTCGATGTTCGCTGGCTGTGGCCGGGGCCGTTGGGCGAGGATGTGATTCCACGCAAGACCATCGCGCTTGCGCCGTTTGAGTATCGTTATCATCCACAGTTCCGTGAACGACAGATTCGCGGCATCACGTCAAGGACCAGTTCAGAGACTTCCGACTGGTCGCGATTCCAGCGGATTCTGCTCCACTCGGCCATGAATCGGGCCAGCACCACCTTTGACGGCTGGTGGCAACGATATCACGAGGCGCACCCGGATTACTTTGCCCTTCAACCCGACGGAACTCGCACGCCGCTATCAGTGAAAAACGCGAAGGTGTGCCAAGCCAACCCGGCAGTTTGGGCGCAGTGGCTCGACAACGCGGCACAGGCATTGAAGGACGACCCGACGCGGGAATTGTGTGCCGCCGCTCCGACGGACGGACACAACAGCGGCATTTGCGTCTGCAAGGACTGCCGCGCGTGGGATGTTCAGGACGCGCCGATATGGGGACGATACAGTTGGCGCGGGCTGAGTCAGGAATACGTGGCCATGACCGACCGCTACGCGACGTTCATCAACAAGCTGGCGCGCGGGTTGAAGGAACGATTCCCGGATCGCAAGCTCTACGTGTATGACTTGGCCTACGGTCCGAACACGCCACCGCCATTGAAGGCGGTTCTGGAGGACAATGTCGTCATCGGTTACGTGGGATATTTTCCCTTGGGCAACGAAGAATCGCGCCGCGAACAAAAAGAAAAGTTCAAAGGCTGGGCGGAGAAGGCGCCGATGCTGAAATACCGGCCGAACTTCTGGTATTTTGCCGGCGGCGTCTGGGGATTGCCGGAGGTGGCGATGGCGAAGACGATTGAGGACTTCCGATTCCTTGCGGAACATCGCTGCATCGGATTGGATGTTGACACGGCGCGGGGACATTGGGCGACGCAGGGGCCTCAGTATTACATGATCGCGCAACTCGCTTGGGATCCGCGTCAGGACGGAAAGGCTGTGTTGGCCGACTACTACCGGCGCGGCTTCGGCCCGGCAGCCGGGGAGATCGAGCAATATTGGACGATGATGGAACAGGCGCGCGACGCGATCAATGCCCATCCCAAACATGCGCAAGGCAGCCGATACCGTCTCGCCATCTTCGAGGTCGTCCGCGAAGTGTTCAACCCGGAGTTTCTCGGACGGGCAGACGCGACGCTGCGCCGCGCCGAAGCCGCCGTCGCCGGCAGCGCCGAGCTTTACCGTCAGCGGGTCGCTTTCGTCCGGACCGGATTTGATTTCACCCGGATGATGTTTGAGTCGGCATCCGCCATGGCGCGCGTTCGCGCGACCAAGGGCAAAGACGCCGAGGCGGTGGCTACCGCCGTCAAATTGTGGGAGGACATCGAGGTGCTGCTCAAGCGGTTTCCGCTCGCCGTCAACTACACCAAAGTCCGCGCGATGATGAAGCCGGGAATCTACATGGGAGGGATGCAAGACCACTTCGGTCCTCCATCCGACACCTTCCGCAAGACGGCATCAGAGGCAGGCAAGAAACCCACGACAATCGTCGCTCAGCCGAAAGGCACGGCCTCGGTTCCATTCAAGTTGGTCCCGGCGGACAAAGCCGGCTGGAAACTGGTCTTTCACGACCGGTTTGACCGGAAGGAACTGGGCGCTGACTGGAAGATTCTCGACGGGCAATGGTCCATCCGCGACGGGAACCTCGTGTCGAGCGGTGGCAAGCTGGTAACCGCGCGCGGATTCCCCGGTTTTCAGCGGCTCGAATTCGAGGCGGTCACGGACGTGAAACCGCTTGCGCTGCTTGCCAACAAGAAAAAACAACCGGTGGCTGCCGTGTCCGACTTGAGTTCCTTCATTCAAGCGAGACCGGCCGGCAATCCGTTGCTGACCGGATATTTTTTCCAGTTTGGCGGAAACAACAACACCTGCAACCGGCTGCGTCGAGCGGGCGTTGAGCAGTGGAAGAGCGAAGACCGAACGCGCATGATCACGCCAAACAAAGTCCACCGGATCATCGTGGAAAACGATGAAGGCCGGCTGCGTTTCATCGTGGACGGACGATTGTTGCACGAGGCGCGGGAAGAAGGTTCGCTCGTCGGGGAAGGACAAGACCGCGTCGGTTTCTACCTTTTCACCGCCGCAAAAATTAGCGATGTCAAAATCTACGTCAAGCTGTTGGATGACGGGAAGATTTGATAAGATGCAAGCACCATGAAGACGAATTGTTCACGACGCGAGTTTCTCAAACACGCCGGCCGCGCTGTCGTAGCGGCTCCGATAATTCTCCGGTCAACCAAGGCGGGCGCCGTCTCGCCAAACGAACGCATTACGATGGCGTGCATCGGTGTCGGCAACCAGGGTGGCGGCAACACGCGCCAGTTCCTCAACGACCCGCGCGTTCAGATTGTAGCGTGTTGCGATGTGGACTTGTCGCGCGCCAAGAACATGGCCGCCATCATCGAGGACCGCTACGGCCAAAGAGGCTGCGCCGTCACGCAGGATTTCCGCGAACTGATCGCGCGCAAGGACATTGACACGGTGATGATCGGCACGCCCGACCACTTGCACGCGGTCATCACGCTGGCCGCGGCGCGCGTCGGCAAGGACATTTATTGCGAGAAACCGCTGGCCTACTCCGTGGCAGAAGGCCGCGCGGTTGTCGAGGCGATCAAACGACATGGACGCGTCTTGCAGACCGGCACGCAACGGCGTTCCATCGCGCGGTTCCGATTCGGGTGCGAACTGATTCGCAACGGGCGCATCGGCAAACTGCAAATGGTGCGCTGCGTTCCCGGACGCGGTTTCAATCCGCGTGGCGGCTTTACCGGGCAAGAACCGCCGGAGCCGGTGCCGCCGGATTTCAATTATGACCTCTGGCTTGGTCCCGCGCCGTGGGTGCCGTACACGCCGGCGCGATGTCACTTCAACTTCCGTTGGATTCTCGACTACGGCGAAGGCTACATCAGCGACAACGGCGTCCACGCCGTTGATCTCGCGACGTGGGCGATGGGTGTGGACTACACCGGGCCGGAGTTGATTGACGGCAAGGCGACGTTCCCGACGAGCGGCATCTACGACGCGCCGACGGAGTTCGAGATCAATTACCGTTACGCGAACGGCATGACGATGGTGCTCGCCAGCGGCGAAGGATTCGGCGTGCGTTTCGAGGGTACCGACGGCTGGATTCACATGAGCGGCGGCGATGTGACGGCCAGTTCTGACAAAATCCTGAAGTCAACCATCGGCCTGAACGAATTTCACACGCGCCCCAGCCCCGGCCATCACGCCAATTTCATTGATTGCGTCATCAATCGCGACCTGCCAGTAACGCACGCCGAGCTTGGCCACCGCGCCGCCACGGTGTGTCATCTCGGTTTCATCTCGTGCCAGCTTGGCCGACCGTTGAAGTGGGATCCGGTGCGCGAGATTTTCCCCGACGACCCAGCGGCGAATCGTTACCTCTCGCGCGCGATGCGCGAGCCGTGGCACATCTAGACATGAAACTGACTTTGTTGTGTCTCTTGCTGACGCCGTGGCTGTTGTGGGGCACAGAGAAATCCAACATCCTCATCATGGTCGCCGATGATCTGGGTTACGCGGACCTCGACTGTCAGGGCGTTCAAGATGTCAAGACGCCGCACATTGATTCCATCGCTCGAAACGGCATTCGTTTCACCAGCGGTTACGTCTCTGCGCCGGTGTGCAGTCCGAGCCGCGCGGGACTGCTGACCGGGCGTTACCAAACGCGGTTCGGTCACGAATTGAATCCGCCGGGCGCGGATCGTTCGCCGTTCGGGTTGCCTGTGACAGAGAAAACCGCCGCTCACCACTTCAAAGAGGCCGGCTACATCACCGGCCACGTTGGCAAGTGGCATCTCGGTAATCCCCACACGACGGCGTTTCATCCCAACGCGCGCGGCTTCGCCGAGTCGGTCTGGTTTCCCGGCCAGAAGAAATTGCCGTCGCTCACGTTTTATCGCAATGGCCAGCAGGGAAAATGCGAGGATCGTTATGTGGACGAAGCGATCGCGCGCGAAGCGGCTGCGTTTGCTGTCAATCACCGGAATGAGCCGTGGTTTCTTTATGTCGCATTTCTCACGCCGCACCAACCGGTGGACACGCCACCGGGCGCGGAGACGCCGTTTGCCGGCATCGCCGACAAGGAGCGTCGCAAGTTCGCCGCTGCCCTAACGCTGCTGGACGGCAGCGTGGGAACGATCCTGAAAGCGTTGCGCGAAACGGGGCAGGAAGAACGCACGATGATTGTCTTTTTCAGTGACAACGGCGCGCCCCCGAAGAACGGCTCGCGCAACACGCCATTGCGCGGCGGCAAGGACACCACATGGGAAGGTGGTTTGCGCATTCCCTTTGTGATGCAGTGGAAAAATGTTTTGCCAGCCGGGCGCGTGGTGGACGCGCCCGTCATCACGCTGGATTTGCTGCCGACGGCGTTCGCCGCCGCGAATATCCGCGTGTCGGGCAATGCCCGATTCGACGGCGTCAATCTGCTGCCGTTTCTCACCGGCAAGGCGCAAGAGCCTCCGCACGCAGCGTTGTTCTGGCGCTACGGCGAACAGATGGCCGTCCGCGCCGGCGACTGGAAACTCACGCGCGCGCTCGATGCGACCGTGATGAAGACAGGGTTGTTCCATCTGTGCGAGGATCCCGGTGAAAAGCACGATTTGTCTGCCGGGCAACCGGAGAAACTCAAGGCACTCCAGAAACTTTGGGACGATTGGAGCGCCGCGAATGTTCCGCCCTTGTGGACTAGGGAGTCCGTCGAAGACGAAGTCAAGCCGGCCACTTGGAAGCTGAAGAAACGATGAAACTTGTTCCTTTCTCTTCCCTGTCAGTCTTGATGGTTTTACTCGTCGCCAGTGCGCGGACGGAAACCTTGTTCATCGAGGCCGAGACCTTCAAGCCGTCATCGAACGGCTGGAAGATCGTCACCGGCCCCAGCAGCCGCGAGGCGTCCGGTTTGGCAGTGCTCAACGGGTCCAGCGGCCCGCGCGACGCAGTCGCCGCCACCACGATCACACTGAAGGAAGCCGGCCGCTACCGGGTCTGGGTCCGCTTTTCGCATCACGAGCGGTGGCAGGGACCGTTCCGCGTCGCGGTGTTCGTCAGCGGCCGGGAGCTTGCGGGCGAGGTCTTTGACCTGCGTTCGGAGGGCAGGTCGCGAGGCGTGGACTACGGCTGGAAATTCTTCGAGGCCGACCTGCCGTCGGGTGAGGTGACGCTGCAGCTCAGCAAACACGAGAACAAGAACTGCAGCGGCTACGCGCGTCATGTGGACTGTCTGCTGCTGACCACCGATGCAAAATTCATCCCAAACCACCTTGACTACGGCGTGCAGAGCTATTTGCGAGTGACGCTGGGCGACGGCTATGAGAAACGGGTTCATATTCATGTCTTCGCGGATCATTTTCGCGAGCCGTGGTATCAGCATTTCGCCATTGGGCGCGACGGCGCGATGGCCAGACTGGCGCCTGCCAAAGAGAATTTACTGAGGAGCGGCGAGCGGACGCCTTGGTGTAACATCACGCGGATGCTCTATCAAGATTCCGGCGCGATTTTGAACATCACGGCCCGGTACAGCTACACCGAAAAGGTCGAGCGATTGAAAGCGGTGTTGGAATTCGCCACGGCGCCGGACGAGAAGTCGGTGGTGCGGACGATTCGCGCCGACTGCAAGCCGGGTGGGCTGGTGGTCGTTGCGCCACCCGACTTCACGACGCCGGAGCATCTGGCGCGGTTCAAGATTGACCGCGAGATTGCCGAGGAGACCGGCAAACTTGCCGACGCGTTCCCGTGGCCAACCTATGGCAAGAAGCCGGAGCGGTTTCCGTTCATGGTCGCGGCGCGCATCGGCGGCTACGGAACGCCACCGGATGCGACGGTGACAGCGCGCGAGGAGAAGACTCTCAGTTACTTCGGCTTCACACCGCACGACGGCCGCATTGGCGGACGTGTCTGGCACATGAAGAACGGCTCATTTTGCCAGCCCGATCTCGACCGTATGAGACAAAACACGGCCGCGGCCGATTTCAAGGAAGCCTGCCGCTCGGCAGAGAAGATCGTCTTCGCCATGTTGAAGGACGAACCGACTGGCCAGTCGGCGAGCTTCGCCGCCCAAGACCAGGCCTATGCCGAGCAGTTCGGCGGCTGGCTCAAAGGCATGGGCAAGACGCCGGCGGACCTGTTGCTGGGCGATTGGGACGCTGTGCGGCCGGTACCGGAAACCCAGCGCACCCAATCACCGGCACTGCACTATTTCACACAGCGATTCCGCACGCGTGCGTTGGGTAACTTCATGGCCGTCCAAGGGAAAATCCTGCACGAGGCCTCCGTCGGGGACTTTCCCGTCGTGGCCAACTTCAGCGACGGCGCGATCCATTCCGCAAACTTCTACGCGCAGGGCGTTGACTACTTCGAGTTGCTCGATTCGCCGGACCAGAATGCCATCTGGGGCGAGGACTGGGCCAATTTCTCCTCAACCTATCAATGCGCCTCCTACAACGTCGAGCTGATGCGTGCCGCTGCACGCAAGCATCGGCAGACCATCGGCCATTTCCTCATCGCTTACGCCGGCCGCAAGCCGTGGGACATCAAGCTCAAGGCAACCAGCGAACTTGGTCGCGGGGTGAAGATGATGAAGAGCTTCTTTTACGGGCCAAGTTGGGGCAGCCACGAAGGCGGTCCGCCATGGAAGAGCAGCGCGTGGTATGCAAAGCCGGACGTGTGGCGTGCGCACGCGGAACTGCTGCGTGAGGTCGGCGCAGTGGAAGATTTCCTCCTGCCTGCGATGCCCGCCCCGGCGAAGGTCGCCATTCTCTACAGTTCCGCCACGGACATCTGGACTGTCGGCGACAACTTCGCTTACGGTTTCGACCGGATGCACACGTGGCTCGCGCTCGCCCACACGCAAGTTCCTGTGGACATCGTTTCGGAACAACAAGCCGCTGACGGTCTGCTCGACGCCTACACCGTCTGCTATCTTTCCGGCCCGAACCTGACCCGCGCCGCCGCCGAGAAACTGAAGGCGTGGATTCAACGTGGCGGCACACTCTGGCTTACCGCCGGCGCAGCCGAGCGCGATGAATACAACCGGCCACTGGACATGCTCGACGACATCCTGCCGGCAGAACGAAAGGACGCACAACAGTTGCAGGCGCACCGAAGCGCCGGACGGAACTTGTCGTCGCTGGCCGCGAAAGACGAAGTCCGCTGGGACGGTGGCGCTGCGGAAGTGTTGTCGGTGAAACAAACTCTCGCGCCTCGCGCCGGCGCGAAAGTGCTCGCGACTTTCAAAGACGGCTCGCCCGCGCTGGTGCGGGGCGGCACGGTCTATTGCGCGGGCTTCCTGCCGGCGCTCGCGTACATCAAGCCCGCGCTGGTTGAGCGGAAGAAGCTTGAAGAAGAAAAACCTGATGCCGCACTGCTTCAACGCTCATACAATCCGTGGAAATTTCCCGCGCACGTTCGTGGGTTTCTTCTGATGCCGGTGCGCGCCGCGGGCGTCGTGTCGCCGATCACCTGCAACGTGCCGCTCGTTGACGCCGTCTATATGACGACCGAGCGCGGCGTGTTGATTCCGCTCGCCAACTACACCCTTGAACCAATCGGGCGTCTGGAGTTGACTGTGACCGTTCCGCGCCCGATCTCGCGTGCGGAGTCGGCTGTGCACGGATCACTATTGTTGAAGCAACCGTCGGCGAAGACCGTCGAAGTGACGTTGCCACTGGACAACAACGACTTTGTGAAACTGTGTTTCTAAACCAAACGAAAAGGAAAAACATGATGAACGCAACCGTACTGACCCACTGGTTATTGATTGCCTTGACCGCGACCGCCTTGGCCGCTGATCAGCCCGCCAAGAAGAAAGCAACCAAACCCGCCGTGCCGGCTGGTCCGAAACCGACAATCGCCAACATTGCTTACGGCACGCACCCGAAACAGGTGCTCGATTTCTGGAAGGCGGATTCGGAAAAGCCGACGTCGGTGCTGTTCTACATTCACGGCGGCGGTTGGCAGGGCGGCAGCAAAGACCGCGTTACCGGCGTGGCCGACTACCTCAAAGCCGGCATCTCGGTCGTGTCGGTCGAGTATCGGTTCATCAAGGAACTGACTGCTGCCGACAACGTCGTGCCGCCGGTGAAGGCGACGTTGCACGATGCGGCGCGTGCGCTGCAATTCGTTCGCAGCAAAGCCAAAGAGTGGAACATTGACAAAGCGCGCATCGGCGCCAGCGGTGGCTCGGCAGGCGCGTGTTCGAGTTTGTGGCTGGCATTTCATCCTGATCTCGCCGACAAGAAAAGCAAAGACCCAATCGCCCGCGAGTCCACGCGGCTCTGGTGTGCCGCCGTGATGGGGCCGCAGACAACACTCGACCCGCAGCAAATGAAGGCATGGACTCCGAACAGCCGTTACGGCGGCCATGCGTTCGGTTTTGCGAACTTCCAAGAGTTCCTCGCCGGTCGAGAGAAGATCCTCGCTTGGATCGCCGAGTATTCTCCGTACGCGCTCGTCACCTCTGACGATCCGCCAATCTACATGAGCTTCAATGCGCCGCCGGCGCTCGGTCAGGACCAGAAAGACCCGACGCACACCTCCAACTTCGGCGTGAAGTTGCAGGAGAAATGCAAGAGCGTCGGCGTGCCCTGCGAAGTCGTCTATCCCGGCGCGCCCGACGTGAAACACGAAACCGTGCAAGTCTATCTCATCAAGAAACTCAAAGCCGCCAAGGCCCGGTGAACCCGCTGTTTCTTGCAGTCTTGGCCGTCTCGTCGCCGATTGACATCGCCGAAGTCTGGTCGGGACATCCGGTCGGGTTCTCGCTGTTGACGCACGGCAAAACCCAATACGTCGCCTTCTACGACAAGGATCGTCGCATGACCGTTGCATGGCGAAGGCTCGACGAAACGGCGTTCCGTCTCCACCGGCTCGCCGATCCCGGCAAAGTCACGACGGGCAAGTGGAGTCCGACGCAACTGGTCTGGGACAGCCACAACAGCGTGACGATGGCCATTGATTCCTCCGGGCATCTTCACGTTACCGGCAACATGCACTGTCATCCGCTCGTGTATTTCCGCACCACGCGAGCCGGCGATCCGACGAGCCTCGCGTGGGTCGGCAGGATGATCGGCGACCACGAAGACCGTTGCACGTATCCACGGTTTTTTCGCAGCCCCGCCGGCGATTTGCTCTTCGCGTATCGTTACGGCCGCAGTGGCAACGGCGTGGATTACTACAACCGCTACGACCCCGCGACGCAATCGTGGCAACGACTCTTGGCCACGCCGTTGCTCGACGGCGAGAACCGGTGCAACGCTTACAGTGTCGGCCCGATCAAAGGCCCCGACGGTTACTACCATCTTTGTTGGGTCTGGCGCGACACGCCGGATTGCTCCACCAACCACGACCTCGGTTACGCGCGCAGCAAAGACCTCGTTCGTTGGGAGACCAGCGGGGGTAAGCGGCTTACATTACCCATCACGCCGTCCACCGCGGAGATTGTTGACCCGGTGCCCGTCAAGGGCGGCATCATCAACGGCAACACCAAGATCGGGTTTGATTCCGCCGGCCGCGTAATCATCAGTTATCACAAGCACGACGCCAACGGAAACACGCAGCTCTATAACGCCCGCCGCGACGCCCGCGGCTGGACGATCGTGCAGGCCAGCCAATGGAAATGGCGCTGGGATTTTTCCGGCGGTGGCAGCATTCTCTTCGGTATCGGTGTGTCTGCCGTCTCACTCACTGCCGATGGCAAGTTGGTTCAAACATGGCATCACCGCGAGTATGGTTCTGGCGGCTGGTATCTCGACGAAGCCACGCTCAAACCGACCGGTCGCTATCGTCCGCCAGCGCGACCGCTTGGCCGGCTTGAATCGAAATTCTCCGGTATGCGCGTGCGCACCGCGGAAGACCTCGGTGAATCCAGCGACAAGTACATCTTGCGCTGGGAAACCCTCGAAGCCAACCGCGACCGGCCGCGCGAAGGCGGACTGCCACCGCCGACGATGTTGCGCCTCTACACGGTTGCCGCCGCGCGGCGAACATGTTTCGGGGCCCGTTGGAAACCGCATTGTTCCGGCCAAGAATCGGGTAATACCTCGTACTACGAGGTATCGCGGACACCACGACCGCTTCCCAGCGCGCATCTTCCAGTTCCACGCTTTGACTACGCCATTCGACCGTCAAGTATTTTGAGACGATCGTCTCAAAATAGTGCACACTTCGTCGCGCAACGAATTTGCCCAAGAATCGGGCGTTGCCGGAACAAAACCGGAACTTCACAGCGGTGTTGAATTCTGGTAGAAGACCGCCATGCGACGACCATTGACCATTCTGTTCGCCTTTCTTTGCAGTCAAATTCCTGCCGCCGACGGTCCTAATATCCTTTTCATTATCACCGACCAGCAGTTCGCCGATGTGATGAGTTGCCGGATGGGGCGTCAGTATCTTCACACGCCGGCGATGGACGGCTTGGCGGAACGCGGGATGCTCTTCACACGCGCGTATAGTTCCAATCCGCTTTGCATGCCGTGGCGCAACTCCGTTTTTTCAGGACGCTATCCTCACGAAACCGGCGTCACCAGCAACAACTTCCCAAAGGACGGCTTTGACCCGAAGAAGTTCGTCTGTATGGGCACATACTTCCGCAACGCCGGCTACGGCGCAGCCTACAGCGGCAAATGGCACCTCTGTTACAACGCGAAGGACATCAGCGCGCACGGCTTCGAGATTCTGTCCGGCAAATCCAAGGATGGCCACGACATCCGCGCTGCCGACGCCGCGACGGAGTTTCTGGCACGACCACACGAGAAGCCTTTCCTGCTCGTCGTCAGTTTCCTGAACCCGCACAACATCTGCGAGTGGGCGCGCCGGCTGGCCGGCCGGGAACAGAAATTGAACTGCGGCGAGATTGGCGACCCGCCGCCGCTCGACCGGCTTCCGCCGCTGCCCACCAACTTCGCGCCGCCTGTGGACGAACCGGACGGCATGACGTTGATGCGACGCTCCTATCAAGTGGACGACGGCTTGTTTCCTGTTGGCAAGTTCACCATCGAGGATTGGCGTAAACACCGTTGGGGCTACTACCGGATGGCCGAGCTGGTGGACAAACAGATTGGCCGCGTGTTGGAGGCGCTGCGACGCGCCGGACTGGAGAAGAACACGCTCATCGTATTCACGTCCGACCACGGCGATTGCGCCGGCGCGCACCGGTTCAACCAGAAAACCGTTTTCTACGAGGAATCCGTTCGTGTGCCGCTGATCATTGCCTGCCGAGGCGGAATCGCGAGCGGCACCACCGACAAACTGGTGAACACCGGCATTGATCTGTTGCCTACGATGCTGGATTTTGCCGGCTTGACGATTCCGAAGGTTCTTCCCGGCCGCAGTCTCATGCCGTTGGCGCTCGGCAAGCCGGTCGCCGACTGGCGCGATCACGTGGTGTCCGGGGACAACATGTACCAAGGCGGGAAAGTGGACGGACTCAAACCGGAGATGGAAGGCCGCATGGTTCGCACCGAACAGTATAAATACTGTATTTACAGCCGCGGCGAGCGTCGCGAGTCGCTCGTGGACCTGAAAGCCGACCCCGGCGAGACCAAAAACCTAGCCGGGGATCCGAAATACCGGAACGTCCTGCTTGAACACCGCGCGTTGCTCGCCAAGTTCGCGAAGGAACACAACGACCCGTTGTCCGCCGTGTTGCTGGCCGACAACGTGAAACCGATTCCGTTCACAACAACAAAATGAGGTCACCATGAAACTCCAATCCGTCCTCACCGTGGCGCTCGCGGGACTGTTCTCCGTTTGTTCGGCCGCCGAACGTAAACCAAACATCGTCCTCCTCATCGCCGACGATCTCGGCTACGGCGATGTCGGCTGTTACGGCCAGACAAAGATCCGCACGCCGAACATTGACCGCATCGCCGCCGAGGGCATGAAGTTCACGCAAGGCTACGCCGGCAACGCCGTCTGCGCGCCGTCGCGCTGCGTCCTGATGACCGGCTTCCATCCCGGCCACGCCTACATTCGCAACAACACGAGCGTGAAGCCGGAAGGACAGGGGCCGATTCCCGATGAGAGCATCACGGTCGCGGAACTGTTGAAGGCGCAAGGCTACGCCACCGGCGCATTCGGCAAATGGGGCCTCGGCCCGTTCGGCAGCAGTGGCGACCCGCTCAAACAAGGCTTCGACCGGTTCTACGGTTACAACTGTCAGGGCAAGGCGCACAACTACTACCCGACTGTTCTCTGGGACAACGACAAGCAAGTCGCGATTGACAACCCGGAGATTGACGCGCACGCGAACAAACTTCCCGCCGGCGCCGACCCGAACAATCCGGCGAGCTACAAACAATTCACCGGCAAGCAATACTCCGCCGACCTCATCGCCGAGCAGGCGCGGCGCTTCATCCGCGACAACAAGGACCGTTCGTTCTTCCTGTTCTTCCCGACCACCGTGCCGCACCTCGCGCTCCAAGTCCCCGAAGACTCGCTCGCCGAATATCGCGGCAAATGGCCCGACCCGCCTTATCCCGGCGGCAAAGGTTATCTGCCACACTTCGCGCCGCGCGCCGCCTACGCCGCCATGATCACCCGCATGGACCGCGAGATTGGACGGATGATGGACCTCGTGAAGGAACTCGGCCTCGACGACAATACGATCTTCCTTTTCAGTTCCGACAACGGCCCGCTCAACGGCACGCACGCCGGGCTGGCGGGAACCGACGCCACGTTCTTCAACTCCGCCGCCGGACTGCGGGACGGCAAAGGCTCGCTCTACGAGGGCGGCATTCGCGAGCCTTTCGTTGTGCGCTGGCGTGGGCACATCGCCGCCGGCAAAACCTGCGACCGCGTCGTCGGTTTCGAGGACATCCTGCCGACGTTCATGGAGTTGGCGGGCGCCAAGAACGCGACGCCGAAGGTGGACGGCATCAGCTTCGCGCCGACGTTGCTTGGCAAGAAACAGCCCCCGCGACCGTTCCTCTACCGCGAGTTCCCCGGTTACGGCGGCCAGGTAAGCATTCGCCTCGGCGACTGGAAACTCGTCCGCCAGAACCTCATGGGAAGGCCCAAAGCCAAGGGCAAAAAAGTCGAGCCGATGACGTTGGAGCTTTACAATCTGAAGGACGACGTTGCCGAGACGAAGAACGTCGCCGCGCAACATCCCGACATCATCGCGAAGATGCAGAAGATCATGCGCGAGCAGCACACGCCATCGTCAGTGTTCCCGCTTCCGGTGCTCGATCAGGAGAAGGCAAAATGAAAACCTGGTTCTTCCTGTTCATTCTGGTTGCGCTCACGTCCGCTCATGCCGCCGGGCAGAAGGTCACGAAGTTCGCGCGGTTCCAACTCGACAAGACCGCCGCCTATGGCGTGGTCGAGGGCGACGCCGTCCACGAAATCACCGGCAACCTGTTCGGCGACTGGAAACGCACCGGCAAGACTCATCCGCTCTCCAGCGTGAAGCTGTTGCCGCCGACGCGGCCGAGCAAAATACTCGCGATGGCCGGCAATTACCGCAGTCATCATACCAGCCAGACCGTGGACCCGAAGTTCGACGTGCCGCAGTTGTTCTTTAAGCCGCCGTCCTGTCTCATCCCGCACGGCGCGAACATCGTCATTCCGAAAGGGACCACCAACGTTCATCACGAGGCCGAGTTGGTGGTGGTCATCGGCAAACGGGCGCGGAATGTGCCGAAGGAGAAGGCGGCTGAGCATGTCTTCGGCGTGACCTGCGGCAACGACATCAGCGCGCGCGACTGGCAGAAGGGCGATGTGCAATGGTGGCGCGCCAAGGGCTGCGACACGTTCGGCCCGTGCGGTCCGTTTGTCGTGTCGGGCTTGAACTACGGCGACCTCGACTTGCAGATGCGCGTCAACGGCGAAGTCCGTCAACACCAGCGCACGCGCGACCTGATTCACAACGTCGCTGCGATTGTCAGCTTCGCCAGCCGGCACGCGACGTTGGAGCCGGGCGATCTCATTTTCACCGGCACACCGGGCACGACCACGCCGATCAAGCCGGGCGATGTCTGCGAAGTGGAGATCGAAGGCATCGGCGTGTTGCGCAACAAGGTCACCGCCGCGCCGTAGCCGAGACCTCATGAATCCTGATTGGTCACGACGGCGGTTTGTGACTGCGATGATGGGGCTGCCGTGCGTTGTCCGGGCTGCGACGCCCAGCAATCGCGTGGTCATGGGCGCGATCGGTGTCGGGAACAAAGGCTCGTTGGATTTGCGCGAGTTTCTCGCCCGGCGTGACGTGCAGGTGCGCGCGGTGTGCGATGTGGACGCCCGCGCGCGCAACGCCGCCAAAGCTCGCGTGGACGCGCACTACGGCGACACGGGTTGCATGGCGACGGCGGATTTCCGCGACATCATCGCGCGTGAGGACATTGATGCCGTTCTGGTCGCCACGCCGGACCATTGGCATGCGATTCCGGTGATCGAAGCGGTGCGAACGGGCAAGCACGTTTTCTGTCAAAAACCGCTCTCCTATAACGTGGCCGAGGGACGCATGATGGTGGAGGCCGTGCGACGTCACGGCGTCGTCTTCCAGCACGGCACACAACGGCGCGGGATGCGGGCGTACGCGTTCGTCTGCGGACTGGCGCGCAACGGTTATCTTGGCAAGCTGAAACGCATCTACGCCGCCGCGCCCGCCGGGCAGGGTCACGGTGATCCAACGCCCGTGCCGGTGCCCCGGTGGCTTGACTACGATCGCTGGCTCGGCCCGGCGCCGTTTGTGCCCTACACCAAGAACCGCACGTATCGGTTCAGTTGGTATTTCATCACGGATTATTCCATCGGGTTCATCACCGGACAGGACGTGCACGTGGCCGACATTGCGCAGTGGGGTAACGGCACCGACTTGACCGGGCCGGTCGAGGTCAGCGGCGTGGGAGATTTTCCGCCCGACCCCGTCTTCGACACAGCGGCGCATTGGAAGGTGGATTACACGTTCGCCGATGGCGTGGTGTTGACGCTGGCGGACGGCCCGGTGGAAGTGCGCTTCGAGGGCAGCGAAGGCTGGGTGCGCGTGCGCAACGATCACCTCATCGAGGCCGAACCGAAGTCGCTGCTCGGCGTGAGCTTCGGCCCGAACGATGCGCATCAGTTCCCGTCCGTGCCAATCACCACCGACTTCATTGAGTGCATCCGCACGCGTCGCGAGACGGTCGCGCCGGTGGAAGTGGCGCATCGCGCGACGACCATCTGTCTCATTGGCGACATCGCGATGCGATTGCGGCAGACGTTGAAGTGGGACCCGCAGGCAGAACGGTTCGTCGGAAATGACATGGCCAACCAGAGGCTCTCGCGCGCGATGCGCGAACCTTGGAGCGTGAACTAGCCATGAACAAATCCTTGATCGCATGTCTGGCGCTGGCAGTGGTCGCATGTGCCGGCGAGCCATTGTCTGTCTGCAATGGTGGCTTCGAACGCGGCACCCTCGCTCAGCCTGAGTCATGGTTTTGGGGCAAATCCACCAATGGTCTGCGGATGGAATGGACGAAAGGAATCGCGCATCAAGGCCAACGCGCTGTGAAGGTGCAGGTGCCGGGTGAACTCGGTCCCGGTGCCGCTTGGAGCCTGGCCTGCGTGGCGCCAATTCCAGTCAACCCCGGCAAGAACTGTATTGCATCCTTTTGGTTGAAAGCCGCCCGCGACCGGGCTGTGACACTTGTGGTTGATGGCTACGACAAGGGCAGACTGGTGAAGTCCCGGTTGGTCACTGTGCTCGGATTCGGGCCTTGTGACTGGACGCGTTTCGAAAGAGCGTTCGCCGTGCCAGCCGGTATCTCGTCGTTGCGACTGAGAGTTGACGGCAAGCTCGGCTCTGATTTGCTGCTCGATGATGTTGAGGTTCATCCCGGCGAACTTTCCTGCCAACCCGCGGGCAAACCCGTCGAAGGTCATGTGCGGAGCCGTGTTGACGAGAAGCTGGATCGGGGGTTGGTTGCAGTGCGTCGTCCGGAGGGTGTCTATGTGGGCTGGCGTCTTCTGCGCCACGACCCGGAGGACATCGCATTCCATCTCTATCGCGAAACCAAGAGTGGCAGGCCTGTCCGCGTTTCTCCATCGCCGATTGGTACGACAACTGATTTCTTTGACACCGCGCCGGAGGCCAACAAGGCAACTGGCTACCGGCTGTGTGCGATTCAGGCCGGGCGTGAACAGGAACTGGCAGTTTGCCGCGTGGAGACCTGCGATCCCGGAATGGCCTACCGAGCCATTCCGTTGGCCTGGCCCGGCAATCAGCCGGTCAGCGATGTGGAAAAAGTGGGCATCGGCGACCTTGACGGTGACGGGCGCTACGACTTTGTGCTCAAACACCCCACCGGCAGCGTGTTGTTGTGGGATGATTACACGAAGTGGAAAAGATCGCCGGATACCTACAAGATTGACGCCTTCAATGCAGACGGCAAACATCTCTGGCGTCGCGATTTGGGATGGGGCATCGAGCATCGCAACTGGTTTTCGCCCATCATCGTGCACGACCTCAACGGTGACGGTCGGGCCGAAGTGGCTGCCAAGATCGCTGAGGGCGATCCGCGCAACGAGCGGGGCCGCGTGGTTGACGGACCGGAATGGGTCGCTGTCTGGGATGGGCTGACAGGAAAGGAGATTGCCCGCGCGCCATGGCCAAGTCGGGCCGGCTTTGACAGCTATCTCCAAGCGTCACGCAATCAACTGGCCGTGGCTTATCTGGACGGTCGCACGCCTTGTTTGATTGTCTTGCGGGGCACATACGGGTTGATGAAGGTCGAGGCATACGAACTGGTTGGCAACCAGCTCCGACCGCTTTGGAAATTCTGTAACGCCAACATGCCGGCCAAGTATTGGGGACAAGGGGCGCATTTCACCCAATGTGCGGACGTGGATGGCGACGGTCGCGATGAAGTCATGCTCGGCTCGATGGCGTTGAATGACACAGGGGTTCCGCTTTGGAGCACGGGCAAGGGACATCCCGATGGCCTGTTTGTTGGCGACATTGATCCGCTTCATCCGGGACTGGAAATGTACAACAACGTCGAAACGCGCAACACGACCGGCGGCATGATCCTCGTCGAGGCGGCGACGGGCAAGACATTGTGGGAATTGCATACCCCTACGAGCCATTGCCACGGCGGCCTCTGTGCTGACCTTGATCCAACGGAACCCGGTCTGGAGTGTTTCGGCGTGGACAAGAAACTCGTGGGCGATAAGGATCAGATTGTCGGCTGCTGGCTGAAGACCGCAACCGGCAAACCCCTGAAGACTCCGACCGGCTGGGGTTTCGGCAAGGTCACCATTTATTGGGATGCCGATCCGCAGAAGGAACTGATCACCGGCCAGTCAATCCACAAGTACCAAGGCGCCTCGCGGTGGTTGATTCCGTCTTACCGTTTCGTGCCCGTTGATCTTCTCGGGGATTGGCGCGAGGAACTCTTGGAGTTTACCGACAAGGGCGAACTCCGCATCCATCTTTCCACCATTCCGGCCAAAGATCGTCACGTCTGCCTCATGCAGGATCCCATTTACCGCCGCGACATCGCCATGTGCGCCATGGCCTACCACCGGCCCGCCATGCTCTCGTATTGCCCAGCGGCCCACAATGCACGTTGACATGAAGATCACTGTGAATCAAAAAATCAAGAAACGAGTGACGATATACACCGGTGAACCGGCGACGTTACGCGTCAACGACACCGGCCGGTTTCTAGTGACAGCCGACGGCCAATCGTTTTTCTGGCTGGGCGACACAATATGGGCGTTGTTCAGCCGGCTCACACGCGCGATGCGCGAACCTTGGAGCGTGAACTAGCCATGACAGAACGAGTTCGTTCCGTGGATGCTTTGCGTGGGTTCGACATGTTCTGGATTGTCGGAGCGGGCGCGCTGTGCCGCGCCATCGAGAAAATGAGCGAGACACCGGTCACCACCTTCCTCTCGACCCAGCTTCAGCACGTGAAATGGGAAGGGTTCCGTTTCTACGACCTCATCTTTCCGCTGTTCCTGTTCATCATCGGCATCTCCATCGTCTTTTCTCTGGGCAAGGCTGAGGCGCAAGGCGGGAAAACCCAAGCGCTCAAGCGCATCATCAGGCGCAGTGTGTTGCTCTTTCTGCTCGGCGTCTTCCATTCCGGCGGTCTGAGCGAACCGTGGCCGAACATTGCTCTGGGCGGCGTGCTTCACCGTATTGCAGCCTGTTACTTGTTCGCCGCGATTATCTTCCTCTTCTTCCGACCGCGCATCATCGCGGTCATCTGTGCGGGACTTCTCATCGGCTACTGGGCGCTGCTGACTTTCGTGCCGTTCCCCGACATCCGTCTGGAACCGGCAACCGTGAAGAAGCTCGCAACGCAGATCGGGTCGGACTCGCCTTCCGCGATTGCCGCGGCGGTCCCACAACGTGTCAGCGGCCTTTACGAGGAAGGCCGCAACCTGACGAACTATCTCGACTTCCGTTTCCTGCCGGGCAGGAAAGCGCAGCACTACTACATCAACGAGGGACTGCTTAGCACGTTGCCGTCAATCGCCATTTCGCTTTGCGGCATCTTTGCGGGACTGCTGTTGCGAAGCAGTTCGGTGGAAGACCGTCGCAAAGTCGCGTGGTTGTTCGGCGGCGGGTTGGCCGCGGTGGCGCTCGGCTTCTTGTGGTCGTTGCAGTTCCCGATGATCAAACGCATCTGGTCGTCGTCCTTCTGTCTCACGGCGGCCGGCTACAGCGCCACGCTGATGGCGGTGTTCTACCTCATCGTGGACGTCTGCAAATGGCAACGATGGTGCGAACCGTTCGTCTGGATCGGGATGAACCCCATCACGATCTACCTCGCGGTGAACATCGTGTCGTTCGGCAAACTCGCCGAGCGATTCGCCGGCGGCGATGTGCGGGCATTCCTCGACGTGCACGTTGCGAAAGGCTTCGGCAATCTGGTCGTCGCCCTCGTCAGTCTTTGCCTGGTGTTCTGGCTGGCGCGCTTTCTCTACCAGCGTAAAATATTCCTGCGGGTGTGACATGAAGAAACTTCTACCACTCACTTGGATCGTGGCGCTCGGCGTGATGGCGGCATCCGCTGCGGACCGCCCCAATATCATCTTCATCCTCCTCGACAACTGCGGCCAGGAATGGTGGGGCTGTTACGGCAGCGAGGAAAACTGCACGCCCAACCTCGACCGATTGGCGCGCGAAGGACTGCGCGTGGAAAACTGCTACTCGCCGCCGGTGTGCGGGCCGGCTCGAATCACGGCGTTGACGGGACGCTATCTGTTCCGTTCCGGCATGGTGTTGCACCACGACGCGGCGCTTTACAGCGGCGGCGGACTCGATCCTCGCCGCGAAATCACGTTTGCCCGTTTGTTCCGTGAGGCGGGCTACCGCACCGCCATCTCCGGCAAGTGGCAGATCAACAATCTCTACGACGAGCCGGACGCGCTGAAACGGCACGGCTTCGACGAGTCACTGGTCTGGCCGGGCAGCATTGACCGGGACAAGGTCAGCGCGGCGGACCTCGAACGCTTCGCGCAAGGCATCTGCGAGGCCGACGCCAAGTTTCTTGGCCGCTTCAACAACAACATCGAAAGCCGCTACTGGGATCCCGTGTTGCTCCGCAACGGCCGTCGCGAAACGCATCCCGGCAAGTTCGGCCCCGACTTGTTCCAGACGTTCGCGTTCGATTTCCTGAAACGTCATCGCGACCGTCCGTTCCTGCTCTACTACCCGATGGTGTTGACTCACGGCCAGTCGGTCAATTTGCCGGCAGTGCCGACGCCGCTCAATCGCGACCCGAACCGCTCGCACAAGGAACTCTACGCCGACATGTTGCGCTACGCCGACAAACTCATTGGCGAACTGGTCGCCGAACTCGGCCGGCTCGGCCTGCGCGAGAACACCGTCGTGTTCATGGCCACCGACAACGGCTCGGAAAAGAAACTGACGGCCCGATGCAACGGTCGTGACGTGCAGGGTGAGCTTTATCAACTCACCGAGACCGGCAGCAACGTGCCGCTGATCATCAACGCGCCGGCGCTCGTGCCCGGCGGCCGCACGATGAAGCTGGCGGATTTTTCCGACCTGCTGCCGACGTTCTGCGGACTTGCTGGCATCAAGATTCCGGCGAAGCTGGCGATTGACGGGCGTTCCTTTGCCGGTTTTCTGCGTGGCACGGCGCGCGAACCGCGCCAGTGGATTTTTAATATGTACGGTGACGAACGCGTCGCTCGCGATGCGCGCTACAAACTCTACAACGACGGACGGTTCTTCGAACTGTCGCGCGACCGCGACGAGCGTGAGAATCTGAAGGAAGGCGCTGACGCCGAGCGGAAACGGTTGCAGGCCGTTCTCGATGCGATGCCGCCAAACGCGCCGCCGCCGTTCGAGTTGCGTAGCCTCTCGGCATTCAGTCGCCGGCAAAAAACAAAATGAGCGCGGACACGAAGAAAGAACGGTTGCTGGCGTTGGATGTCCTGCGCGGACTCACCTTGACGTGCATGGTCCTGGTGAACACCCCCGGCGACCCGAAACACACCTACACGGTGTTGAAACACGTTTCGTGGCACGGCTGGGCGCTGGCGGACTTGGTTTTCCCGTTCTTCCTCTTCATCGTCGGTGTAGCGATTCCGTATTCGATTGAAAGCCGGCTGGCCAAGGGCGACAGCCACAGGCGCATCGTATGGAACGCGCTGCGGCGCGGCATCGCCCTGTTCGCCATCGGCCTCACAATGAACTGGTACGCGCAGATTGATTTCGCCAACTGGAACACGGCTCTGGATTTTTCCCGCCTCCGTTTCTTCAACGTCCTCCAACGAATCGGCATCTGCTACTTCTTCGGGACGTTGATGTACCTCTGGTGCCGGCCACGGGCGCATTTCATCGTCGGGGTTTCCATCCTGATCTTGTATTACGTGCTGATGACGTTCGTGCCGGTGCCCGGTCACGGAGCCGGCGTGCTGGAGCGGGTGGGCAACTGGGCACAGTTCATTGACCATCACGTGATGGGCGCGCATTGCGGTTCCCACTACAAAGGTTTCTTTTACGAAGGCAAAGGACTGTTGACGACGCTGCCGGCCTTCGTGACCTTGTTGATGGGCATCTGGACGGGACGGCTGTTTCGGCAGCCGGAAGCAGTGTCAAACAGACTGGTGAAGCTGTATTTCTGCGGGACGCTGGCCATGTTGTTCGGGGCGTGCTGGAACCTGACTTTCCCGATCAACCAGAATCTCTGGACGAGTTCGCTGGTGTTGTTCATGGGCGGCATGGCGATGATTGCGCTCGCGTCGTGCTGCTATGTTGCCGATGTCCGCAAGACAACGTGGTGGACAACGTGGTTCGTCGTATTTGGCGTGAACTCGATCGCCGTCTGGGTGGGAAGCGTCGTGCTCCGGCAGACGCTGGACAAAATCCGCTTCGACGGCGGCGCCGGCAAACTGGTGAGCCTCAAGACATTTTTGTTCAACGGACTGGCCGATTGGCTCGGATCGTACAACGGCTCGCTGGCGTTCGCCGTCCTGTACGTCCTGTTCTGGTGGGCCATCATGCGCGGACTCTGCCGCAGAAAAATATTCTTCAAGGTGTAGGCTTATGAAATCATTTGCACTCCTGCTGCTCATGCTCGCGCTCCGCGCCAGCGCAGAACGCCCCAGCATCGTTCTGGTGCTCGGCGACAACTGGGCATGGCCCCATGCCAGCGCCTACGGCGACCCGGTCGTCAAGACGCCGCACTTCGACCGTGTCGCGCGCGCGGGCGCCCTGTTCACGCACGCGTTCTGCCCCGTGCCATCCTGCACGCCGACCCGCAACGCCATGCTTACCGGCCAAGTCCCGCACCGTCTCGAAGCCGGTGCGAGTCTCTGGAGTCATTTGCCGAAAAAGTTCGCCGTCTATCCCGACCTCCTCGAAACCGTTGGGTATGCCGTCGGTTACTGCGGCAAAGGCTGGAGTCCCGGCGACTTCAAGGCCGGCGGACGCGAACGCAACCCGGTAGGGCCGCAGTTCAAAGATTTCGCCGAGTTCCTCAAGTCCGTGCCGGCGGGGAAACCGTTCTGTTTCTGGCTCGGCAACGTGGACACCGCGCGACACAGAATCAAGGCGTGGGAGAATGCTGCCACGGAGGTCAAACCCGATGCGGTGCGCGTGCCGGCGTATTTGCCCGACACGCCCGAAGTGCGCGCCGATATTCTCGGCTACTACGGAGCCGTCCAGCGATACGACGCGGTGCTCGGCGATACGTTGCGCCTGCTCGAAGACGCTGGCCGCGCATCGAGCACGGTCGTCATTGCGACGAGCGACAACGGCTGGCAATTCCCGCACGGGCTGGCCAACTGTTACGATTCCGGCTGCCACGTGCCGCTGGCGATTCGCTGGCCGGGCGTCGTGAAACCGGGCCGGCGCGTGGACGACTTCGTGGACCTGACCGACATCGCGCCAACGTTTCTCGAAATCGCGGGGCTGACGCCGCCGACGGAAATGACCGGGCACAGTTGGGTCGGCCTGTTGCGTGGCGAGAGGCAGTCGGGACGCGACGCGATGTTCATGGAGCGCGAGCGTCACGCGAATTGCCGTCAGGGTGATCTCGGTTATCCGTGCCGGGCGATTCGCACCAGGGAGTTTCTCTACATTCGCAACCTCCACCCCGAACGCTGGCCGGCGGGTGACCCGGAACTTTACTGGTCGGTCGGCCCCTACGGCGACGTGGACGGTTCGCCGAGCAAAGACGTCATCCTCGCGCACAAAGATGACCCGGCGATGAAGAAGTTCTACGACTTGAACTTCGGTAAGCGTCCCGCTGAGGAACTCTACAACCTCGCGAAGGATCCGGATCAAATCAACAACGTTGCTGATCGCACCGAGTATGCCAAGGCAAAGAAGCAACTCCGCGCCCGTCTCGACCAGTGGATGAAGGATACTGCCGATCCACGCGCGGCGGGCGACACCGATGTGTTCGATAAATATCCCTACTACGCCAAACGTCTTCAGAAGAAATGAAAATCACCACCCTGTTCCTCCTGACGGTTCTTGTTGCGTCCGCGTTTGCAAATGATGTCGCCGTGCCACCGCCGGAACGGATTCTCGCCACGTTGCGCCGGGATCATCCCCGTGTGATGACGCGGCCGGAAACGTTCGCTGCCGTCAAGTCGTTGGTTGCCCAAGGCGGTTTGCCCGCGACAATCTACGCGGAGGTCAAGAAGTCCGCTGATAAGACACTGACTGCGTCCGTGTCGAAGTATGAGAAACCGGATGGCAAACGCCTGTTGAGCGTGAGCCGCCGGGTGTTGGACCGCGTGCGCGCGCTGGCGCTGGTGTGCAGGCTCGAAGGCGATCCGCGCTACGCCCAGCGCGCGTGGCGCGAATTGGAAGCCGCCGCCCAGTTCGAGGATTGGAATCCCAAGCATTTTCTCGACACGGCGGAAATGACCCACGCTTTCGCGCTCGGCTACGACTGGCTGTACGACTGCTGGACCGACGCGCAACGGCGCGTGTTGCGCGAGGCAATCGCCACGAAAGGATTGCGCGAGGGACTGAAGGTGTACGACAGCAAGAGGGGCTGGGCACGAAACGAAAACAACTGGAACCAAGTCTGCAATGGCGGCCTGCTCAGCGGTGCGCTGGCCATTGCCGATTC
>CAZNOK010000047.1:0-26552 GCA_964574605.1 uncultured Verrucomicrobiota bacterium
GAACTATAGATTGTTGCCTGCGGATTGTGAAGCATATCCGGTAAATGTGGGCTTAATAGATATGGAAGGCCGCGTCGTCCACACGTGGCCCATCGGCACGAACCCACACCTGCTCGACGATGGCAGCGTGCTGGATGCTTCGAAAGACGACCCCAGCGGCTTTGGCGGTTTCGTGCAGGTGAACTGGAACGGCAGCAACGTCTGGTCCCACACCGAGACGCGCACGAACTATTTCCCGCACCACGATTTCGTTCGCATCTACAACCCGAAGCTCGGCACGAACACAACGCTCTACATCGCCAACAAGACGATCACCTCCAACGAATGCATCGCCGCCGGCTGCAACCCATCCAGCGGGCCGTACACCAACGCGCAGATGGACGTGATCGTGGAAGTGGACATGGCTGGCAACATTGTTTGGGAATGGGGATTCTACAATCACTTGATTCAGGACTACGACGCGACGAAATCGAACTACGTCGGCTCCGGAAAAACCATCGCGGACTACCCCGGTCGGCTCAACTGCAACCTGCCGGGGCGTCCCCTCCAGCGTGATTGGCTGCACTGCAACTCGATTGATTACAACCAAGCCCTCGACCAGATTGTCATCAACTCCGTTGGCGGCGAGTTCTACGTCATCGATCACGGCAATACTTTCATCGCCGGCGACCCCACCGGCAGCATCGCGCTCGCGGCGGGACCCACCGGCGATTTCCTTTACCGCTTCGGCGACCCGGCGCGCTACAATCAGGGTAACCCGCCCTCGATTCTCACCAATTGGACCGAGTCCGCCACCGGCCACAAACAAGCGGGTGGCATTCACCACGTGAGCTGGATTCCCGCGGGTTTGCCGGGTGCGGGGAACTTTATGATGTTCAACAATTCCCAGAACCTCTTCGAGCACACGCAAGCCTCGTACGTCTTCGAGATCAACCCCTACTTCGATGCAGGGGCCACCAACACCGGCACCTACGTCAATCCGCCAACCGCCGGCTACGACACGTGGCCCGCTCCCGGCCCCAACACGGACAAAGCGCCGAAGCTGATGTCGCGGCAGATTGTTTGGAGTTACTACTCGAAATCAGCGCACGGCATGTTCAGCCATATCGGCAGCAGCGGTCAGCGTCTCGCCAACACCAACACCTTGGTTTGTGCCGATACTGAAGGCCATATCATCGAAGTCACACCGGACGGCGATGCGGTCTGGGAGTACATCAACCCAGTCACCTCCGACGGCATTCTCAAGTTCAGACGCGACAACTGGCCGATGTACAACTCCATCTTCCGCGCCTACCGCTATCGAGCCACCGATCCGCCTTTGAACGGTCGGACGCTCACGTCTGGCTCCACCATCACTGGCCGTACGCCCTCCTACTACCGGCCATGAAAACATTTCTTACCATCCTCACATTGGCAATCTTGGCAACGATCGTCACCGCGTACGAAAGGCTGCAAGGCCCGACCGAACTTCTCTACTGGGACAAGACGGAAACTTACGACAGCTACACGTTCTTCGGCACGCAAGGTACGACATACCTCCTCGACATGGAGGGGCGAGTTGTCCACACGTGGCCGGTCGGCACGCATCCGCGCCTGCTCGACAACGGCAACGTGCTCGACATGACCAACTCGACCACGTTCGTCGAACTCGACTGGAACGGCAGCAACGTCTGGTCGTACACCGAGTCGCAGCCCGGCTATTTCCCTCACGGCGATTTCCTGCGTATCTACAATCCGAAACTCGGCACGAACACCACGCTCTACATCGCAAACAAATCAATCACCTCCAACCAATGCATCGCTGCCGGCTGCAACCCGGCCAGCGGGCCTTACAACGACGTTACCGTGGACGCCATCGTTGAAGTGGACATGGCTGGCAACATCGTCTGGGAATGGTGTTTCTTCGATCACGGCGTCCAGAACTTCGACGCCGGCAAATCCAACTATGTCTCCAACATCTCGACAGCGCCGGGACGGCTGAACCTGAACCTGCCGGGGCGACCGTTGACGAACGACTGGCTGCACTGTGTTTCACTTGATTACAACCAGAGCCTCGACCAGATTGTCATCACAGCCGAGGGCGGCGAGTTCTATGTCATTGACCACGGCAACACTTTCCTTGCCGGTAATCCCACTGGCAGCATCGCGCTCGCTGCGAACACGAACGGGAACTTCATTTATCGCTTTGGGGACCCGGCACGCTACAACGCCGGCAATCCGCCCTCCGTCAACGTCAACTGGACCACTTCCACCACCGGTCAAAAACAGATCGGCGGTGTCAGCCACGTCACGTGGATTCCGACGAACGCGCCGGGTGCAGGACGTTTCCTCGTGTTCAACAACGGCCAGGATTTGTTCGAGACCACGCCGCAGTCATACATCTTCGAGGTCAACGGCTACATCAACTCCGCCACCAACGATACCGGCGCGTATGTCAACCCGCCGAGCGCCGGCTACAACACATGGCAGCCGCCCGGCCACGATACCGACAAGCGAGCAAAGAGCATCTCGCGGCAGGTTGTCTCGATTTACATGGCAATGGCGAATCAGGCGTTCTTCAGCCACACCGGCGGCAGCGTGCAACGATTGCCGAACTCGAACCTTTTTGTCTGCGCCACCGCAGAGGGGCACCTCTTTGAAGTCTCCGGGACCAATGTCGTTTGGGAATACATCAGCCCGATCACGACGAACGGCATTGTCACCTACAAGCGCGACACTTGGCCGCTTTATAACCCGGTCTACCGCGCCACTCGTTACAGTGCGACGCACCCGGCGCTCACGGGGCGCACACTCGTCGGTTCGAACACCATCGCGAGCACGGCCCCGGTGTACATTTCCGCGCCGACCATTAGCGGCGTGACGCAAGATCCCGCCGCGCCGTATTCCACCAACATCGTGTCTGTTTCAGCCACCATCACCAACAATCAGGAGATCGCCTCCGCGACGCTCACCTACATTGTCGGCACGACCACAAACACCATCGCCATGCCGCACACCGGCTCATTGTACAGCACGAACATCCCCGCGTACGCTGACGGAACATTGGTACGCTATTTCCTGCGCGCCACCGATGGTTTCGACAATATCGCCACGAGTACATTGTACTCGTACACGGTGCAGAGTGGCACCACGAACAACCCACCGGCGATTACCAACGTGACAGTCACGGCCGACGCCAGCAACAACGTCACGTGGATCACCGCGCAGGTCAGCGACGATTCCGGCCTGACCTCGGTCACGCTCAATTACACCACGAGCGGCGGAGCCGGCCTGACGAACACTGTCTTTCTCGAAACGATGGCCACCAACGCCGTCAAACCATGGACCGGCACCGGCTGCAGTAATCTATGGAACGTTGTGTTCACCGGTGGCAATCCCTTTGAGCAGCGTACCAACACCTATTTCGCTACCGGGAATATCTGCGCCCTGGAATTCAAAGGTGGCACGGCCAATCTCACCGATAGCATGATCACGACCTCGAACAGTTTTGATGCGCGTGGTGTTAGTGGCACGGTCCAATTTTACATTTCCGCCAATGGTTTGACCGGCACCGCGGGTTGGGCGATGCAGCTCGACTCAGGCAGCGGTTTCACAACGCGTACGAATGACTTGACCGGCAATAATCACAGTTGGCAGGCGTACAATGTTCCTCTGCAGCCGAGTGATTTGGTCAGCAACCTGACGATGCGCTTCCTGTTCCAAGGTGGCGTGTCGAGCAATCGTGTTGACCTCGATCAGATTTCCGTGAAGGTCGTGAGCAGCGGGAGCACTTCGACGAACTTCGTGATGTACGACGATGGTCTCCACGGCGACGGCACCGCGGGCGACAACATTTATGGCGCGGCCATTCCGTCGCAGGCGACGAGTTATTCGGTCACTGCCAATGACGACGTCGGCCAGAGTACCACCAGCGTTACTTATTCCTACACCGCAGTCAGCACGCCGAGCATCATCTTGGGGCGTCCGACCACCAGCGCCATCGTTCTCAACACGCTGGCCAGCACCGACCTGCTCGCTTACGTTGAGTACGGCACCCAGTCCGTCATTTACGCCAGCCAGACTACGGTTACCAACTTGGTGGCGAACGAGCCGCTTGAAATCAATCTCACCGGCCTCCAAGCCAACACGCGCTATTATTACCGCATCAATTACAAGCTGACCGGCGAATCGTTATATCATGCGGGGCCACAGCGGACCTTCTACACGCAACGCGCCGCGGGCAGCACGTTCACCTTCTGCATACACGGCGACACGCATCCCGAGCGCACCGGCGTCATGTTCAATGCCGATCTCTACACCAACACGCTGAGGCACGCGGCTGTGGACAACCCTGATTTCTACATGTTGATCGGGGATGATTTTAGCGTTGATAACATCGCCTCCAATCTCATCAACCAAACCACCGTCACAGAACGGTACACCCTGCACCGTCCGTGGTTGGAACTGGTCGCCAACTCTGCGTCGCTGTTCCTCGTCAACGGCAACCATGAGCAAGCTTGTCTCGCCAATTACATCTCCACCAACTTGGTCGCGCCCGGCATAACGACCGTCACGTTGAGCAACATCGCCGTGTGGACGCATGTTGCCCGCAACAAATACTTCTCACAGCCGGCTTTGGATGGCTCGTTCTACTCGGGCATGACGAATGATGTCTTAGAGGGCATTGGTCATCTTCGAACCTGCTACGCGTGGACGTGGGGCGATGCGTTGTTTGTCACGCTAGACCCATACTGGTATTCGACCAACGCCGTGGACAATCAGTATGGCTATGATACGCATCCCACGACCGACACATGGCTGATTACTCACGGCGACGCGCAATACCAGTGGTTGAAAAAGACCCTCGAAGACAGTACGGCCACATACAAATTTGTCTTTGCTCATCACGTCATGGGTGGAGGCCGCGGCGGCATTACAAATGCGCCCTACTACGAATGGGGCGGCAAGAACAAGGACAACACTTGGGGATTCACCACCAAACGTCCGGGTTGGCCGATGCCCATCCACCAGCTCATGGTGACCAACCACGTGACGATGTTCATTCAAGGTCACGACCACATCTTTGCCCGCGAAGAACTTGATGGACTCACCTATCTCACCCTGCCCATTCCGGGCGACAACCGATATCAGTTGGACAACGCAGATGCTTATCCGAATGCCATCTACAAGACCAACAACACCGGCTATGTGCGCTTTACAGTCTCACCCACACAAGTTCAGGTTGATTACGTCCGCTGTTTCCTGACCAATCAGCCACCTGACCAAGTCAGCGGCATGGTGGACTACAGCTTCACACTCTCATCGTTCGCGATCACCAACGTCACCGCGACGCCCGCAGTGCCCAACTCGAATAACACGGTTTGGGTCACCGCCGCGCTCACGACCACTAATGTCACGCAAGTCACACTTACCTACAACGCCGGCTCCGGGCCGGTTGATGTGACCATGTCCAACATCACCGGCGCCGTGTTCGGCGGACAAATTCCGGCGTTCCCCGGCGGCACCAACGTGACCTACTACGTCTGCGCGCAAAACGGCATGGCCCAGACCGTCACGTATCCCGCCGGGGCGCCGATAACCACATTGTCATACACGGTCTATCAAAGCGTCGTCGCACCGAGTGCCGTGCTGACCCTGCTCACCAATGGCCTCCACTTCACCGAAGGCCCGGCAGCAGACTCCGCCGGCAACATCTTCTTCTCCGATGTCACTGGCGACATCACCTACAAATGGTCCTTGGCAAACACGCTTTCCATCTTCCGCACCAATTCCAACGGCGCCAACGGCCTCAAATTCGACCGCTACGGCAATCTCCTCGCCTGCGAAGGCGACACGGGCCGCCTGGTTTCCATCTCGCCACAAACCAACGTGACGGTTTTAACCAGCACCTACGGTGGCCTGCGCTACAACGAACCTAACGACCTCTGGATTGACTCGTCCGGCGGCGTCTACTTCACCGATCCAATCTACTTTGGACACGCAAATGTGCAGGGCGGCGAGCACGTCTATTACCTCAAGCCGGATCGCAGCGCGGTGATCCGCGTCGTCAGCGACATGGTCCGGCCCAACGGACTCGTCGGCACGCCCGACGGCACGACACTCTACATCGCCGACTGGGGCGCCAGCACGGTTTACCGCTACACCATCAACAGCGACGGCACGCTCACGAACAAGACGGCATTCGCTTCCGTGCAATGCGACGGTATGACGCTTGACGCCGCCGGCAACCTCTACTTTACCGAGACCGCCATCCGCGTGTTCACTTCCGCCGGTCTGGAGGCTGAGCAGATAAGCGTTCTGGAACGTCCGACGAATCTCGCGTTCGGCGGCAGCGACCGGAAGACACTTTTCATCACCACCGATGCGGGTTCGCTCTACTCGCTCTCGATGCGCACGGAAGGCACACCGCTGGCATCGCTGACCAACCAGCCGCCGGTGATCACGTCCGTGACTTCGTCGCCTTCGATACCGTACGCCGGCAGTCCGATCACGATCACGGCGACCGTCACCGACGATGTCGGCATCGCCTCGGTCTTGCTCAATTACAACACCGGTTCCGGCGCGAGCGTGACTAACACGGTCTTCCTCGAAACGATGGCCACCAACGCCGTAAAACCCTGGACCGGCACTCTCTGCGATAATCTGTGGACCGTTACCGGCTCCAACTACATTGAGCAGCGCACCAACGCCAATTCTGGCGCCGGCAATGTCTGTGGGATGGAGTACAAGGGCAGCACGAACAACCTCAACCCTTTGACCAGCGCCATGGTCACCACGTCCAACGGCATCAATGCCGCCGGCACGTCCGGCTTTGTGGACTTCTGGATCAAGACGCTCACGTTGGATGGGACCGACGGCTGGACGTTCCAACTCGATTCAGGGACTGGTTACGTGACCCGTCTCAGCGAATTGACCGGCAGCAGCCACGGTTTCACGAACTATCATTACGATCTTACCAGCGGCGAACTGGTCAACGGCCTGAAGATGCGGTTCCAATTCACAGGAGGTGGCACCGGTGATTCTGACGATCGGATTGACCTCGATCAAATTTCCGTGACGGTTGTGACAGGCGGCAGCAGTTGGATAAATGTTCCGATGACACTGGTGAGCAACGGCATGTACACCGCGCAGATCCCTGCGCAAGCCGCCGGCACGACCGTCAGTTACTACATCACCGCCAACGATGTCGTCGGCGCGTCAACGAACAATCCGACCGCCGGCAGCGGCGGTGCGTTGTCGTTCGTCGTGACCAACTCGCCGGTCGCACCGTATGATTTGCTCTTGGGTCGGCCGACGGGCAACTCGATTGCCATCAGCGTGATGCCGACCACGAATCTCGATGTTTATTGCCAGTACGGTTTGCAGACGAACAGTTTCCCGAACCAGACCTCGGTTACGAACTTCAGCGCCGGCACACCCGGAGTGTTATCGCTCGGTTCGCTGGCAGCGGACACGCAGTATTACTACCGTCTGCTTTATCGTCAGTTGGGAGAAAGCAGCTACAGCACCGGCTCGGTGTGCGCCTTCCATACGCAACGCACCACCACGAACTCGTTCACGTTTGTCATCGAAGCCGACCCGCACTATCTCGACAACGAGCCGCCGGTCTGGCAACGCTCACTCGCCAACATGCTGTTGGACAAGCCGGACTTCCTGATTGATCTGGGCGACACGTTCATGGTCGAGAAATATTACAAGACCAACAGCTACTACATTTCACAAGCCGGCATCTACGACGCCTGCAAAGCGGTTCGCACGCAGTTCTTCGGCGTCGCCGGTCATTCGCTCCCGTTGTTCTTGGTGAACGGTAACCACGATCCGGAACTCGGCTGGCTCCTGAGCAACAGCGAGCCGACAAACAACAGCGCCGTCTGGGGTGCACAAGCGCGCGACTACTATTATCCGTGCCCGGTGCCCGGGTCCTTCTATACCGGCAGCACAAACTCGGATTCGTATTTCACGGGCAATCGCGATGGCTATTACGCCTTCGAGTGGGGCAACGCGCTCTTCGTGGCGATTGATCCATTCTGGTATAGCTGGCAAGCCACCAACAAAACAACCGATGCGTGGGGTTGGACACTCGGGACCAACCAGTATCAGTGGCTCAAGCAGACACTCGAAACCAGCAAGGCCAAATTCAAATTCGTTTTCGGTCACCATCTGGTCGGTGGGCAGCCCATCAACAGCACGGAGGCGCGCGGCGGCTTGGGTTCAGCCCCCTATTTCGAATGGGGCGGCCAAAACACCAATGGCACACCGGGCTTTGCTGACAACCGTCCCGGTTGGGCCATGCCGATTCAAGACCTCCTGATCTCCAACAATGTGAATGTCTTCTTCCACGGCCACGATCACCTCTACGTGAAGGAGAACCTCGACCTCAACGGCGACGGCAGACCCGAACTCATTTACCAGGAAGTCCCACAACCGAGCCGCACCAACTACAACAGCACGGGAGCCGCCACCGGTTACGGCTACACCAACGGCGTCATCTACGGCAACTCAGGTTATTTGCGTGTGCTGGTTACGCCCACAAACGCCGTCGTGGATTACGTGCGCACCTTCTTGCCGGAACATGAGGGTACCGGAAAGACCAACCGGATGGTGACCTACAGCTACACCATCACGCCGCCGCTCGCGATTGTCGGCACCGCGCTCTCGGTTCCTCAGCCCACACCGACCAACATTGTCACCGTCAGCGCCACCGTCCTTGCCATGACCAACCTCTCGCAAGCCGCGCTCTACTACATTGTCGGCGGTGTCACGAACTCCGTCGCCATGGGCAATGCCGGCACTCTCTACAGCGCGCAGATTCCCGCATTCGACGCCGGCACGACCGTTAGCTACTATGTCAGTGTTCAAGACGTCTTGGGTCATGTGCTCACCGATCCGGTCAACGGCGCGTACTCGTACACGGTTATCTCGCTGCCGAGCGGTTGGAGCATGCTCCGTCTGCCCGACACCGGCCAGATCCTGGGTTACAACAGCGCATTCGGCGAAGACTCCGATTACACCATTAATCCGCCGGCCTACGTCAACAACGGCAACGGCACGATCAGCGACCTCGTCACCGGCCTGATGTGGCAACAGACCGACGGCGGCGAGATGACCTGGGAAAGCGCCGCGACCTACGCCACGACCAACAACACCGCCGGCTACACCGATTGGCGGTTGCCGACTGCCCACGAGCTTTACAGCATCTCCAAACAAGGCACGATCAACCCGGCCATCAATACCAACTACTTCACCGTGACGCTTGCGGAGTACTGGTGGACCCGCGACCAGCGCGCTGACAGTTCGAACCACATCTGGGCCGTCAATGCCGGCGGCGGCATCGGCGCGCACCCGAAGACGGAGACCCTCAGCGCCGGCGGCTCACGACGGTTCCACGTTCGCTGTGTCCGCGGCGCACCCGCGCCTTCAACGGCCAGCACGATCCACCATTTCACTAACAACGCCAACGGCACCATCACCGACACCGACACCGGTCTGATGTGGCAACAAGCCGAAACCACCGCCACCAATTGGACCTCGGCCATCCAGTATGCCGAGTCGCTCTCGCTCGGCGGTTACACCGACTGGCGATTGCCGAACATCAAGGAACTCCAGTCCATCAACGACGAGACGCTCACCGCGCCGTCCGTGGACACAACCTACTTCACCGGCGCGACCGCGTCGCGTTACTGGTCGAGCACGACGATGCACAACTCGACCAACGAAGCGTGGTATCTCGATTGCCAGTTCGGCATTACCACCTACACCAACAAGGCGGGTAACCTGTCCGTGCGTTGTGTCCGCGGCGGCACGACCAACATTACCAGTTCGTTCAACGCGCAATTCATCCGCATCCCCGGCGGCAGTTACCTCATGGGCGACCACTTCAACTTCATTGATCCAGACCATCCCACGGACGAAATGCCGTTGCACAACGTCTATATCAGCCCGCTGTTCATGGCGACGACGCTGATGACCTGCCGCGAGTATTGCGATTACCTCAACGCTGCGCGCTACCAGGGACTTGTCGAAGTTCGCTCGAACTTCATCTACGCCGTCGGCGGCACCAACATCTACAGCGACACTGTCGCCGCGTATCCGTACAGCCCGATTCAGTTCACGAATAACGCCTTCGTCGTCCGCGACAACCGCGACGTGCACCCAATCACCGGCATCCGCTGGTTCGGCGCAATTGCGTATTGCAACTGGCTCAGCCAACGCGGCGGCTTTAAACCGTCTTACAACCTCGACACTGGCGCTGCGGACTTCACGAAGAACGGTTTCCGTCTGCCGACCGAGGCCGAATGGGAATACGCCGGACGCGGCGGCTCGGCGACGTACCGGATTTTCCCCTGGGGCGATGACACGAACGTTGATGGCACGCTCGCCAACTGGGAAGGCTCCGGCGATCCGTGGGAGACCGGCGAGTACCCGCGCACCACGCCGGTTGGTTTCTACAACGGCGCACTCCGTTATAAGACCGACTACAACTGGCCCGCTGCCCAAGCCTCCTACCAAACCCGCGACGGCTCGAACGGCTACGGCCTCTACGACATGTCCGGCAACGTGTGGCAATGGATCAACGACTGGTACATGAACACCTACTACACCAATTGCGTGATCAACAATGTCGTTACCAACCCGCCCGGCCCCACCACCGGCTCCACAATGCCCGACGGCTCGACCTGTCGCGGCCTGCGTGGCGGCAATTGGTACAACGGTGGCGGACAGACCTACTACGGCCACGGTCGCGTCGCAAATCGCGACCCGTCGTACTTCCGCGGCCCCGACCCATACACCGGCCTTAACGACCCGAACGGCCCGTGGTTCCATGTCGGTTTCCGCGTGATGCGCCCCGACAAAACCGCCACCACCGTCGGCCTGATCTTGAACACGGCCAACGCTTGGCCCGGCTACACATTGATCTCGCCGATGCACAGCACCAACACCTACTTGATTAACAACGCCGGCCAAATCGTCCACCAATGGACGAGCACCTACGAGCCGGGCCGGGCTGATTATCTCTTGGAGAACGGCCACCTGATGCGCGCCTGCATGGTCATGAGCGGCGGTCCCTCCACCGGCGGCGGCGAAGGCGGGCGCATCGAGGAACGCGACTGGGCCGGCAACCTCGTCTGGGCACTGGACTGGTACAGCCCGACATACATCCACCACCACGACTTCAAACTCCTCCCGAACGGAAATGTCCTCCTTCTCGTCGCCGAGAAGAAGACATACGCTGAGGTCATCGCCGCCGGCTTTAACCCCAGTCTGTTGGACACGAACATCATCACACAAGGCTACATGCTGCCGGATTGTCTGGTCGAAGTAAAACCGACACGGCCCTACGGCGGCACCGTCGTTTGGGAATGGCATATTTGGGATCACATGATTCAGGATTATGACGCCGGCAAAGCCAATTACGGTGTCGTCGCCGATCATCCCGAACTCATTGATGTCAACGGCACCGGCATGAAGATCCCGCAGTTCTGGAACCACGTGAACGGTATTGATTACAACGCACAACTCGATCAAATCATGCTCAGTATCCGCGGCAACAGCGAGCTGTTCGTCATTGACCATCAACTCACCACCGCCCAAGCCGCCGGCCACACCGGTGGACGTTACGGCAAAGGCGGCGACATCCTCTACCGCTGGGGTTGGGCCGCGCAATACGACCGTGGCGGCAGTTCACCGCGAATGCTCTGGCAGCAACATCACACGCATTGGATTCCGACGAACTGTCCCGGCGCCGGCAACATCCTCATCTTCAACAACGGTATCGGTCGCGGCTATTCCACCGTCAACGAGATCGTGCCGCCCGTGGATGGCGCGGGCAACTACGCCCTGACTACCGGCGCCGCCTACGGTCCCGTGTCCAACTACTGGGTGTACATGGCCAGCCCGTCCAACAGCTTCTACTCCTCCGAAATCTCCGGCGCACAGCGTTTGCCCAACGGCAACACGTTGATCTGCGCCGGTATCTTCGGCGACCTCTTCGAGGTCACCACCAACGGCACCATCGTCTGGCGTTACATCTGTCCTGAAACCGACGCGCCGCTCGCCCAAGACAGCACCGTCCCATCCGATCCGGCCCGGCCCGACCAGTTGTTGAACGCCGTGTTCCGCGTCAACCGTTACCCGACCAACTATCCCGGTCTCGCCGGTAAAGACCTCACCCCGCGCGGCACCATCGAGACCTACACCGGTGCCGCCACCGACACCGATGGCGACGGCTTGCCCGACATCTGGGAGCGTCAGCTCTTCGGCAGTCTCTCCACCGCCAACGGCGGTACCGACTACGATAACGATGGCTTAAGTACGATGCTCGAATACCGTTACGGCACCATTCCCACGGCATGGTCCTCGCCCGCGAACGGCATCCCTGACGGCTGGGCTGTCACCTACGGCTTCGATCCCACGCTGTTCAGCGTTGCCAGTCTGACCGGCTCCAACGGCTACACGCTCCGCCAAAGCTACCTCGCCGACCTCAACCCGACGAACCGCAATTCGCGCCTCGCCATCACCGACCTCAGCATCGTCAGCACCAATGTCCACATCACATGGATCGGTGGCATCAACGCCACGCAATATCTCGAGTGCTGTGAGAACCTTGTGTCCAACCAGTGGCGAGTCATCTTGACGAACCGGCCGCCGACCGCCATCACCAACTCCATTAGCCACGACGGAGCCACCATGGCCACCAACCTCTTCTACCGCATCAAAGCTTGGCGCTGAGCACTTTTACACTTCCTTAACAATTTTCCTGCTTCCACAACACGGTTCCTTAACAGTGCTGGTGTTTGATATTGGTAGAACGGAGAATTGGATACATGAAGACACAACTCATGCTGTTGGCGGTGGCAATGACCGTGCAAGCTCTCGCACAGGAGAAAATCCCCGGCATGGCGCTGATCTCGGCGGGCAAGTTCGAGATGGGAGACCATCACGACTTCGTGGACCCGAAGCATGGCGGCGACGAGACGCCGATTCACACCGTGCGGCTCGACGCGTTCTATATGGGCATCTACACGGTGACGACGCGCGAGTATTGCGAGTTCCTGAATTCGGCACTCGCGCAACGCCAGATTGAAGTCCGCAAGGGCGGCGTCTATCTCCTCGGCGGCAATGATCTGCTTTGCGAGACGCGCGAGATGTCGCCGCACAGCCGGATCGGTTGGAGCGGCGGGAAGTTCAGCGTGCTCGACAAAAAAGAGAATCATCCAATCGTCTGCATCCGTTGGCCCGGTGCGGCGGTGTACTGCAACTGGCTGAGCGCCCAACAGAAACGTCCACTCTGCTACAACACCAAGACATGGGACTGCGATTTCGACAAGAGCGGATTCCGGCTTCCGACCGAGGCTGAGTGGGAATACGCCGGGCGCGGCGGCCTGCACAATCCTTACCGGAATTTCCCTTGGGGCGACGAAGCGGATGCCACGAAAGCGAATTGGCCGGAGTCGAGGAACCCGTTCCGCGCCGGTCCGCAGCCTTGGACAACACCGGTCGGCTTCTTCAATGGAAAACTGCATCGCAAGGCTGACTTCAACTGGCCGGGCGCACAGGAAACTTTCCAGACCTCAAATGGCGCAAACGGTTACGGCCTCTACGACATGAGCGGCAACGTCTGGCAGTTCATCAACGACTGGTATGTGCGCGACTACTACTCCTACAGTCCGACCAACAATCCGCCCGGGCCGGCTAGCGGCAGCTTGGTGCAGGACGGCAAACCATACCGCGGCATGCGCGGCGGCAACTGGTACAACGGCGAGAACGGCCACGGCCGCGTGTCGAACCGCAACCCGTCCTATTACCGCGGCCCGCAGGACCCGGATCATCCTTACTATCACCTCGGTTTCCGCATTGTGCTGCCGGTCAACGCCGAGAGCCTTCCCGTCATTAAGCCGACACCAGTCCAAGAAATTCGCGGTCGCGAAGGCGGTCCCGGCGGTGGAAAAGGTGGAAAAGCTGGAAAACGTCCGCGCCCAGAAGGTGGCGGCGCTTCCCGACAAGGCGGTGGTGAAGATCGTTCACCGCGGTCTGACAAGCCGCAGCAAGGTTATGCCAAAACGACAACCGACCTGCGCAAACCAATTAGTACGTTTGTTCTCCGCAGTTCGGCGGTCGCAAATGGTGGAACATTACCGGTCGAGTTCACTGGCGACGGTGCCAGTGCCACGTTGCCGCTTGAATGGAGCGGCACACCGGCTGGCACGAAAAGTTTCGCAATAATCATGCACCACGAAGCGCCCGACATGACAAAGTGGTATTGGATTCTCTACAACATCCCGTCCAACCTCCAGAGCTTGCCGAAAAATGTGAAAGGCGTCGGCACGCTCGGCAACAACAGCGTTAACGAACGCACCGAGTACGCGCCGCCGCATTCGAAGGGACCGGGAGCCAAGACGTACATCTACACCGTCTATGCGCTTTCCGCGCCGCCGCAAATCACCGTGCCGCCGTCGGAAGTCAATCGCGAGGTCTTGCTCGCCGCGATGAAAGACCGACTCCTCGGCACTGCGGAGTTGCAGGTCGTTTATTCGCGCACCGGCGACGGTAGTCGTCCGCCAACACCAAAACGATAGGAGACTAATCATGAATATTCGCAAACTCACAACAAGTGCATTGTTGATCTTGCTGGTGGCCAACGCCACGGCACAGCGGAGGGATGAGGGCCGTCGCGACCGCGAAGGTGGCGGTGGCCGGCACCAGATGCCGGAAAACAAAATCCCAACGTCCCCAACCCCCGGCCAGACCGTCGGCTTGTATCTCAACACCTCAAAGGCATGCCCCGGCTACACGTTGATGGCGCCGAAACACAACACCGTCACCTACCTTCTCGACAACCAGGGCCGTTACGTTCGCCAATGGAAAAGCGAGTACGAGCCGGGGCAGACCGTCTATCTGTTGCCGAACGGACATTTGTTGCGGTCATGCATGGTCAAAGTGCAAGGCGGCACCGGCGGCGGTGAAGGCGGTCGCATCGAGGAGTACGACTGGGACGGCAAAATGCTCTGGGAGTTCACCCATGCCACCCGCGATTACCAGTTGCATCACGACATCAAACCGATGCCGAACGGACACATTCTCGCGCTCATGGTCGAACGCAAATCCCTTGAACAAGCGGTCGCGGCTGGTTTTGACTCGGAAATGATGCGCGACGAATTTCTAGTGCCCGATGCCGTTGTCGAAATCGAACCGACTTATCCGAAAGGCGGCAAGATCGTCTGGGAATGGCACGTTTGGGATCACCTCATCCAGAACCGCGACAAATCCAAACCCAACTACGGCGATCCTGCCGCGCATCCCGAACTGGTTGACGTCGCCTGCAACGGCCGCGCCACGGCTGCGTTTTGGAACCACATGAACTCGCTCGACTACAATCCCGCACTCGACCAGATCGTCCTCAGCATCCGCGGCTGCAACGAAATCTGGATCATTGACCACAGCACTCCCGCGAAACAAGTCGCCGGTCACACCGGCGGCAAACACGGCAAAGGTGGCGACCTCATTTATCGTTGGGGCAATCCCGCCGCCTACAAGCGCGGCTCAACCAGCGACAAGCAACTCGTCCAGCAACACGACGCACTCTGAATTCCCGCTGGTTATCCCGGCACCGGCCACATGACCATCTTCAACAACGGCTACGACCGTGGCTGGTCCAGCGTCGAGGAGATCGTTTTGCCAATTGACGCGAACGGTCGTTACACTCTCGCTTCCGGCAAAGCGTACGGCCCCGACAAACCAGTCTGGCACTACGAAGCCAAGAACCGGACCGACTTCTTCTCCAGCGAAATCTCCGGTGCTCATCGCCTGCGCAACGGCAACACGCTCATCTGCGCCGGCATCGTCGGGAATTTGTTCGAGGTCACGCCGAACGGCGAGACGGTTTGGCAATACGTCAACCCGATGGTCCGCGGCGGCATCCTCGCCCAAGGCGAAATCCCCGGCAAAGACATGCGTGGCCACCTTTGGAATGCCGTCTTCAAAGTCCACCGCTACGATCCCGATTACGTCGGCCTCAAAGGTCGCGACCTGACTCCGAAAGGCGTCATCGAATTGCCCGTCTCGATGAAAGGCAAGACCGGTCTCGACAACATGACCGAAGCGCAACGCACCGACCGCGGTCCCGGCGGCAAAGGCAAGAGCAAAGGCGGCGAGCGTCGCGAATAGTGAGGTATCAAGCCATGAAACGAATACTGATTTCCATTGCTCTGCTGACCGGCTCAGCCTTCGCCTACGAGCGATTGCAAGGCCCGACCGAACTGCTTTTCCATAACAAGGAGAAAGCCCTCAACGGCTACACGCTGTTTGGTGTCGGTAATCGAACGTTCCTGCTCGACATGGAGGGACGTGTCGTCCACACGTGGGCCATCGGAACGAATCCGCATTTGCTCGACAACGGTAACATCCTCGACGCATCGAAGGATGACCCGAGCGGCTTCCAAGGGTTCACGGAGGTGGATTGGGACGGCAAGAAGATCTGGGAGTACACCGAGAAACGCGAGAACTACGCACCGCATCACGACTGGGTCCGCATCTTCAACAAGAAACTCAACGCGGCCACCACGCTCTACATCGCCAACAAGGCGATCAGCCACGAGCAAGCCATTACCGCCGGTGCCGACCCAAAGAAAGGCCCGTATGAAGGCGGCCAAATGGATGCCGTCGTCGAAGTGGACATGCAAGGCAACGTCATCTGGGAATGGTGTTTCTTCGATCACGTTGGTGCGGACAATCCGCACCGCATCAATATCAATATGCCGGGTCGCCCGCTCAAACGCGACTGGTTGCACTGCAATTCGATGGACTACAACGCCGAGTCCGGTCATATCGTCATCAACTCCGTCCAAGGCGAACTCTACGTGATTGATCACGACGGCACATTCATTGCCGGCGATCCGAAGGCGAGTATCGCCAAGGCCGCCGGTCCGGCCGGTGATTTCCTCTACCGGTTCGGCGACCCGTCCCGCTACGGCCAAGGCGATCCGCCGCGCATCCTCGAAAACTGGGACACCGCCACTTCCGGCCACAAACAAATGGGCGGCAGTCACGACGCGCATTGGATTCGCCCCGGCCTGCCCGGCGCCGGCAACATCATGGTCTTCAACAACGGCCAATATCTGTTCCAGCGCACGCCCCATTCCTCGATCCTCGAAATCAATCCGTTCCTCGATGCGAACGGTCGCAACACCGGCAAATACGTCAACCCACCAGACGCCGGCTACCGTCGGGAAGAGTACGATCACGACACGCACAACCGTCCGCGCGACATCTCGAAGCACGTCGTTTGGAGTTACCGCTCGGTGAACAGCCACGGGTTCTTCAGCCACATTGGTTCCAGCGGCCAACGTCTCCCCAACGGAAACACGTTCATTTGCTCCGACACCGAGGGCCACTTCTTCGAGGTGACGGAAAAAAACGAACTCGTCTGGGAATACATCAACCCCATCACGCGCAATGGTCCCGTGAAGGTGCTCGGCGATGTGTTGCCGATGGCGAACTCCGCCTTCCGCGCCTACCGTTACGCCGTCGACCATCTCGCCTTCAAAGGTCGCGACCTCACGCCGAAAGGCACCATCACCGAGCGCGCCGAAAAAGGCATTGACGTGTATCCCGAGCGCCGACCGCCCGGCGACCGTCCGCCGGGAAAAGGAGGTAAAGGGGGAAAACGCCGATGAAGGTTCTTCTCGGCTTAATCCTCCATGCGTCTGCGGTTGCCGCGCCGAACTTCGTTTTCGTTCTCGGTGAAGGGCACGGTTGGAGCAGTACATCGGTACGGATGGATGATGCGATGCCGGAGTCCAAGAGCAGTTTCGTGCGCACGCCAAACTTCGAGAAGCTTGCGCAGGGCGGGATGCGGTTCGCGAACTTCTACGCGCCATCGCCACGCTGCACGCCGTCGCGCGCCACCTATTTCACCGGCAAAAGCCCGGCGCAGTTGCACATGACGTTTGTCAACGAAGGTAAACGCGACGGCGACATTCCCACCAACAGCCGCGTGCTACCGCCGCCCAGTTCAACCGAACTTCCCACGAAGGAAACGACGATTACTGAGTTGCTCAAGTCCGCAGGGTACGCGACGGCCCATTTCGGCAAATGGCACGTTGGTCGGACTCATCCGCGCGAACACGGTTTCATGGAGAGCGACGGCCCGACCAACAACGGCGGCCCAGACAACGTGGAAGAACCTCACCCGAAACAACTCTTCGGCATGACCGAGCGCGGCATGGATTTCATGGCGCGACAGGTCAAAACCGGCAAGCCGTTCTATCTCCAGTTGTCACACTACGCTTCACGGCACGGCGGTGCCGACGCGGATCACGACCTTGATGTCGCGTTCGGGATGGTGTTGAAGAAGCTCGATGAACTTGGCATCGCCAACAACACCTATGTCATCTTCACCACCGACCACGGCACGCCGGGCAAGAATTCGCCGTTCGCCGGCGGCAAAGGCACCGTGAGCGAAGGTGGCCTGCGCGTCCCGTTCATCATCCGCGGCCCCGGCATCAAAGCCGGTAGCTGTTCGCACATTCGTGCCGTCGGTGCTGATTTGTTTCCGACCATGGCCGAACTGGCGCGCGTGAGTGAACCGCTGCCGAAAGGCATCGAAGGCGGCAGCCTTGTGCCGGCCTTTACCGGCGGCGCAGTGAAACGCCCGCGCGAAGAGTATGTCGTCCATTTCCCGCACTACGACAAAGGCTCCATCGGTCCGTCTTCCGCGATCTACGTCGGCAACTTCAAGCTCATCCGCGTGTACGAGACCGGCGCGCTTCACCTGTACGACATTGCCAAAGACGTCCGCGAGCGCGATGACTTGGCCAAGAAGATGCCGGACAAAGTTACCGAACTGAATCGAAAGCTCGATGAGTATTTGAAATCCGTGAATGCCCAGATGCCGACGAAGAATCCGAATTACGATCCGAACAAACCTACCGGCACACAACGCGAAGGCAAGCGCAAGAAGGGCAAGCGATGATTCAGAGATTCTTCGCTTCGCTCAGAATGACAATCATGCTGTCTGTTCTGTTCGTGTCTTCGGGGTGGGGACAAAGTCAGTTCATCTTCACCGTCACCGCCGACTCGCATCTCGACGAGCACACCGACCTCGCGTTGTACCAGCAGACGCTGAAGAATGCCGCCGCGGACAAACCGGTGTTTCATATTGACCTTGGCGACACGTTCATGTCGGAGAAACACGAGAGCCGTGAGGCGGCGGCGAAACAATACGCCGACCAACGACGGTACTTCGATCTGTTACGTTGTCCGGTGTACTTGGTCATTGGAAATCACGACGGCGAAGGTGGCCGCTATCTTGACGGCACGACGAACAATCTTGCGATGTGGTCGCGTTCGATGCGGCTGCGATACTTCCCGAATCCACTCGCGAAGGACGGTCGCAACTATTACGCATGGCAACACGGCAACGCGCTGTTTGTCGTGCTCGATCCGTACTGGTTCACGCCCCGCCAGCGCCGCGCCGGCGACAACTGGACGCGCACGCTTGGCCGGGAGCAATACGACTGGCTGAAGAAGACACTGGAAACCAGCACAGCGCGCTTCAAGTTCGTCTTTATCCACCAACTCGTTGGTGGACTTGAGCGAGCGGGACGCGGCGGAGTCGAGGCAGCGGGATTGTTCGAGTGGGGCGGCAAGGAGTTCAAGCAGAAGCGTCCCGGCTGGCCGATGCCGATTCACCAGTTGCTCGTCAGTAACAAAGTCAACATTGTCTTCCACGGACACGATCACCTCTACGCCAAGCAAGACTTGGACGGCATCGTTTATCAAGAGGTCCCGCAGCCCGGCGACCCGAAGGGCAGCACCCGCAGCGCTGCCGAGTACGGCTACAAAAGCGGCGTCATCCTCGGCGGTTCCGGTCACCTTCGCGTTCGAGTTTCCACCAGCCAAGCTGCGGTTGAATATGTTCGCGTTGACAAGTCGGTCGCGCACTCGTACACAACGTCAAACCGAAGCAGACCATGAAACACATCCTGTTCGTCTCCGTTTTGTTTGTCGTCGCGAATGCTGCCGCTGCAGTCTTTGACGCGCGCGACTTTGGCGCGAAGCCCGACAGCTCCACGCTCTGCACCGCGCCGATCCAGAAGGCGATTGGCTCCTGTGCCAACGCCGGCGGCGGCACGGTGTTGCTTGCCGGTGGCAAGTTCCTGTCGGGCACGATTTATCTGCGAAGCCATGTGACGCTGGAAATCGCCGGCGGCGCGACGTTGCTCGGCAGCACCAACATCGCCCATTACCAGCACAACATCCCGGCGATTCGCTCCTACACCGACAACTACGTGAAACAGAGCCTCATCGCCGGCGAGAACCTCAACAACATCGGTCTTGTCGGTCGCGGCGTGATTGACGGGCAGGGCGAGAGCTTCAAGATGAAAGACCGTTCGCGTCCTTACGAGAACCGGCCGTACCTCATTCGCTTCGTCAATTGCCGCGATGTTCGCGTCGAAGGCTTGACGTTGCAGCACTCGGCGATGTGGATGCAGCATTATCTCGGCTGCGAGCGCGTGACGATGCGCGGCGTTCACGTCTGGAACTTCGGCAACGCCAACAACGACAGCCTCGACCTCGATGGCTGCAAGGATTGCACCGTCTCGCAATGCGTGTTCGAGTCCGACGACGACGCCATCACGCTCAAGAGCACGTTCGAGCGGCCTTGCGACAGCATCACCATCAGCGATTGCATCGCGCGCAGCCATTGCAACGCGATCAAGATGGGTACCGAGTCCAACGGCGGTTTCAAGAACATCACCATCGCCAACTGCGTTGTCACGTCGCCGACGCACACCAACGTCTTCTACGGCCGCGGTCGCGGCATCAGCGGCATCTCGTTGGAACTGGTGGACGGCGGCAAGCTCGAGCGCGTCGCCATCGCCAACATTACCATCCACGGTGTCAACGTGCCGTTATTCCTGCGGCTCGGCGACCGTGCCCGACCGTTCAAGGAAGGCATGGAACCGCCGCCTGTCGGCAGTTTCAAGGACGTCGTTATCAACAACATCGTTGCCACCGGCGTCGGGAAGACCGGCTGCTCGATCAGTGGCCTGACCAATGCGCCCATCGAGAACGTCTCGCTCAGCAACATCATGTTCTCATTCGAGGGCGGCGGCGACAAGAAACTGGTCACGCGAGAAGTGCCGGAGTTGCCGAAGAAATATCCGGAGTCCCACATGTTTGGCGACCTGCCGGCCTACGGTTTCTACTGCCGGCACGTGAAGGGACTGCGCTTCTCCAACGTGCAGCTACGCACGACCGCTGCCGATCTGCGCCATGCGATGGCCTTCGACGACGTGGAGGACTTGGCGATTGACGGTTTCGACGCCACGTTCTGGCCGGGCAGCGCGGCGATGTTGAATCTCGTGCAGACGCAGTGCGCGCTCATCCGCGGCTGCCGGCCTCGCGCCAAGGACGGAACATTCCTGAAAGTAGCCGGCGACCGCAGTCGTGACATCACGCTCATCGCGAACGATCTCAGTAGTGTCGCGAACCCAACCGACGCTGCGAAAGACATTGTTGTCATCAAGTAATCAGCCGGACCGTGAAAGTTGCGCCGGCTCCGGGCTGGCTGGCGACTTCAATTGTTCCGCCATGCGCTTCCACGATTGCCTTGCTGATGGCCAACCCCAGGCCGGTGTGGTCCCTAGTTTGGGTGCGAGACGGATCGGCACGATAGAAACGCTCGAAGATGTGGGGAATATCCTCGGCACTGATGCCGGGACCGGTGTCGGTGACGCTGAGAAGAACGTTGGCGTTCGCGCGGCGAGCGGTGATGCGAACTTCACCGTGATCGCGGTTGTATTCGATGGCGTTGGTGAGCAGGTTGGTGATAACCTCGGCGAGAAGGTCGGCGTCGCCGGTGCACGGCGCGGTGGGCAAGTCGCAATGCAGCGCGATGCCGCGCGCGTTGGCCAGCGGGCGCACCAATTCGACGCAATCGTGTGTGAGTTGCGAAAGGTCAAACGACTCGCGCTTCATCGGTTCCTGACCGGCGTCGAGGCGGGCGAGCTTCAAGAGCGACTCGATGAGCCGGCGCATGCGTTGCGCGGCGCGTTGGCACGCTTGGAAAGCCTCGCGGTGTTCATCGGTGAGATTGTCGCTGGCGAGGGCGTTCTGGACGTGCGTGAGGATGACGGCGACCGGCGTGCGCAACTCGTGCGCGGCGTCGGCGGTGAAGCGCGCTTGTTGCGCGAAGGCTGTCTCAAGGCGGGCGAAGGTGGAATTCAAGACGCGCGCGAGACGATTTAGTTCGTCGTCGGAGCCGGCGGTGCTGATGCGTTGGGCGAGATTGCCTGCGGCAATCGTTTCGGCGGCGGCGCTGATGGCGGCGATGGGTTTGAGCGCGCGCGTAGCCAGCCACCAGCCGACGAGCAGGCCGAACGCGAGCACTGCTGCGCCCACGCCAGTCAGATACCATGCGAGCCGGCGCAACGCAGCCAATTCCGCGTCAATCGGTCGTCCGACGAGGAAACAGCGATTCGATTGCGTGAAGCGGTAGAACTCGCGCCGCGTGCCGCGCGTGCGCAAGCCGTGCGTCTGTTGTCCCGGCGTGTGCGGCGGCACAGTCAAGTCGGCCGGAACAAAACCGGAACTTGCCTGCACGGCGCCGTCCGGTTTCCAAACGACGAAGTAGAATGTGTCGCCGAAAAGACTGGCTACGCTTGCCGGCAGGCGCGATTCATTCCCGGCAATTGACGGCGGCAGGATGCTGAGTTGGGCGGCGCGAGTCTGCAGTTCTTCGTCAATGATTCGCAGCCGCTCGGCGCGCGCGAGCCGGTGGGCGGTGAACCCGAAGCCGGCCACGACGGCGGTGAGTAGGACGCCGTGCCACGCTTGCAACCGCCAGCGGATGGAGTGGAACATCATGCGGGTATCATGTAGCCGTGCCCGCGCCGCGTGACGATGAAATCGCGGCCAAGCTTGCGGCGAAGGTTGGAGATGTGAACGTCAATGAGATTCGAGAGCGTGTCCTCGCGTTCGTCGAAGAGATGTTCGTAGAACACGCTGCGCGTGACCAATTCGCCGCGGTGCAGCGTGAGATATTCGAGCACGGCGTACTCACGGGCGGTGAGTGTGAGCGGTTGTCCGTCGCGGGTGACTGTCCGCGCAGCGGTGTCAATGCGCACATTCCCGATCTCAATGCGCACGCGCGACTCGCCGGCGCTGCGGCGGATGAGCGCGCGCAATCGCGCGAGCAATTCGGCGACGTCGAACGGTTTGACCAGGTAATCATCCGCGCCCGTGTCGAATCCGCGAACGCGGTCGGTCATCGCGTCGCGCGCGGTCAGCATCAGCACTGGCGTGTGTTTGGTCTGGCGCAGCGTGGCGAGCAATTGCCAGCCGTCGAGGCGCGGCAACATGATGTCGAGCACGATGGCGTCGTAGTCCATGGCTTGGGCTTTGTACAGGCCGTCCTCGCCGTCCGCTGCGGTGTCCACGGCATAACCCGCACGACGCAACGCGCGCGCCAGACCGGCGAGCAGGTCCGGTTCATCTTCGACGACCAGCAATCTCATCGTGGCTCCGAATATCACCAACATCGCGGGAAAACGCCACTCCAATTGCATCAGAAAAGTTTTTGCCGCTTCATGTTCCCTTAACCTTTGCGGAGGTAGATTCGCGCCAGAAAACACAAATGCATTTCTTTGTCGCACAAATTATCGGTGGGTTGCTGGCGTTGTGGCCGGCGTGGCGCGGCGACGGGACCGGGGTGTCGCCGGAAAAGAGATTGCCGATCCAGTGGAGCACGAGCCAGAACGTGCGTTGGCGCGTGAGCGTGCCGGGCTATGGCTGGTCGTGTCCCGTTGTTGCCGGCGACAAGGTGTTTCTGACCACGGCCATTTGCGATAAGCAGACACCGCCGCCGCGCAGCGGTCCCGGTGGCGGAGAGGAAGCGCCGAACAAAGCGTTTCGCTGGGAAGTTCACTGCCTCGACCGTCTGACCGGCAAGACGCTCTGGAAACAGATTGCCGCCGAGCACAAGCCGCGCACAGGCAATCACATCACCAACACCTACGCGACCGAGACGCCTGTGACGGACGGCGAACGCGTGTACGCATACTTCGGCACTGCCGGCGTGTTTTGTTACGACATGGCCGGCAAACTTCTCTGGAGCCGCGACCTCGGCGCGTATCGGGTGTTCGCCAACTGGGGCACTTCGAGTTCGCCGGCATTCGATGGCGAGCGGTTGTTTGTGTTGTGCGACAACGAGCAGCAATCCTTCCTCGTCGCGCTCGACAAGAAAACCGGCAAGGATGTCTGGCGCGTCACGCGATCCGAGCGCAGCACATGGAGCACGCCGATTCTCTGGCGCAACACGAAGCGCACCGAACTCGTCTGCATGGGTAGCGGTTATTTTCGTTCCTACGATCCCGTTACGGGTCGTGAACTCTGGCGCTGCGGTTCCGAGCGCAGCCTTCCCGTCAACACCAGCGGCGGCAAAGGCGGATCCGGTGGCTGCAAGGCATCGCCCGTCGCCGGCAGGGACATGCTCTACGTCGGCATGAGCAGCAAATCGCGCGGTCAGGAGCTTGGCCCGATGTGGGCGATCAAAGCCGGCGGCTCCGGCGATATCTCCAAACCAAACCAGCACATCGCTTGGTTCCGCAACGATGCCGGGCCGCATTTCACATCCGCAGTGCTCGACGGCGAACGGCTGTATGTGTTCCCGCCGCACAACCACGGTGTGCTCAGTTGTTTCGATGCGAAGACCGGCGCGACCATTTACGCCGAACCGTTGCCCGGCGCGGTCGGGTTCAAGGCGTCGCCGTGCCTGTTCGACGGCAAAATCTTCTGCACCGACGAAAATGGAACGACCTTCGTCGTCGAAGCCGGGCCGAAACTCAAATTGCTCCGCAAGAATTCCGTCAACGAAATGACGTGGTCATCACCCGCAATCGCCGGCGGCGCGATCTATTTGCGCACCGTCGGCCATTTGTATTGCATCAAGGAGTCACCATGAAACTCACACTCATCATCCTCGCCATTGTATTCGCGGTCAGCGCCAATGCGCAGAAACCGAAAGGCCCGCCGCCGCGCGGCGGCGACGCTTTCATGTCGGAGCTTGCTGACAAGCTCGGCCTCACGAAGGAGCAGCGAGTCAAATACGATGCTGCCTGCGCGGAGACGAGCAAGCGTTTCCGCGAAATTCACGAAGGCAAAGTCAGCGGCAAACTCACACAGGAGCAAGTGTTGAAGCAGGCGTTGGAGACCCACAAGGCGCTCACGGCAAAGATGAAGGAAATCCTCACGCCGGAGCAATTCGCGAAATGGGAGCCAGCCCGCGAGTCGCATCACAAGCAGGTCATCGCGCGCGATAAACAGCGCGACGCTGAACGCAAGCCGTGAAGTTAGCGCTGCTTTGTCTTGTGGCACTCGCGCCCGCTGCGTTCGCCACCAGCAACATCACCACCGCCGCCAACGGTGACGGTATCCCGTATCCGACGGCGACGAATACGTACACCGTCACCGACAACGGTCGTCCCGTTCAGGTGCCGGTCAACATGGTTTATGTCCCTGCCGGCATCTTCACCTACGGCACCGGCACCAACACACAGACTGTGTACCTTGACGGCTTTTGCATCGGCAAGTTTCACGTCACTGAGGCGGAGTACAAGGCGTTCGTGGACGCGACGGGATTGACCAGTTACCCGTCGCACTGGGTTGGCGGCACGTACCCGGCGGGACGCGCGAACCATCCGGTGCCGTACGTCTCGCTGACGAATGCGTTGAAATATTGCGTGTGGGTCAGTTCCAACACTGGCTGGACCGTGACGATTCCAACCGCCCAGCAGTGGGAGAAAGCCGCGCGCGGCGGCACCACGAACCTTTATCCCTGGGGCAACACAGCCGGTGCCACATACAGTAACCATGTCGTGAACACCAGATTCAACTTCAACGCCGTCTGTGCAGCGTATTATTTGAACAACTATTCCAACTCCCCCGCCGTCTATGACAACATCAACTCGCCATACTACGGCACCACGACGACCGTCAGCCAGATCGCCGCGTACAACACCAACGGCGTGCCGACGTATCTGGCGGTGAGTCCGAGTTGCGCCGTGAGCGGCTGGGTCAATCACGATACGTGGACCGGTTTCATCTACACCGATGTGTTTGATTCGCTCAATGCGAGCGGCGGATTCACGACCGCCGTTGGCAGTTTCACCAACGGCGTGAGCGGTTACGGCTGTCACGACATGGCCGGCAATCTCTGGGCATGGACTCTTACGCTATTCATCGCCAGCAACGGCGCCGAGGCCGGCAAACTCGTCAACCAAATCCGCGGTGGTTCGTGGTATGCCACCGCCAGTAGTTGCAAAAGCCTCGACATCGGCGAAGGCCGCTCTGCCGCCGGTAAGTACAACACCGTCGGCTTTCGCATCGTGATGATCCCTTCCGCGCCAACCGACAGTATCGGAGACGGCATCCCTAATTGGTGGCGCGCCAGATACTTCGGCGGCGACGGCACAACCACCAACGCGACCTCTTGTGCCACTAGGAGTCTGTCCAAGTATTTATGTTGGGTGGTGAGTGAGGTGGGCGAGGCG